>NZ_JBAUIK010000006.1:0-47318 GCF_049682855.1 Pontixanthobacter sp. | reverse complement strand
GCCCGCTGGTCAGCGCAATGCGCACGGCCTCTTGCTTGAACTCTTCTGTATGCTTCTTCATCTCGTCGGTCTCCTTGCGCGAGTGTTAAACTCTCAAGTCACCGGCACAAAACCGTTACAAGTCCAGATCCACATTTCAAGGTTGGTGATTACGCGTTTTGCAGTGCCGATGAACTCTTTGCTCAATCCAGCAAGCCGGGAAATTCCGCTCCCGGTGCTCTTGCGGCAAGGCCAGGGACAACAACGGATATCGTCCTAACAGGCGGGAATCCCATTACTCAAATCGTTAATCCCGGCGCTCGGACAATCACGAATATCACGCAGGAAGGGCATCGATATCATTCGCGGTCGGCAGAAATCACCATCACGCCGACTTGGTATGGTTCCAAAGTTTTTATTGAGGGTAGAGGGACTGGCCCCCATGCTTTGGAAAATTCAATTGGCGGTTGGGCGATATTCACTGCGCTCGCTGCACGAGCGACGATCGGCTGCACAGTTGGAGCTTACTGATGCGGAATCGGATGAAGGCAATCGCGCTGGCGGTTCCGCTGCTCTTCATATCTGCTTGCAGTCAATTTAACGACACAGACAAGGAAATGGAAGCGAAGCAGACCTATAGCCTCTGCCCGAAAACCGAGGATGCGCAGCGAAGGCTGTCTGACTTGGTGAGGAGCTTTGCCAATGAGCAAGACGCGCGGCTCATCGATCGAAGTGCCGGTGCGCAACGGGAACTCTCCGGCTTGGACTCAGATGTTTTGAACCAGACTGGCGGGAGTCCGATCCTGATTACCGTCGAGAAGGCGGGCGAGTATCGAATATCGGTGACCAATTTAGGTCTTCGCGAGAAGGTCGCTCTATCGGTCCGTTCGTTAGGTGAAACTGCCCCAGACAATCCAGTCGCCAGCTTTATGGAAGTCCTGAGTCACTTCTGGACGATCGAAGAGTCGGAGGACAATGTGACGGATGACCCTCCCTGCTGACGACCAAGCAACCATCTTCATAACCCTCATTGAATGGCCCGGCTCAGCTACCGAATCACGCCCCGCAGTTGGGGAAGCCTTAGGGCGTACACCCTACGCAGCGGATGCCGCATGGAAAGTGTAGCAAGGTCAGTGCGTTATAGCTGATTTTGGCGGTGTGGAACTTCTGACCCACTAGTGACCCGGTGGCGAATCTGCGGCACAGAGTGGGTCAGTCGCGCTTCAAGCCGTTGCTATCCCGGACAAATCTCCCACACCCCGACTGACCCACTTTGACCTGGAAGATCGCCGATCGCGGGCGGTGCCGGAGTGGCCGAAATGGCCCGCCAGGAGCGCGCGGTGGTTCGCCCGGGTGAGTGGTGGATGAACTGCAAGATAAAAGGCGCGGCACTGATGGTCGGCCAAGTGCCTGACGGCGCTTGGTTTTCGGCGGCGGTAGCATAAAGTCTGCTTTTCGGGATCAGGCGTATGCCGTGGTTATTGAGAGCCGGTCAGGCAATACCGCTGGAGGCGGCAGGCTGTATGGCTACGATGCGGGGAAGATGGCGCTGGACTTCGTGCGCCAGAGCGAAATTGACCTGCGCGGGGTCCCGCCTCCGCCATGCGGAGCGCAGCTTGTCGGCGGCACAATTGTTGCGATCATCCCGCGCCCGAGCGGCACACATCTGTCATCATGCAGCTTTGCGCGATTGAAGCAACGCCGCGAGCTCGAACAGGGTTGGTCTGGCCAGCACAAATAGCAGACACACATATGTGCCCGCTCCTGTCGCGAGCAATATGCTAAGCCGGATGTACACAGACATTTCTGGCAGGATGCCGTTGGTCAGATATACCACCCCAGCCATCACACAGGCAGCGGATAGCCCTGGCCACACTGATCTTGCGAGGCCGGCAACGGTTAAGCCCAGATGCGGCTTTGAAAGCAGGAAAGTCAATATTGTGAGGCATGGAAAACCTGCAACCCAGGCATAAGCCAGTCCCATCACGCCATATTGCACACCGACCAGAAAGCTGACCGACATTACAGCCGCCCCGAACATGGTCACACGCGCAGATATATGCGGCTTGCCCAGAGCATTGTTGGCTGGCGCGAACAGGATTTGTAACGTCATCAACGGCATCACCAGCGCCAGAACCGACACAATCGGCGCCATCGGGAGCCATTTCTCCCCGAGCATGACATGCACCAGCTCGTGCGCAGTCACCGCCATCCCAAAATAGATCGGACACGCGATCAGCATGATCAATCGGACAGATTTGAGGAAGGACCAGTTCAGCGCCGCCAGATCATCCTGTATCCGGGCATATGCCGGGAAAGCAACCTCGTTCAAAGGCGGTACAAACTTGGCCGTGAAGATGGTGGTCAGGAACAGGGCTTCTGCATAGAGGCCGAGCTGTTGCAGCGAAAGCGAGCGGCTGGCGATGAAGACATCAGACTGACTTTGGATCGTCCAGCACACATGCGCCAACAAAACAGTTCCGCCAAAGGTGAACATTTTTTTCGACCCGCGAAAGTTGAAGCTGGGCCAGATAAACATTCGGGCGGACAGGAAGAGCCCGATGCCCTGCGTCCAGAATATCGCTATGGCTGCATAGACCAATGTCCACACACCCAGCCCGTTGAGCGCACAGGTAAGCGCAGTAATCGCGCCGATGACAGCCGACAGCAGATTGATCAGCGCGGTCTTCTTGAACTCAAGATTGCGCGCCATCAGCGCCTCGGGCAGTACGATGAAAGGCGTTGCCAGAAATATCAGCGCCTGTACCTGCAACAGCTCGGCAATGATGGGCTGGCCGTAATACTCTGCCGCCACCGGGGCGAGCAGGAATTGCAACACGGCAATCCCCACATTCAGGATCAGCAGCGCACCAAAGGCTTGCCGTAACTCGCGCGGATTGACCTGTTCTGACTGGATGATCGAGCTGGCAAGGCCATAACCGTTAAAAAAGCTCAAGAGGACGAGGACGACTTGTGTCATCGCGAACAGGCCGTAATCTGCCGGATCGAGAATCCGGATCACAGCAAGCGTACTGCCCCATGATATAAACTGCGCCAAGATCTGCGTGCCTGACCGCCAGATCAGCGCGCGGCGGACCCGGTCTCTGAAATTGCTGGGGGCGGTCATGCCCGCCTAGCTGCCATCAAAGAACACGGCCGCATGGCCCCACGCAGCGCCGGTCGCGCCATGCGGCCAATCCTCGCGGTCAAGCGAGATATAGCCTGTGCTTTTCGCACGAAAGATATTGAACAGGCTGTCGCTGCGATAATCGGCAAAGTCAGGGTCAAATTCTATCCGGCCCGAACGGGTATCGAAGCGCAGCATGTAGAAACCCTGCTCGCCGCCCAGCTCTGCGCCCATAATCAGCCGGTTGCCCGCAGGGTCCTTACCCATCCAATGCGGCGCAAAACCTTCTGGCGTGTCGAACCGGAACACCTCTGTGGGCGATTTGGGATCGGAGATGTCGAGCACGACAAGCTGCTTCTTCTTGCCGATGGGCTGAATCCAATATTGCCCGATCAGCAGGGGAATGCCGCACGCACCCCTGATTTGTGCCGGGTCGCTGGGCGGATCCGTTTCGACCGAGAATACGAGATCAAGCTGGGGCGCCTGCGTATCGATACCGGTCAAATGGTAGAAATTGCAGCCGTAGGAATTAAGGAAAATGGACCCGTCCGCCAGCACATGTTGGCCAAAGCCTGCGCCATTGATGCCCTCGACCCGATTGCCTTGATAATCAACGCCGACTTTCAGGTCGAGCGTATGCAGCAGCTTAAAATCGGAATAGCGATAAATCTGGATCACATCAGCCCATGATGTTTCCATCATCGGCGCGCTGGTTACGGTAATCCGGTCGATTTGCGGCAATTGGGCAAAGGCATAGGGCCGGATCGCCTTGGTGTAACCTGCGGCCGCCGCCGAAGCCGTGCGGATCAGTTCACCCTGCATGGTGTATTCCGCGATGCCGCCATGATTGCCGGGCGATGTCGCCTCATCAGGGTTCGGGCTATCACCTTCGCTGCGCAGGAAGCCCACCAGCCGCGTCCCGCTGGTGGTGCGGGCATAATCATGGGGGAAGCGCAACGGCGCTGGCGGCGTGAACGAGGTGGCAATTTTGGGATTTGCCGGATCGGCAATATCCACGATCAAGGATAATTCGTGATGATGACCGTTCATGAAAATCGGTTCACCCTTGGGCGGCGCAGTATATTCCATGTGGTGCACCATTGATGCTTTATGCCCGATGCGTACCGAACCCAGCGGCTGTCCGCGCGCCGGACTGTTTGGATCGACATCCAGAACGGTCACAAAGTCTTGGTCCTGCTCGTCCTGATCGCCCACCAGCAGCACCATATGCGGCGATGCACCGGTGAGCGCGATTGTGCTCTCAGACGCCTGGTCAGAGCAGGCTGCCAATCCGAACGCTGCAAGTGTCACCCAAAGTCTGGCATGCATCACGGCAGCACCTTGTGAAATGCCCGTGACAATGGTTCAAAGCCGTGTTTGGTAAACAGCGCCGCTGACGCCGCGTTCATATTCCATACCGTGCCAGAAATGACGCACTGGCCCAGGGCTTCCATATCGGCCAGCAACGCCTCCATAAGTGCAGATGCGCCGCCTGTGCCGCGCGCCGTTTCTGTTATGGTAATGTCTTCGATAAAGCAGCTCCAGCGCGGGCTGCCATAAAATACGTTGTAGCCCTTGTTAAGCCGGTACAGCACATGGCCGGCCAGCACGCCATCTATGAACAGGCCTTTGGCAAAGCCACTGCGTTTGCGAAACGGGTTGCGCGGCTTTAAAAACCCTCTGCAATATCGAGCAATTGGGGCGCTGTCGCTGGCCGGACCAAAATGGGCTGGAAACGCGGCGTGATGCGATGTCTGACCTTGCTGAAACAAGTCCACCATGACCGCCAGCAGCGGCTGTGTCGGTGCATCCAGATCGGCAACCGTAAAAGTCCGGCTATGGCCGTGAACCACGGGTTTGTCTGTGCTGCTCATATTATATCCTGACTGCGGTGTTGAGCAGCAACTTGATCATATGGATCGCCCGGAAGATGATGGCATAGACAATCCCTTTGCGCGCGATCAGCAAATCCGCAAGAGCTTTACGGTCAGGCCATAATTCGTTGAGCATGCTATTGTCGGGAGCTGTACAGGAGTCAACAAACGTGCATTCTTTCGCGGTGAGATAGGTCTTTAGCGTCTCAAGCTCCATCAGGACACCCGGCGAAAATTTACGATAACGCTGATCAATCGCTGATTTGAGGCAAAAGACGGTTGGCCCTGCTGCAATGTCGAGCGTGTAGGCAATCGGCTCGCCGTCAAGACACAGCCGCGTAAATTGCAACTTGCCCGCTGCAAACGCGTCGACGATCATGCGCCTGTAGAGTGCCGTTTCATGTTCGCACGACAGGATCGAAGAGCCATTTTTCTGCTTCCAGCCAGTGTTTTCCATAGCGAAGAACTGGCCCGTCCAATCGACCAGCTGTGCGCCATCGCTCAATCGTTCAAACGTAACAGCACCCATTTTGGCGAGGCCTTTGGTTGCCCTGCGAATGCTCTTGCGCCGGTTGGCGGTCAGCAGATCATCTACTTCGCCCGCATTTGTGCCCCGCGGCACGATTGCGGCGCGTTCAAACCGGTTTGCGGCAAAGACACGCCGCCCATCCGTCCCGCAATGATGCGTGATAGCGTGCGCAATGGGCCCGTCCGCACCGATCATCGACAGCTTGACAAAGCAGTAATGAGCTGGCGCATGTTCGAGCCACGCGCATAATCCAGTCGCGAACTGGGCCTCATATCCCGCACGCACCAACGGAGTGCACAGGAACTGTTCATGGTGCACTGCGCTGCGCAGGAATGGCACCGGCAGTTTCGCATATCCGACATCGCGGCGCAGGATTACTATCGCAATCAAAATTCCCGCATCGCGGATCGCCAGCAGCCTGGCCGACTGGTCGCTGAACAAAGCCAGTGACTGGGCAATGAAGTGCGGAAACAGGAACGGGTTCTGCTCGCTGGCATCGCTGGCCAACTCGGTCCACTCCTCCTCCAATTGCGCGCAAAGCTGCGCCTCCAATGGATCACAATCCCAAGACAAGGCCGCAGCCGAACCGCCGAGCGGCTCGACGGCCTTTGAAACAGGGAATGCTACATAGTGTGTCAAGCCAACGCATCCTTATCTTTTCGGGCTTATCTCTTAGGGCATATCTCTTCTGGATCTTTGCCTCTTGCGGTAAGTAAGCTACCCGATCGGGTAAACTATAATAGCGGAGCAACGCCTCTGTCCTGATTTGGGAAGCCAGCGCGGAGAAAGTTAATCAAGCAATCTTTGAAAAAGGTCTTGTGGCCCATTCTGCCCAAACCGTGGGGCACAGCCGATATGGAATTCCATTATGGCCTGTGGAATGGCGTGTCTTCGCTCTTCTCTCAAAGCGGGCGGCAATTGGGGGAGGAAAATGCGCGGCCGTTTATCTTAAATCATCACATTCCTGCACAAATGATTGTGTGCAAATACAAGGATTCGCGCGAGGGGCGGAAAATCAACATGTCCGCACTGCGCATCGCGATGCAAAATTTTGATGCAGCATTGGACATTACCGGGGCGGTCCACGCGCATCACCTTGCCCAATTGCCCCCGGCCCATGTGCCTGGCATCTGGGATCTCCACATCATCGCCCGGTCAAGCATCGCCCTGATTGCTTACCAGAAACGCTGCACCCGTCATAAGCCGTTCCAGTCAACCGTCAGTGATGCGCTGACCAGCCAATATCAGTTCATTTCTGGCGTGTTTATGATTTGCCGGCACATGCTTGAACACAATCACCCAGCCATTGAACAAAACAGTCCGATCTCGGCGGAGGCGCTGTATAATTATGCGGACCGGCACGATATATTTATCTCTTTCAACGGGGCGGCGTGTGCGGGCAGCATCAAGAAAATTCATGAATTCCTGGATTTTTGCAACGCGGGCAATGCTCTCTCGGCGCCGGCTGCCCATACGCTATCCCGCCTCGTTGATGATCCGGATAATTGGTACCAATATGGCCTGGCGACAGTCGAGCTTGACTGTTTCGTTGAAAACGAACGTTCTCAAAGGCTGGCGGCACGGCGGGGGATTGGCCAGAGCGACCCTGATCGCTCGGCGCAGACCTATGCCGCATTGGGTGGCTACGTCCGCGGATTGATGGACCGGCCGGTTCCGGCAGCGAGCGGGTCTTTCCGGCACGGCGCGCTTATTCGCCAGAACCATATATTGGAGCAGCTAGGCCGGCCGGTAGTAAAGAGCATCCCGCGCAGCCACATTCGTGCGCGGCTGGGCTGCGGGCAGGACGGCCGCTGAACTCACCCCGCCTGCCGCCCGCACAATATGGTGGGCCCGGCATGCATTGATACGGCGGTGTTTACCCCGAAAGTCGCAGGCATTGACCGGATGCCTGTGAGCCGGTGCGGACAGGGGATGCGGCAGAGACCACAGTATTTGCCGAGCGGCATGGTTTGGTCACTGAACAGTTCGCACACGCATCACCGCCGCCGCGGCAAGCGCCGATCCGATTGCGCACATCAGGAACACGTTCGACAGGCTGTCACTCACCTGCGTCTGCCATATATTTGCCAGAGCAATCGCCGGAACCAGTATTGCAGGCAGGCTATTGGTCAGGTTCATCAAACCCAGAAACATTCCCCGGCGGGGGTTTCCGGAAAGTAACTGCGCAACCAGCGCGGTGTCCACCGCCAGAAACCCGGTCAAACCCAGGTGAAACAGGCTATAAGCCGCGATGAACAATGCCCAGTTCGGCGCATATGCCAGCACGATCAGGGCAACCGCAGTGCACAGTGCGAACCCGGCCATCGGCACGCGCCGCCTCCCGCTCGCATCGGACAAGAAACCACTGGCCAATGCAGCAAGGATGGCGATGACCGCTACCAGCGCGGACAGCTGCCCAATCAGCGCGCTGGGATTGGCATCGGGCCAGCCAAAGGAGCCATCCGTCTGGTTGGTGACATAAATATACAGATAGCCCAGTACAAAAGTGGCCCCGAGCTGCACCATGAACCGGGCGAGCCAGACCTGCATGAAATCGCGGCTGATTGCCCGTTTCTGGGATGGCGCGTGCGGCTGTATGTCGTGCGTCCGGCCGGATAAGGGGCGGCCTGCGGGACCTGCTGGGCCGATCATCGTTGCCGGGTTCATTTTTACCTCTTCGAAATTCCAGAACAGCAGCAACGGGCTGATCGTGACGAAAATGGATATGCCGATCCATAGAAAGGCGGCGTTGTCGTCCGAGGGGTAACGCCAGGCAATGACGGTAATGGCGAGCGACGCCAGCGGCAGAGCCGCGTTCATCAGGCCGGCTACCGTGCCTTTGGATGCATCGGGAATGTAATCTGTGAGCAACGCCCCAAGCGGGGCAAACGCCAGATTCAGTGTGCATTGGAACACGATAAAGCTGACCAGCAGGGCCGACACCGTCGCCGCCATCGCCATCAGACAATAGCTGACGAGCAATCCCGCCACACCGATCGCGATGAGGCCCCTGCGGGATCCAAAACGGACCAGCCACCGGTCACCCAGATGCCCGGCCACAATATGCGACAGGCTGGCGGTGATGCCGCCTGCAAGCAATACCCAGCTAAGTGCGGCAACCGCATCAGCGCCCGCCAGCATCTCGATCCGCCTGGGTAGCACAAGAACGAGTAACGGAAGGAACGCCATATGCGCTCCGAATAATGCCAGCACATATAGCGACACGGTCAGGCCGCGGCGCGGCCTCATGCGGCGCGCGTCATATTAACTGGCCTGTATCATATCAGGCAGCCCTTGGCCCGGTTGTGGCGCGGTTGATCAGCCGATAAGGCATTTCAAACCGGTCGCTGCCCGGGCTCTCGCCGGTCCATAATGCGCCTGCTGCGCCATTGGCGATGGCAATCAAACGCTCACACGCCTTGCCGATCATTTCAGCGGTTGGTTGCCGGATGGCCGTTAGCGGCGGTACGCTGAAACGCACCCCCGGCGTGTCTTCAAAACTAATAACCGATAGCTGTCCTGGCACACAGATGCTGCGTTGGTCCGCCAGATGGAGGGCGGCGAACGCCATCTCGTCATTATCGGCGATGATCGCGCTTGGCGGCGCGGAGCCATCGAGCAGCCGCGCAATTTCCCCGGCGGCTGTGTCAAAACGGAAATCACCATTTGCGACCAGCCCGGCATTTTCGGGCAGACCAGCATCCGCCAGAGCCGCGCGAAAGCCTTCGATCCGTTTGCGTGAATTGCCATATTCAGGGGCGCCTGCGACAAACGCAATCTGGCGGTGCCCGTGCGCCAGCAGGTGCCTCGTCGCCTCCCCCGCCGCTCCGGCCTCGTCCATGAAAATATCAACCTGGCTGCTGCCATCATCCTTGCCGATCCGCGCACACGGTATCTGCCGGTCGGCCAGCAATTCAAGCAGCTGCAAATTGTCGCTATGCGGCGGCGTTAGGACGACGCCGTCGGGCCGCAGCGACGACAATACGCGCGATAATTGGCGCGGTGCAAGCTGGGGATCAGCGTCAATCAGCTCGAACACGAGATGGAAACCGTGCTTCTCGCATTCGGTCATTCCGCCATACAGCATTTGGTCAACCCAGTCATTGCCGCGTCCAGCCTGCCAGTTTTCCAGCGTCCGCTGGCGATCATTGATGGCCAGGATCAGGAAGGACTTGCCGCCGCCCATTCTCCGCGCGGAGAGATTGGGAACGTAGCCGAGTTCCTCGACCGCACTTTCCACCCGTTCACGCATTGCAGGTTTCACGTTCGGTCCGCGATTGATGACGCGCGAGACTGTCTGGCGCGACACACCGGCGGCCTGCGCGACATGTTCGATCGTCACTGAAGTTCGTTTGCCCATGACCCGTGCAATCGCATTGTTAATACATGCATTCAAGACCGATTGTGCAAGGCCGATTGTGAGCGATCACTTTTTTCTTGTGAGCGTTCCCAATTTTTCCTATGGAATCATATAACAGGCGAGCGAATCGCCGAAACTTGGGAGGGTTTGATGCGGAAATTTTCAACAGCATTGGCATTTGGTTGCTCGGTACTTGCGCTGGCTGCACCGGTACACGCACAGGTCGAAGGCGGCGACCAGCCGCCTGCCGATACCGAAGAGCCGTCCGTTTCGGATGATAACACGATTATCGTGACGGCAGATCGCCGTGAGCAAGATTTGCAGGATTATGCGGGTACAGCAGCTGTATTTTCAGGCGAGGATTTGCGCGCTCGAGGCATTCAGGACATCACTGATTTCAACGACGAGCTGCCCGGCCTGACGGTCGCCAATAATGGCGGCAATATCGAAATTTACATTCGCGGCGTTGGTTCGTCCAACAATACGGAGCTGGGCGACCCGGCGGCGGCATTCCATCTTGATGGCGTATATGTTCCGCGGCCCGCTGGCGTTGGTTCAGCGTTCTTCGACATTGAGCGGGTCGAGGTCAATATCGGCCCGCAAGGGACATTGCGGGGCCGCAACGCCACAGCCGGGTCGGTCAACGCCATTGCTTGGAAGCCCGGCATCGGTGTGTGGGACGCGAATGCCGAAATTGGCTACGGTAATTATGATGCGTTTGAGCTGCGCGGGATGATCAACGTCCCTGTGGGAGACAATGCGGCTTTCCGGTTTGCGGGCATGTATACCAAACATGATAGCTATTATAACAATGTCGGCCCGATCAATACGGTAGACGTTGCAGAAGCCGCCGATAACAAGGCGTTTCGCGGCCAATTTTTGTGGGAGCCGACAGAGCGCCTGAGCATTTTGTTGGCTGGTGATTATATTCACGAGGAAGGCACCGGATATACCGGGACAAATTATGCCGGGCCGCTCGGCAATGGTATCCGGCCAGAAGATATCGAAAATCCGCGCGATGTTATTGCGAACGCTTTCACCCCCGACGAAGATGTCAAACATTATGGCCTGCGTTCGACCATTTCTTACGAACTTGATGCATTTACTGTCGAATATACCGGAAGTTACCGCGATCTCCTGCGCAGCTATGATGCGAATACCCCGCTCACACCGTTTTATCCCGGTGTCATAGAGGATCTTTCCACCACCGATAATGTGTTCACCCCTGATCCCAACGATGTCATCGTCAGCGAGGAGGTGCTTCGCGAGGCGCTCGATAATTTCTCGCGCTTCAAGTTTATTACCGATTCTGAATCGCAATATCACGAGCTGCGTCTGTTTAATTCCGACGGTCCGATTATCTGGTCGGTTGGCGGAATGTATTTTGAAGAGGACCAGCGGACGTTTCTTGGCTCCGCTGCGGACCGCAATCCGTTTTTCCAGGGCGTCGAATTCAACACCCGTACCAATGCCAACGCTTGGGCGCTGTATGGTGATGTGACATGGGAAGTGAGCGATAATTTCCGCCTTACCGGGGGTATGCGCTATACCGATGACGAGAAGGCACGTACCGGCGTTGCCGCCCGTTATGGTCTGGCACTGGGCGGCGGTAGCTTTGAGTGCTGCTTGGGTGTACGCGTCGGCACCGAAGGGTTCCAGTTCAGCGGTTTCGACCGGACGATCTTTGACCCTGATTCAAACGGGGACGGCACGATCAGCGATGCGGAAGTTTTTGCATTCTACCGTGACGGTATCGCGCAGTTTGGGCAGCGTGACAATCTGGGCGACATTCTTGATTTTGGGCCGTTGCCCGGGGACGTGAATGAACGCCCTGGCGCGCCAGAATGTCTGGATACCAATGCGTTTGACCTGTTATTCTGTGATGGGTTTACGCGCGGTGATCCGTTCTTCAATTCGCAGTTTACCTTCGCCGTTCCGTTTCAGGGGCAGATATTCCAGCAGGACGGGCAGTTTGAGGATGATTTCGTCGATTGGCGTTTGCGCGCTGAATATGATGCAACCCCTGATAATTTGCTATATGCGCTGATTGCGACAGGCCATAAATCTGGCGGCTTCAATGACAATTTGGGCCAGAACGGCGTCGCACCGACCTATGGGACCGAGCAGGTGCGTCTGTATGAGCTCGGCAGTAAGAACGAGTTCTTTATCGGCGATATGAAAGCAACGCTAAACGCGTCTGCTTTTTACAACGATTACAGTGATCAGGTCTTCACATCGATCCTGTCCGTGCAGCAGATTCTGGACTTCCAGGCTGGTATCGGCAGCCCCATTCCTGTGCCGGACGGCATCAGCACCGGCCTGATCGTTTCATTCAGCTTTAATGCAGCGGATTCCGAGATCTACGGTATCAATCTGGAAGGCGGCCTTGATCTTCCAGCCAATATTAACTGGGATTTCAACGTCCTGTGGCTGGAGGCCAAAATCAACGAAGCTGAAGACATTCAGGATTTTCGTTTCCAGGCCGACGTGGCTCCGCTTGAAGCTGTATTTCAGCCCATTACCGGCCGGCGTCTGCCGCGCACTCCGCGCTGGCAACTCAACACGTCGCTGTCGCAAAATATTGATATTGACAGCGGATCGCTCGACTGGGTGATTTCAGCGGGTTACCGGTCAGATTCTTTCCAAACGATCTTCAACTCGATTGATTTTCAAAATCCTGACAATCCGCGCCTGCGTTTGAACGATGTGGTTGAAGGGTTTTGGACGTTCGACTTGGGTGCCGGTTACACGCATGGTGACGATGGGAAGCTGCGCTTTGAAGTGTATGCCAACAACGTCACCAACCAGCAGAAAGAAGCTGCTATCATTATTACCCAGTTTGACAATACCCGCTTCTTCACACGGCCGCGCACATATGGCGCCCGGATGCGGGTGCAATTCTAGGCAAGGCGAACGGGGGGCGGCAGAGCGATCTGCCGCCCTCGCTATTATGGGGCTCTGTTTATGGGCCAGCTAACCTACAGGGTTGATCCATGCTGACATTTATATTCGCTGCGAGTATCGCGGCCACGCAATTCATCTCCGCCCCGGATGCAGAAGCGTCTTCTCCCAGCGCAGCCAATACAGCCACGGCGCAAACATCCGTAAACGCACCGCCGCCAGCGGCTGAACCGCACCGTGCACCGCGCGGCTATGCGCTGGTGTTTGCGGACGAATTCAACAGCGGATCGCAGCCGGATTCTGCGCGCTGGGCCTACGATACGCATAAGAACGCCGATGGCTGGTATAATAACGAGCTGCAATATTACGCCAATGCGCGGCGCGAAAACGTCCGTATAGAGAACGGCAATCTTGTATTGGAGGCGCGGCGCGAAACGCTCAGCGCCGACCTGTTCGATGATTTTGGCGGCCAGAACTACACCTCCACCCGCCTGTTCACACAGGGCAAGGCCGCATGGACATACGGCTTTTTTGAAGTACGTGCAAAGCTGCCATGCCAGCGCGGCAGCTGGCCAGCAATCTGGATGTTGCCCGAAGATCCCGATGTCGTTTGGCCAGCGGGCGGCGAAATCGACATCATGGAACATGTGGGCTATGACCCCACCGTCATCCATCATTCGGTCCATACCAAAGCGTTCAATTTCGGGCGCAACACGCAGCGGACCACCAGCTATGATTTACCGACCGCGTGTAGCCAGTTCCACCGCTATCAATTGCTATGGACACCCAAGGGCCTGCTGTTTGGTGTCGATGATACGCCCAAATTCTATTTCGAGAAAAAGCGCAGCGACCGTGCGCGGTGGCCATTTGACCAGCCAATGCATCTGATCCTCAATATCGCTGTTGGCGGCGATTGGGGCGGGCGAAAGGGTGTGGATGATGCGGCGTTTCCCGCAGTGATGGAAATCGACCATGTGCGGGTTTACCAATTGCCGTCGGCCAATGCGGAGATTGCCCGATGAACCGCTCATTCTGCGTCATGACAAACGGGCTGGCCAGTTTGGCGCTGGCCTCCTGCACGCCGATAGCTGGCAGCACCGCGCCATCATCAGCGGTTGGCGCGCCCGCCTCTAATGCGGTTTCCAGCGAAGATGCTCAGATCGATGCTCTGCTCACGAAAATGACGCTGGAGCGTAAGATTGCGCAATTGATCCAGCCACAGATCAATTCTTTCAGCGTGGAGGATATGCGCCGCTATCGCTTTGGCAGCTATCTAAACGGCGGGAATGGCGGGCCTTATGGTGACGAGTTTGCACCAGCCAGCGAATGGCTGCGCTACGCAGACGAGATGTATCTCGCGTCGGTAGAACCGTTGCCGAATGGCGAGCCAGCAATACCGGTGATGTGGGGCACCGATGCTGTCCACGGCCACACGAACGTGCCCGGTGCGACAATTTTTCCGCATAATATCGCGCTGGGCGCGGCCGGAGATGCCGATCTGGTACGCCGGATTGGTCATGCGACGGCGACCGAGATCAAAGTGACCGGTATTGACTGGAACTTTTCACCCACGATCGCTGTGGCGCGCGATGACCGCTGGGGCCGGACATATGAAAGCTATTCCGAAAATCCGGCACTCGTGGCCACTCTTGGCGCGGCGTTGGTCGAAGGTCTGCAGGGGCGCCCGGGTGACGACGATTTCCTGGGCGAAACGCGCGTAATTGCGACGGCCAAACATTTTTTTGGCGATGGCGGCACCGAGCAGGGCGTGGACCAGGGTGACGTAAACGGTGATATTGACGCGCTGCTGGCGCTGCATGGCCAGCCATATCCGGTTGCCATTGATGCCGGTGTGGCATCGGTGATGGCCAGTTTCAATTCGATCAATGGCCGCAAGATGCACGGCAATCGTGATTTGCTGACCGGGGTTCTGCGCGGCGATATGGGTTTTGACGGGTTGGTCGTGGGGGACTGGAACGGTCACGGACAGGTGCAGGGCTGCACCGTTTCCGACTGCCCCCAATCGCTGCTGGCGGGGCTCGATATCTACATGGTGCCCGATGACTGGCGCGGTTTGATGGAGACTCTGCTGGAACAGGTGCGCGGCGGCACCATTCCCGTCGCGCGGGTCGACGAGGCGGTCACCCGGATATTGCGGATCAAGGCGCGCGCCGGATTGCTCGGCCCCGACAGCGTTCGCCCATCTCAGCGCGGTGTTGCGGGTCGCTATGATCTGCTGGCCTCTGCTGAACATCGCGCATTGGCGCGTGAGGCCGTAGGGCGCAGCCAGGTCATATTGAACAATGACGGTACTTTGCCGCTGACGGCTGGCGCCCATGTGCTTGTCGCCGGAACGGCAGCGGATAATATCGCCCAGGCTGCGGGCGGCTGGACGTTAACCTGGCAAGGCGGCGGCGATCTGGACAATTCCTATTTCCCGCAGGCCACATCAATCTATGCCGGTATTGCCGATCTGGCGCGCGCGTCAGGTGGCCGCGCCGTCCTGTCGGCTGACGGGTCCTATAGTGCAAAACCCGATGTTGCCGTGGTGGTGTTTGGCGAGCAGCCCTATGCTGAATTTGCCGGAGACCTGCGCGATTTAGCCTTTCGTGACGAGGAAGGGCTAACCCTGCTTCGCCGCTTTCAAGATGATGGCATTCCGACCGTTGCGGTGTTTCTGTCCGGCCGCCCGCTATGGGTGAACCGGGAAATCAATGCCGCCAATGCGTTTATCGCCTCATGGCTTCCCGGCGGGGAAGGTGCAGGCGTTGCCGATATCCTGTTTGGCAAGCGCCCCGCCACTGGCAGATTGTCATTCAGCTGGCCGGCCACATGCGCGGGGACGCCCGTCAACGGCGGCGCAAATGCCTTGTTCGTGCCTGGCTATGGCCGCTCTTTGGATGATGTCTCGGGGCTGAGGAAACTGGATGAAGGCTGCGCCGCATTGGCAAGCGGGGCCGGGGCCGAGTGGTTCGCAGCCGGGCGGCTTGCCGCTGGCGTAACCGTTCGCTCCGGGGCGAATGCGTTTTCGCAAATGCTGGGCACTGCGCCGCGCATCATCATTCGCGCGATCGACCGTAATGCACAGGAAGATGCGCGCGAGATCGCTTTCGAGGCGGGCGGCGAGCTGGAATTGTCCGGTTCCGGCGCTGCCGAAGCGTACCGCATCACATATGCCCTGCCGCAGCGCCCAGAGGGGCCGGTGACGTTCATTTCGGGCGCCAGCACGTATGATGCCGCGCGGGAAATTGCGGTCGCGGAAGGCAAGGGATGGCGCGAGATGGTGCTGACGCGCGATTGCCTGCCGCAATTGACAAACGCGCTGCGCGTTCGCTCGGCTGCCAGCCTTATACTGCGTGTTCATACGATACGCCGGGAAGAATTGCCTGCGGGGACGCCGTGTTCTTTCTGACAGCAGAATAGTTTAGCGTGAACGGCCCCAATGGGGCGGCATGCAGGGGGAAGCCAAGATGACGCTCGAAACGATAGATATCATTATCATTTCGCTTTATGCATTTGCTCTGCTGGGCATCGCATTGTTCGTTTCGCGCGAGCCCAAGGGGCATCACAAAGATACAGCGGATTACTTCCTCGCCGGGCGCGCTTTGCCGTGGTGGGCGATTGGTGCGAGCTTGATCGCATCGAACATTTCCGCCGAGCAGATTATCGGCCAGTCGGGTCAGGGTTACGCGGTGGGTATCGCGATTGCGGCCTATGAATGGCAGGCCGCCCTGGTCCTGATCATCGTCGCCAAATACTTTCTGCCCATTTTCCTGAAGCGTGAAATCTACACAATGCCGCAATTCCTCGCGCAGCGTTATGGCGAAGGTGTGAAGACATTGATGAGCGTGTTCTGGGTCGCGCTTTACACTGCCGTTAATCTGACCACCGTCTTGTGGCTTGGCGGCCTCGCGGTCACTTCGCTGACCGGTTGGGGCATCATGGGGTCGATGGCGGCTCTGGCTACCTTTGCCGCGCTCTATTCGATCTATGGCGGACTGAAGGCGGTTGCGCTGACGGATATTATCCAGGTCATCATACTCATTCTGGGCGGCTTGGCGATCACCTGGATCGCGCTTGACCGCCTGTCGGGGGCGGATGGCGCGCTGGCGGGCCTCGGCATGCTGATGCAGGAAATGCCCGGCCATTTTACAATGATCCTGGACGATGATCACCCGGCCTATGGCGATTTGCCCGGTATCTGGACATTGCTTGGCGGATTATGGGTGCTGCATTTCAGCTATTGGGGGTTTAACCAGTACATCATCCAGCGCGCTTTGGGGGCGGAGAGTTTGGGCGAAGCACAAAAAGGCCTCGCCTTTGCGGCGTTCCTTAAAATTCTGGTGCCATTTATCGTTGTTATTCCGGGCATTGCTGCAGTAATGCTGGCAAGTCAGGGTGTGCTCGATGGACAGGTGCTGGGGGCCCGTTCGGACAGCACCTATGGCGAACTGATGGCAATGGCACCGGCGGGGCTGCGCGGATTGGTATTTGCGGCCCTGATTGCGGCGGTGGTGTCCTCTTTGGCGTCGATGATGAATTCGATCTCGACCATTTTCACAATGGATTTGTACCGCTCATGGAAGCCGGATCGGGCGGAAACCCATTACGTGACGGTGGGCCGTCTCGCGGCGTTCTCGGCAATGATCATTGCGCTGTTTCTGGCGCGTCCGTTTATTGGCGGCTTTGAGAGCGGATTTCAGACCGTACAGGAATATACCGGCTTCATTGCGCCCGGCGTGGTGGTCGTGTTCCTGCTCGGCTTTTTCGACCGGCGCATGAACACGGCGGGGGCTTTCACCGCATTGATCGGTTCGGTTGTCGTCAATGTTGCGCTCAAATTCGGCATGCCGGATGTGCCTTTCATCATTCGCATCTGGGGCGTCTTTATGCTTTCGCTTGTCGCCGCGGCAGTTGTTTCGCGGATGACGGCGCGGCCAGAGGATGCGCGAACAGTCAGGCTGGGCGATATCGCTTTCGCCACGACGATGCTGTTCAATACGCTGGCGCTGGCAGTGGTGGCGATGCTGGTCGGCCTGTATATCCTGCTGTGGTAGGATCCGGGGGGCATCGGCTTGGCTATCTGCTGGGCCATCTGTTGGGCCAGCAGATGGACTAGTAGGAGGGCCGGGCTAGTGGGAGGCTGCCTTGCGCGCTTCTCTCGCGGCCTGTCGCCGCCGTTTTTTGTCCAGAATTTCAGAATCTGGCGCGATGCTTACTGCGCTATCGGCCATCACCGCGCCGCGCTCCCCCAATGGGCGGTCAATGCCAACGGTCGTATCGATTAACGTCTGACGTTCAATTTCCGCGTTGAGCAAGGCCCCGATCAAAATTGCATAGCATGTGAGAAATAACCACATCAGGAACACGACGACGGCTGACAGCGAGCCGTAAGTCGCGCTGTAGTCACTCACATATCTGACATAGAGCGAGAAGCCGAACGAGATGGCCACCCAGGTAAATGTCGCCAATATCGAGCCGGGGGATAGCCAGCGCCATTTTGCAGCCCTCCGGTCTGGTCCGTATTTCATGATCAGTGCAAAGCCCGATGATCCCAGAAGCATCGCCACGGCCCAGGTTATCAGCTGATAAAGATCATCAGCAAACGGACCGATCAAGGGGGATGTCTGCGTTTGCAGCCAGGCGACCAGGCCGCCGCTGACAAGCCCGGTCAGGGCAATCATGATAGCCGCGAGCGTCATCCCGGCAGCACGCAGTGCCACGGAAAACATGTTCCGGCTTTCATGTTCCGAGTTGATAATATTGAGCGCGCCGATCAGGCCGGAGGCCGCGCGCATCGCGCCATAAAGGGCGAATATAAGCGATATCACCAATGTCACACCCGTAACGCCGCTGCTGGTTTCCACCACCGTGAGCAATTGCGTTTCGATCAACACTGCCGCTTCTGGCGGAACTATTGCGGATATCGTCTCCATCTGGTTTTGAACCGTCTCGACATCGCCGAGCAGTCCGTAGGTCATCACCGTGGCTGCCAGAAGCGGCGTAATGGCAAGAAAGGCAAAGAAAGCCGTACCGGCCGCCAGCAGCGACAGATTATGGAATCCGGCCATCACCCAGACCCGCTTGGCAATCTGCTGCCATGCCGACAGCGGCAGGTTGGCAGGTGACGTGGCGGTTGCGCCAGGCTGTGTTTCCTCTATCGCATCAACCTCTTGCTCGGTAAGGCCAATACTGGCTTCGAGTCGGCTATCGGTGCCCGCTATGTCGTTTGGCTTTGGCGGCGCGCCATGAGAAGGTCTGGATATCAAAACGTGATCCTGTCTGGTATTAACTGCGCATATATAAAATGTCTGGGAATTCTCGCCCCATGTGTTCATTAACGCTCAAGCACGGTAAAAGTGGCCGCATCATCCGCGCATCTTTGTTGAGCGGTGCGGCAGCGATGGCAATGATGGCGCAATCTGCCGCCGCACAAGATGCCAGCGGCGCCGCAGTAGAGCAGCCAGCCGTACCCGCGCAAGCGGAAGATCTGAAAGCGGGTGCGCTGCCTGTTCCGCCGCCGCCCGCTGATGCAAACCTGCCTGCTGTCGAGACGATCATTACAGATGAGGAATTCAACGGCGCGATCCCCGCTCTTGACGGTGATGATCCGGAGCTCGCTAGTGAACTTGAATCAATCGAAGAGTTCGAACGCCGCTTTGCAAGCGAACAGGCTGAGGCAAACCCCGATGAAGGGGCGGCGGCTCCGTTTGGCCTGCCCGAACTGGCGGATGGTGATGCAACCGAAGAGATTGGCGATGCGCCTATTCGCGATGCGGAGCTAATCAAACCGCTTCCCCCGCTTGAGTCTTTCACCGTTGAAGAGGTGCAGTTTGCTGACGAGGCAGCCGACGAGGAGGTACTGCTCGTAGAATACAGCGTTGAGGTCAACGGTCTTGACGAGGCGGATGATCAGACAGACGTTGATTTGGCCGGGTCATTCAAATCGCTCTCCGCTTTGCAAGATGCTGATGGTGAAGCCGCGAATATTGCCATGATGTCTGCGCGCCTGACCGAAGACAGCGCCCTGATGAAGCGCCTTTTGCGTGCCGAAGGGTGGTATGATGCCGCAGTAACCACACGGATCGACCGTTCGGCAGAAACAAACGGTCAGCCGCTGACTGCGGTGCTCGACGTCATTCCTGGCGGCCGGTTCACATTTGCCGAGATAGTGATAGAGGCAAATCCGACCATCCCGGACGGGTTGATCAGGGACAATCTGGCGCTGCAAGTTGGCGAACCGATCATTGCCACGCGGGTACAGGGTGCAGAGGCCCAGGTGGCCATCAGTTTGCCCGAACAGGGTTATCCTTTCACCAAGATCGGCCAGCGCGATATCCTGCTTGATCAGGAGACGCTTGACGGCGTTTACACCCTGCCGGTGGATACGGGCCCGCGGGCGCGATTTGGCGGATTTGTGACCAGCGGCAATGAAGCGTTTGATGCCCAGCATGTTGAGGTGCTCGCCCGGTTTGAGCGCGGCGAACTGTATGATAGCCGCAAGGTCGATGATCTCAGGCAGGCGCTGGTTGCAACCGGCCTGTTCAACACGGTGTCGGTGCAACCGGTTGCCACCGGCGAGGCCGCTGATAGCGAAAGCGAATTTATCAATATCGCTGTCGATCAAGACGCGGGCCCCCCGCGGACATTGGCTGGCGGGGCGGGGTTTGGCACAGGGCAAGGGTTCCGTCTGGAAGGCAGCTGGACGCATCGCAACCTGTTCAAGCCGGAGGGCGCACTGATTGCCTCGGCAGTTTTGGGCACTCAGGAGCAGGGCGCGGGCCTCTCGTTCCGGCGCTCAAACGCTGGCCAGCGCGACCGGACGGTCGAAATCGGTTTGAATGCGCTGCGTGCTGACTATGACGCCTATAAGGCACTGACAGGGCGGCTTGGCGGGCTGGTAAGCTACGTCTCCACGCCAATCTGGCAGAAGCGCCTGACCTATGCATATGGCGCGGAAATTCTTGGCACAGTCGAGGAAGATTTCGATTTTGATCTGGGTGAGCGGGTCGACCGGACCTATTTCATCGGCGCATTAACCGGGCAGCTCGGCTTTGATACATCCGATGATCTGCTGAACCCGACAAAAGGGTTCCGTCTAAGCTTGCTCGCGCAACCCGAAGGCTCTCTCCAAGGCGGCTTTGACCCCTATGGCCGCGGAGTGTTTGATGCGACAGCCTATTTCTCCCCGACCGATTCCATCGTTCTGGCCGGACGGCTGCGGGCGGGGACCATCGTCGGTGTCAATCGTGCAGACATCGCCCCTTCGCGGCGCTTTTACGCAGGCGGTGGCGGCTCGGTACGGGGCTTTGGTTTCCAGCAGCTTGGCCCGCAAGTGGCGGAGCCCAATCCGGCTTTCGATATCACCGATCCGGATGAAACCGATAGCCAGTTCCTCCTGCGCCCGGTCGGCGGATTGAGCACGAATGAGCTAGCCGCAGAGGTGCGCTATCGTTTTGGCGATTTTGGGGTGGTCGCATTTGTCGATGCTGGCCAGGTGTATAACACGTCCGTTCCTGACTTTTCAGGATTGCGTTATGGTGCGGGTATCGGCGGACGTTTCTACACCAATTTTGGCCCGTTACGGCTTGATATCGCAACGCCGATTGGGCGCAAAGACGGTGAGAGCCTGATTAATATCTACATCTCGATCGGGCAGGCTTTCTGATGACTGAGAACCAGAGTGACGCGGTTTCCCCCGCAGCGCCGGAGGAGCCGGCCAGCAAGCCGGAAAAATCCGTTTGGCCGCGGCGCATTGTGAAAATCACGCTTGGCATTGTGGCGGCCGTTATTGTGGTCATCATCACGGCCCTGTTTGCGCTCAATACCGATCCGGGCCGCACTTTCGTCGCTGAACAGATTGAGGCGCTGGAATTTGAAAACGGCATGGCTGTGGGGATCGAGAATATTGGCGGTTCGCTCTATGGCGAGATGACGATTGAAGGGTTGACTATTGCCGATCCCAAAGGGGTCTTCCTGCGCGCGCCGAAAGTGGCCATAGACTGGCGACCATTTGCGTTTATCAAAAGCCATATTGATGTCCGTTCGCTGGGCGCAGATACGATCGTGCTGGAGCGGCTTCCCGAATTCAACGAGACCCCGCCGAGCGATGATCCGCTTCTGCCTGATTACGACATTGATATCGGGTCCCTCACAATCGGCCAGTTCATTGCCGAAGCGCCGGTTTCAGGTGAGCGGCGGGTTGCGCAACTCACGGGCGAGGTGCACATCGCTGATGGCCGCGCTCAGGCAGTGCTGAACGGGGGGACGATGTCGAGCCAGGGCAGTCCCGGCGGCGACACAATTGCGCTCGTTCTGGATGCTGTGCCCGATGACAACAGGCTCGCTCTTGATTTTGATCTCAGCGCGCCGGGTGACGGCATGATCGCCGGTTTGGCCGGCTTCACCCAGCCGCTGAAAATGACGCTATCAGGTGACGGCGACTGGGCCCGGTGGAACGGAAAATTGGCGGCGACTTTGGCCGATCAGAACTTTGCCGATCTCGCACTCAGTGCGCGCGATGGCGTGATCACTGTGGCAGGGCCCACTCAGCTGGGCATATTCGCCCCGCCCTCAACTGCGGCTTTGCTGGGTGAACAAACCAATATTGATATAGCGGCCGCTCTGGATGAACGGCGGGCGGAGATTGACGGGCATATTTCCAGCGATGCCTTTACTCTTGCTGCCAACGGCGTGATCGATTTGTCAAATAACAGTTTTGACAATTTTATCGCTGAATTCACTCTGCTTCAGCCCGCTGCCATAGCGCCCAATCTGGGCGGTAGAGGCCTGCGCGCGATGCTCTCGCTGGACGGGGCATTTGCGGCTCCTGCAGTGGAGTACGATATCAATGCCGCGCGGATCGTGATGAACGATTTGGGTATTGAAAATTTGCGCGCGCAGGGCTCTGCCCGGGTCAGCGCGGACCGCATCGTCGTTCCGGTGACGGCACGAGCCGCGCGGATAACCGGTCTGGATACGGTCGCTGGCGGCACGCTCGCGAATATCCGGCTGGAGGGAGATATAGCGGTTGAGGGGAGCCGCATTTTATCGGACAATATGCGGATGCGGTCTGACCGGATCGACGCCCAGCTGATCCTTCTCGCGGACACGTCAACCGGGCTCTACACCGGTGCAATCGACGGTAAGATCGATAATTACCGTGTCGAGAGCGTTGGTATTTTCAACATCGCCACTGACATTGATCTCCAGGCCAGCCAGAATGGCGATTTTGCGTTGGCGGGGAAAGTGCGCGCACGCTCCACCGCATTGCTTAATGACAGCGCGCAAACCTATCTCGGTGGTAATCTCGTTGCTTCCACCGATGTGGTATATGGCAGCGACGGTGTCGCCCGTTTTGCAAATGTCCGGATGAATTCGCCGTTGCTCAAGGTTACTGACGGGCGCGGCAGCTATTCGGCAGACGGTCAGATCGATGTGGTGGCGAGCGCTATCTCGGACCCTTATGGCCCGGTTGGGGTCACTCTGACCGGCACGATCACCAGCCCGCGTGCAACGATTAAGGCGGCCCGGCCCGGCCTTGGCGTAGGTCTGGCGGGCCTTACCGCCAATGTTCGCGGCGAAAATGGCAATTACCGTATCGATGCCAGCGGCACCACCGACTATGGAGCATTTACCGCCGATGTGACCGTGGCGACAGCCAGCGGAGCTGTGGCACTGACCATTAACCGTGCCGATCTCGCCGGTATTGGTTTGTCAGGGCGCGTTCGCCAGAGCGCAGCCGGACCGTTTATAGGTCAGCTTGATGCAAACGGAAGAGGGCTTGGCGGAATCGTCCGGCTTGGCGCGACCGGCCGGTACCAGTCTGCGCGGGTCAATCTGCGCGCGAATAACACCGTGCTGCCCGGCCCCGCCAATCTGCGCATTGGTTCGGCCATAATCGATGCCGATGTGGTTCTGTATGACCGGCCCCAGGTCATCGCCGATATTCAGCTGGCCGACACGCAATATGGCGCTCTCGACATAAATGTCATGCGCGCTCTGGTCGATTACCAAAATGGGCGCGGAAACGCCAAAATACTTGCCGAGGGTACGAGCGGAGTGCCTTTCCGCGTTTCGGCCAATGCTGATTTGCAGCCCGAACTGTGGCGCGCATCGCTGCAAGGCAAGGCGCGCGGTGTCGCGTTCAAAACGACGTCTCCGGCGCGGATTATTCCCGGCGGTTCCTCGTATGAATTGCTGCCGACGAGGATCGATTTCGGGCAGGGTAATATTCGGTTGGCGGGCCGTTACGGTAATGGGATCATGATCCAGAGCCGTCTTGACGATATGGATATGGAAATCATTAATGCGTTTGCTCCTGGCCTTGGTGTGGGGGGCAAAGCCACTGGCAGCCTTGATTTTTCGCAAGCCAGTGCAAATGCCTTTCCGGTCGCCGATGCACGGATGACGATTTCCAATTTTTCTCGCACTACTGCGGTTTCCGTCAGCCAACCGGTCAATGTAAGCTTTGTCGGACAGCTTCAGCGCACGGGCGGCGCGGCGCGCGCAGTAATCCGGCGCAGAGGTACGGTAATCGGGCGCATGAACGCGTCGCTTACGCCCCTACCACCGGGTAGCGGTTCCTGGGTCACGCGATTGATGCAGGCACCCCTGGGCGGCGGTGTCCGCTATAACGGACCGGCGGACACGCTGTTTTCGCTTGCCGGGCAGCCCGATCAGCGGCTTTCCGGGGCTCTCGGCCTGGCCGCGGATTTCAGCGGCCGTGTTTCCTCCCCGTCGCTGGCCGGTATCGTGCGGGCCAACAGCCTCACTTACGAAAACCAGACTTACGGCACACGCCTGTCAAATATGGCGCTGCGCGGCAGGTTCACCGGCGAGCGGTTCGAAATCGAACAGCTTCAGGCGGTTGCCGGGGATGGCACAATATCTGCGGCGGGTTATGTCAGCCTCGCCGCTGATAGCGGTTATCCGATGGATATCAAGGTGGAGCTCGATAATGCGCGACTGGCGGAAAGCGACGCCATCGCATCCACTGCAACCGGGACTCTCGCCTTCACCAAGAGCGCGGGGCAGACCGCGCTGCTTTCTGGCAGAATTCTGCTGCCCGAAACGCGATATGAAGTTATTCGCCAGGGTGATGCGGCCATCCCAGAACTCACCGGTGTACGCTTCAAGCCGCCACGGGGCCGCGCGCGTATTACTGGTGATGAGCCGCCTTCGCTATCCGAAGGGCTGCTGGAACTGATCCGTCTCGACATCGCTCTGGCTGCGCCGCAAAAGCTGTATGTCTCGGGTATGGGGCTGGAAAGCGAGTGGAGCGCGGATATCAATATTGGCGGAACCAGCAAAGAGCCGCGCATGTCGGGAGGGGTCAATCTTATACGCGGGACGCTTGGCTTTGCCGGGCGGTCATTTGAGCTGACCGAGGGACGTGTGAGTTTCAATGGCGGGCGCACACTTGACCCCACGATCACATTGGTCGCCTCGGACGAGATTGAGGATGTCACGGTGAATGTAAATGTCAGCGGACAGGCCTTCAATCCGCAAATCGCATTTTCGAGCACTCCAGGCCTGCCGCAGGACGAGATTATTTCGCGCATCCTGTTTGGCAATTCCGTCGGCAATCTGTCGGCCATTCAGGCTGTGCAATTGGCTGCCTCGCTGAACTCGCTCAACAGCACTGGCGGCGGGCTCAATCCGCTCGGCAAATTGCGCTCTGCGACCGGGGTGGACCGGCTGCGGATACTGGGTTCGGACGAGACAAGCGGCCGGGGCACATCACTGGCTGCCGGCCAGTATCTGACCGACGATATTTACGTTGAAGTTATCACTGACGGGCGCGGATTTACGGCTACCCAGCTCGAAATCAGCCTCACTCCCGCACTGTCGATCTTGAGCCAGGCGGGCGGCGCAATCGGCACCAACGTCAATGTGCGGTACAAGAAGAACTATTGATGAGGCCTCTGGTCGTCGTGGCGATTCTGCTGCTTGGCCTGCTTGCAGCCATTATGCTGCGGCAGGAAAAAGAGGCGGATTTTGGTGATCGTTTCGACAATGCACAGAAGCATATTCGCGACCTAGCCGAGGATATCGACAATGATATCGCTGATCAGACGTCAGATGGCGGGGGCGGCTAGTCGCCCGGATTGGCGGTGCCATTGGGCCAAATGATCTGCGGCTAATTTACGGCGCGGTCTTTTCCCTCCCAATAGGGCGCGCGTAATTCGCGGCGAAGAATTTTTCCGGAGGGATTGCGCGGAAGGGTGTCGATGAAATCGACCGATTTCGGGCATTTGAAACCCGCAATATTCTCCTTTGCGTAAGCGATAACGTCTTGCTCGGTCAGGCCCGAACCCGGTTTTGCGACGACCACAGCCTTCACCGCTTCCCCCCATTTTTCATCGGGGATGCCAATCACCGCGACATCGGCAATATCGGGATGGCCATAGACCGCGCTTTCCACTTCTGCAGGATAGACATTTTCGCCACCGGAAATAATCATATCTTTGATCCGGTCCTGAATGAACAGATACCCGTTTTCATCGACCATCCCCGCATCCCCGGTGCGAAACCATCCATCCCCGATCATGGCTTTCTCGTTTTCCTCGGGGCGGTTCCAATAGCCGAGCATGACGCAGTCGCTTCTGATCGCAATTTCACCGGTTTCCCCGACCGGCAGCGGATTAAGATCCTCATCCAGAATGCGCACCTCGACGCCGGGCATAGGTTGGCCGGCCGATTTCATGACATGCTCTCGGCCGATCACATTTTCGGGCCTATGGTCATCTGGCGACAGGCTGATCACGGTGCCGAATGTCTCGGTCAGACCGTAGAGCTGGGCGAAATCGCATTTGAGCCGCTCAACACCTTCCTTGAGCATATCGAGCGGGATCGGACTGGCGCCGTAAGTCAACCCTTTGACGGAGGAGAAGTCGGCATTGGCGGCATCGGGATGGGCCAGCATGATCCCCAGCGCGGCGGGCACGATGAAAATCCATTTCACGCGGTATTTCTGGGTGTCGGCAATCATTAATGCAGGGTCAAATTCGCGGTGAATGATCAGTTCCTGCCCGCCCAGAACCGCACCCAGCGCGGTCCCGACGCCGGCAATATGGCCAAATGGCATCGCAAATATCATCGTATCTCCGGAATCCGCGCAGTACCAATAGATATTGTGCTGCCGCAACAACGGGCGCAGATTGGTACCATTATGGTTGCTGAGCACGACCCCCTTGGGCAGACCCGTGGTGCCCGACGTGTACAGTTGCAGCAATGCGTCCTGAGCCGTCACCTCAGCCGAAACCGCGACATCCGATTGGGCATCGCGCCATGCGTCAAAGCTGTCATCGGTGAGGATTTTCGGGCCATCAAAAGGCAATTGATCGGCAAATTCCGGTTCGACGAACAATGCCTTCGCCCCGGCATCATCGAGAATGAAATGCACTTCCTTGGGGGATAGCCGCCAAATGATCGGCATAAACACAATTCCTGCGCGTGCCGCTCCCATCGCAAGCTCTACCGAACGGTCGCTATTCTTGCCGAAATACGCGATCCGGTCGCCTTTGGACATACCCATCGCGGCAAGGCCGTTGGCGATCTGTGTCGCGTGCCGGTCATAGGTTCTGTAATCGGTTGTCCGGGCCCCGAACCGTAGTGCGATCTGATCCGGGCTGGTCGCGGCATGGCCAGACAATGCGGCGCAATAGGTCGGGTAATATACCTCTGTATCGGGCATGGCTTCACTCTCCATAATCTATGGCTGGCCGAATCGCTCGGCTCGTATGCCCCGGAACATGTCCCTTTCGCTGCGCTGCGTAAATGGCTGCCATGTCGAAATGCTTACGGGCCGAAACCCCGTTCAAGGAACCGCAGCGCGCATCCGGCCAACAGGGCCGTTCCATTGGGCAGTGCGCTCTCGTCTACATGCATGCGGGAGGAATGGATGCCGCAGCACGAGGCCCAATCGTCGCCTTCGGGAGCGACGCCAAGGAAAAACATTGCGCCCGGCACTTTCTCCAGCAGATAGGCGAAATCTTCCGCGCCCATGATCGGCGCCGGCAAATCGTGCCAACCCCTTTCGCCAAGAAGCGATTGCGCAACAGCCTGGCCCAGCCGGACCGCGCGCGGATCGCAGATGGTGACGGGAAACCCTTCGGTAATCGTCACCTCTGCTTCCATACCATGCGCTGCGGCTATCCCGTTTGCAACGCCGTGCAGTAATTGCTGCACTTTGGCGCGGTTCTGCGCAGACAGGGTCCGCATGGTGCCGCTGATGCTGGCATGATCAGCAATGACATTGTGCGCGGTCCCTGCCGCCAGCTGGGTCACGGTTACCACCACCGCACCGGCGGCATTGAAACGGCGCGTGACCATCGCCTGAATCGCTGCAACCACCGCGCAAGCGGCAGGCACGGGGTCAAGCGTATCATGCGGCATCGAGGCATGGCCGCCGCGGCCCTTAAGAGCAATGGCAAACTGATCAGCAGCCGCCATGAGCGGCCCCGGCTTGCCCGCGATCACTCCGTGCGCCGCATTGGGCATGACATGCAGTGCAAATGCCGCATCGGGCAGCGGGTCAATCAATCCGTCATTGAGCATAAAGCGCGCGCCGTGATAGCCTTCCTCGCCCGGCTGGAACATGAACTGCACCTCGCCATGCAATTCGGCCTGTCTGGCGCACAGCAACTCGGCAGCACCCGCCAGCATTGCGGTATGGGTGTCATGGCCGCATGCATGCATCCTGCCTTCAAATTTGGAGGCAAAATCCAGCCCGGTATTCTCCGGCATAGGCAAAGCATCCATATCCCCGCGCAGCAAAACGCGCCGGCCGGGAA
Organism: Pontixanthobacter sp.; assembly: GCF_049682855.1. Taxonomy (NCBI): domain Bacteria; kingdom Pseudomonadati; phylum Pseudomonadota; class Alphaproteobacteria; order Sphingomonadales; family Erythrobacteraceae; genus Pontixanthobacter; species Pontixanthobacter sp. The sequence continues at coordinate 18,751 of NZ_JBAUIK010000006.1, read as the reverse complement.
AGGCGCCTCTCAATGTGGCCACCATACCCGTGGTGGTGGCGCCTTCGCGCCATTCAAGAGGCAAATGCGCCAGCGCCGCGCGGACTTTCGCACTTGTGAGCGGCGTGTGCAGGCCAAGTTCGGGTTCGGCATGAATCGCGCGTCTTAAGGCAATGATTGTACCGAGCTGGCCGCGCGCGGCGTCAAGGAGATCTGGAGCAGACATGATGGAGGGTTAGCGTTGATAAGCCTGCGTGTCTGCCGTGTATCTATCAAAAAGCTTAGTGAAATATTCTGCGTAGCGGCTAAAGCGGCGCTCAATGACTGCCAATACGCCTGATTTACCCCCATGCGAAGGGATTACGCCGGAGAGCGGGCCGAAGATTGGGGTGATCTATAACCCGCGCAGCCACCGCAACCGGGGGCGCGACCTCGACTGTGTGGCATCCGCGCGCGTGATGGTGGAGCAACCCGCGACACGCCATGATATTACCGCCGCCTTGCAGAAATTCGCGCAGGAGAAAATCGCATATCTGATCATCAATGGAGGCGATGGGACGGTCCGCGATGTCCTGACATGCGGCGGCGCCGTGTTTGCCGGGGAATGGCCTGAAATCGCCGTGTTGCCCAAGGGCAAGACCAATGCGCTGAACGTCGATCTGGGTGCCCCCGCTGACTGGAACCTGGATGCAGCTATTGGATCGCTGGCGGGCGGCAAGCGGATCAAGCGCCACACTCTCAAAGTCGAAGTGGCAGATGGCAGCCATCAGCCGCGCCTGGGTTTTATTCTGGGGGCGGGCGGTTTCACGCTGGGCGTTCATGCAGGACAGGATGCGCACCGGATGGGGGCATTCAACAGCCTTGCGGTCGGTGCTGCAACGGCATGGGGCGTGATGCAGGGACTGTTTGGCGGCGACCGCAATGTTTGGCGTCAAGGGGTCGCCATACGGCTGAAGCTGGGACCGGATGGCAGAGAGGCGGCGCGAAGCAAGTATGGTGACCGCACGCGGCGCTTTGTGATGATGTCATCCACGCTTGAAAAATTTCCAGTCGGAATCAAATTATTCGGACGGGAAAAATCGGGCCTGAAAATTGCCCTGATTGATCATCCGCGCCGCCGGATCATGGCGCTTTTACCTGTGATTCTGGCAGGGTGGAATCCGGCCTGGCTGGCGCAGGCCGGCGTTCATTTCCTGACCGTTGAGAATTATGTGCTCGATATTGAAAACGAGTTCATTCTTGACGGGGAGGCCTATGCAGCGGGCCGGTATGCGGTGTCCAAGGGGCCGGAGCTGTCCTTTGTCGTGCCGCAATGACCACGTTGAAGGAGCGCGTCGAAAGCCAGCTTGATCGCACTGTCGAACCCGCTGTGACGGCCTTTGCAAAGCATCTGACAGAACGTGCCGGTGCACAGGCGGCCCTATTCTACGGCTCAAATCTGCGCACGCACGAGCTGGAGGGGGTGCTCGATTTCTATCTTGTGATGCCCGGCCCCCAAAGAGACACAATCTGGCCGCGGGTCAGCTATCATGAATGGGTTTTTGACGGCATGGTGCTTCGCGCCAAGGTCGCGGCGCTGTCAGCCGGTATCTTGAAACAGGCCGCATCCGGTGAATTGCGCGATACCACGATCTGGGCGCGGTTCGTCCAACCCAGCGCCTTGGTATGGCACCGAGATAATGCCAGCAGGGCGCATGTTGCAGAATCGGTCGCGCAGGCAGCCATTACCGCAGCGCGCTTTGCCGCTGCGCTCGGTCCAGAAAGCGGGCGCGAAGGCGATTTTTGGCGCGCTCTTTTTCAAGAAACCTACCGGGCGGAATTGCGCGTGGAAAAAACCGGGCGCGAGAATTCCATCCTTTCGCTCAATCGCGAGCATTTTGACGGACTGTTACCGCTTGCTTGGACGGCGGGAGATATTGATTACCGCCTAAGCGACGAGCGGCTCAAGCCGGTTTGGACGCGCGGTCAAAAGACCAGGATCATGCGCGCCTGGCGAAAAAGGCGCAGGTGGGGCAAGCCGCTCAATATTATCCGACTGCTCAAGGCGAGCACCACATTCGATGGCGCTGCGCGCTATGCGGCCTGGAAGATTGAGCGGCACACTGGGGTTCCGGTGGACATAACGCCGTGGCGCGAACGCCATCCCGTTCTTGCTGCGCCGATTGTGTTATGGCGCGTGTGGCGGGCCAGACAGCGGGATGCCTATGGCCAGTGATCACATATATTTCATATTGATCGTAATCGCGGTGACGCCCTCTCCAACAGAAAAGCGGGTTTTCTTGTAACTCGGCTTCCCCAGATTGAAGATATTGATGCTGGGGTTGTTCGACATGCCGCCGCCATCCTTGGTGATATCGGTTTTGCCATTACCGTTTGTGTCATGCCGCACGGCTATGCCATAGGAACCGGCAGCGGGAACGGGCATGCAGAATGTCATCGTGCCTGCGCGTGCGGAGGTCTGGATACGGCTAAGCCAGCGGCCACTCTCCAGCCAGTCGGCCTTGGTTCCGCGATAGCTTTGGACGCGCATGGTGCCCGAAGACCCTTCGATTCCGCTGACGGTCACTTTCACTGCCGGTCCGGCTGAGGCGCTGCAGCGGCTCATATCATTGCTGATGGTCTGGCGGTATTGGGCCAGCACGGGCGCGGCGAAGGCCATGCTGCCCATAGCGAGCACCGCAGCAGCCGATGTGAATTTCATGTTCATTCTCATATTAAACCTATGACGATGGGCCGCTTCACGCAGAGCGGCGAGATGGTAGGACAACCGCCTGTTCGCAGCTGAATATGGCCCCCATATGGCTGTGACGGTGTGAATTTCCGCTGAATTTGCGTTTTGCTGGGAGAAAAGCCGTGCCGATGTGGAAAAGCCCCGCTGCGCCGCTTGTGAGCGCGACTGGCGTTTCCTACGCCGGACAATTATCCGTAATAAGGCGTAGCTATGACTCGGCCGCTCATCTCCCCCTCGATCCTGTCTGCTGATTTTGCTCGGCTGGGGGAAGAAGTGCGGGCCATTGACACTGCGGGTGCGGACTGGATTCACGTGGATGTGATGGACGGGCATTATGTTCCCAACATTACAATCGGCCCCGATGTGGTGAAGGCGCTGCGCCCGCACACTGAAAAAATTTTTGACGTGCATCTGATGATCAGCCCGGTGGACGCGTATCTGGAGCAGTTCGCTCAGGCGGGCGCAGATATTATCACCGTCCATCCAGAAGCGGGCGTGCATACCCACCGAACGGTTCAAGCGATCAAGAATCTGGGCAAGAAAGCGGGTGTTTCGCTCAATCCCGGAACGCCTGAGTCCACGCTTGAGTATTTGATCGATGATGTGGATCTGGTGCTGGTGATGAGCGTCAATCCCGGCTTTGGCGGGCAGAGCTTTATTACCAGCCAATTGCGCAAGATCGAGGCGATCCGCGCCATGATCGACCGCACTGGCCGCGACATTCATCTGGAGGTCGATGGCGGCGTCAATGCAGAAACTGCGCGCCAATGCGTTGCGGCAGGGGCAGACGTGCTGGTCGCCGGATCCGCCACATTCAAGGGCGGCCCCGATTACTATGCCGCCAATATTGCTGCATTAAAAGGCGCCCTGTGATGGTGGATGTCTCCTCCCGCACTATCGACACAGACACCGGCCGCGAACCGATCGATAGTGGCGGGGATGGCCGGGCCATTCCTCTCAACGGCGAAACGGCTGACGATCTGGTTGTTGCCGACAGTGCCGACAGGGCCGACAGCGCCGGGCAAACCGCCAAGCGCGAAACGCTCGCACCGGGCCGTGCACTGGCAATTGCCGATTTTTCGGCGCCGTCCATCGGTGCGGGTGACAAGCTGATCCGGTTGGCATACCGGCTCGGCGTTCCGGCATCGACTTTGACTGCGCCGTTTTCCAAACCGGCCCGGCCGCGCCTGCTGGCGACGGTCAATTCACCGCTTCCCGGTGACCGGGCGGCTGGTGTCGCTCTTCGGGCCGGGCATTTTCTGGTGCACGGCGTCAAGGCGCCAATTGCGCAGATGGACTTTTCTTCCAAGGCCCGTCTGACACCGCCCTTTGAGCGCGTTATTCACGGCTTCTCATGGCTGCGTGACCTCTCTACTTCAGCGACGAGGGAGCAGTGCGCTCAGACAGCCGAACGGGTCATGGCGGAGTGGCTGAAAAACAACCTCAAACCGGGCACGGGCTTGCCGTGGAATGTTGAACTGGTCGGCCATCGCCTGCTGAACTGGCTGGTGCATGCACCGCTGATCCTGTCGGGGAAAAAGCCGGAGCAGCGAACGCGCACGATCGAGGCGATTGCCGAAACGGCGCGCTGGCTCGACCGGAATGTCAGCAGAGCGCATGACGGGCTTGGTGAGGTTGCCGGCTGGTGCGCGATAACCGCAGCAGGGCTGTTGCTGCCTGATGGCCACCCGCGGCGATTATTTGGTGAAGCGGGGCTCGTTCGCGCGCTGGGTGATCTCGTCGCGGATGATGGCGGCGTATTATCGCGCAGTCCGCTTGCGCAGATGGATGCGATTGCGCTGCTGATTGATGTATCCGCCTGTTACCGTGCGCGCGATATGGATCCGCCGCAGGCGTTCGGCACGATGCTCGATCTGCTGGTCCCGCCGCTGCTGACGTTGGTGCATTCCGATGGGGGGCTCGGAAACTGGCAGGGTTCAGGGGCGGTGCGGGCAAGCCGCATTGCCGCGTTGATTGATGCCAGTGCTGTCCGCACCCGTCCGCTCAAAAATGTCCGTCAATGGGGCTATCAGCGGGTTGCCGGCAACAAAACGACATTGCAGTTCGACGCTGCCCCGCCGCCATTGTCGCGTCATGCGCGGTCGGGCTGTGCGTCGACACTGGCGTTCGAATTATGTGCGCAGGGGCAGCGCATAGTGGTCAATTGCGGAGGTTCGGCACTCGCTGGCGGACAGGTTCCGGCACGGATCGAACAGGGGCTGCGTGCCACGGCGGCGCATTCCACGCTGACTTTGGAAGATGCCAATTCCACTGCTGTCCACATCAATGGTAAATTGGGCGCAGGTGTGGGCGAAGTAGAGGTGGACCGCAAGGTTCTAAGGCTCGGCCAGGGCATGGCGACCCGGATTGCTGCCAGCCATGACGGCTATGCTGCGCGGTTTGGCCTCACGCACCGGCGCATCCTGATTATGCGTGAAGATGGCAGTGAATTGCGCGGCGAAGATTTGCTGATCCCCGCAGGAAAAAAGGGTAAAACCGGGAAAGTGGGTTTTGCCATTCGTTTCCATATCGGGCCGGGAATTGAGCTGGGCCTGTCGGAAGACAAGAAGGGTGCGGGCCTCGCTTTGCCCGACGGCACATATTGGCAATTTCGCCTTGCCGCCACCGATGGCGGCGGCAGTCTGTCGATTGAGGAAAGCATGTGGGTTGATGGCGGCGGGCGTCCCCAGCCAATCCAGCAACTGGTTATTCAAGGCATGACATCGCGCGGCGGAGGAAGTTTCTCCTGGCTGTTCAAGAAAATGGGATAGGTTTTCGATGAGTAATATACCCATCAAACGGGCTCTGCTGTCAGTGTCCGACAAAAGCGGTTTGGCGGAATTGGGCCGGTTACTCGCTGCGCGCGGGGTCGAACTTGTTTCGACGGGCGGTACGGCGAAGGCGCTGCGCGATGCGGGTCTTGAAGTGAAAGACGTTTCCGATCTCACCGGCTTTCCCGAAATGATGGATGGGCGAGTGAAAACGCTGCATCCGATGGTGCATGGCGGATTGCTGGCGGTGCGCGATAACCCGGAACATGTCGCTGCGATGGAACAGCAGGCGATTGGCGCAATCGATCTGGTCGTGGTCAATCTATATCCGTTTGAGGCAACTGTTATGCGCGGTGCCGAGCGGCCCGATATTATCGAGAATATCGATATTGGCGGGCCCAGCATGGTGCGCTCTGCAGCAAAGAACCATGCCTTCGTGACGATTGTGACTGATCCCGCTGATTACGCGGGGTTGGCGAGTGAACTGGATAGCCAAGATGGCGCAACATCACTGGATTTCCGAAAGAAAATGGCGGCCAAAGCATTTGGCGCAACGGCCGCTTACGATGCAATGATCAGCCAGTGGTTCGCCTTTGCCGATCAGGGCCAGTTGTTTCCCGATATGCTGGCGATCAATGGCGCTGCCCCTACCGAGCTTCGCTATGGCGAAAACCCGCATCAGAAGGCGGCGCTTTACACACCGGTAGGCCCACATGCGCGCGGGATCGCACAGGCAGAACAAGTTCAGGGCAAAGACCTGTCTTACAACAATTACAACGATGCCGATGCCGCTTTGGAGTTATGTGCCGAATTTGCGGGCGGTGACCCTGCGGTTGTCATCGTCAAACACGCCAACCCCTGCGGTGTCGCCCAGCGCGGCAGTTTGCTGGAAGCGTGGGAAGAGGCGCTGGCGTGCGACAGCGTATCGGCCTTTGGCGGGATCGTTGCGGTCAACGCACCGCTCGACGGCGTAACGGCAGAGGCGATCTGCCAGATATTTACCGAAGTCGTGATCGCGCCCGCTGTCAGCGATGAAGCACGCGCCGCCTTTGCAAAAAAGAAAAACCTGCGACTGCTGGTAACGGGCGATCTGCCCGATCCGCGCCGGGGCGGCCTGTCGGTCAAACCCATCACCGGCGGCCTGCTGGTCCAGTCGCGCGATAATGGCGCAATCGGTAAAGCTGACCTCACAGTGGTAACCAGGCGCGAGCCGACAGAGCAGGAATTGAAAGACTGCCTGTTTGCCTGGACCATTGCCCGCCACGTGAAATCGAATGCCATCGTCTATGCAAAGGACAGCGTAACCGCAGGCATTGGTGCGGGGCAAATGAACCGCCGCGACAGCTCTCGCATTGCCGCCATGAAGGCGTCGGAAGCTGCCGAGAAATATGGCTGGGGTGCGTCGCGTGCGGTTGGCAGTTCTGTCGCCTCGGACGCTTTCTTCCCTTTCGCCGATGGTTTGCTGGCGGCAGCAGAAGCGGGCGCGACGGCGATCATCCAGCCCGGCGGTTCCATGCGCGATGATGAGGTTATCAAAGCGGCCGATGACGCGGGTCTGGCAATGGTCTTTACCGGAATGCGTCATTTCCGGCATTGATAACGCTGAGCGTTAATATTTGTGGCAGCCTGAAACCTTTCAGCGCGCCCCGACGTATATTCATATGACAACAGAGCGTTCACGCAGCGGACAGTCGCCGCGGGTATAGGCGTTTTGCAGTGATTATGATGGTAAGTTGAAACGCTATGCGCTTTTTGAAATCGGACCTCTCCCGCAATTTCGCGATCGGCTTTATCGTGGGCGGGTTGATTGTCGCGTTCCAGATCAGCCCCGATTTGGGCGCCGATATTATTCCGCAAGCCCTGGCGGGAGTGATCCGGTGAGGCGTCTTCTGTTGGCCGGTCTGGTCCCGCTGGCCGTCGCCTCGGCCATCGCGATCCCGTCTTACAGCCAGCCAGCTGCCGCTTTGGAACGGCCGGTGGCTGCTCCTACGCCAAACCGGTTTGCAAATGAAGGCAGCGGTCTGCAAACCGCCGTCTTTGCGGGTGGATGTTTCTGGGGCGTGGAAGCGGTATTCAGCCACGTGAATGGCGTGAAAAGCGCGGTTTCCGGATATCACGGAGGCAATGCAGCGACGGCGACATATGAACGGACGAATACCGGCGTGACCGGCCATGCCGAAGCAGTGCGGGTGGTCTATGATCCCAAAATCGTCCGGTATGACCAACTATTGCAGATATTTTTCTCGGTCACCGCCGATCCGACATTGCGCAATCGCCAGGGGCCCGATCGCGGCAGCCAGTACCGCGCCGCACTGGTCCCGATGAACGCGGAGCAACGCAGGGTGGCTGCTGCCTATCTCAAACAGATGCAGGCTTCGGGCAAATGGAGCAGTCCGATTGTCACCGAGATTGAGAGCTACAGAAAGTTCTACGATGCAGAGGACTATCACCAGGATTTCATGGTGAAGAACCCGCGTCACCGGTATATTCTGCGCTGGGACAAGCCCAAAATTGCCGCGTTGAAACAGATGTACCCATCGCATTATCGCAGCACTTTTGTGCGCAACTAGGCCTTCCTGGCGCGAGCGAGTAGAAACGGCGCGGAACTGTCGCTATATCAGCCGCATGGGCAAGCAGAAACATTTTCATCAAGAGCATTCCGGCGACGGACTGATCGATGCCGCGCGCGAATCGCTGGTTCAATCAGGCGAGCAATGGACCAATATGCGGGCTGATGTGTTTAGTGAACTGGCACAGCATGACCGGCCAGCCTCTGCCTATGACATTGCCGATAATCTGTCCGCCAAACGCGGCAAACGGGTTGCGCCCAACAGCGTGTACCGGATCCTCGATCTGTTCGTGAGCAACAATCTGGCGCTGCGCGTGGAAAGCTCCAACGCCTATCTCGCCAACAGCCATCCCGGCTGCACGCATGACTGCATTTTTCTGGTCTGCGATGATTGCGGAGAGGCGACGCATATCGACAGCGATGATGTAAGCCGAACCGTACGCAGCATCGCCGAAGAGGCCAGTTTTGCCGCGCGGCGACCGATTATCGAAATCAGGGGCATTTGCACGCAGTGTAAGTAGGCCGCATGCGTACCGGCTCGATCAGAACGCCCGCCGGGTAGGCCGATCGGTCCGCCGCGCAACAGACTGAATCGACAAGCCGGTTCTGTCAGGCTACCACATATACATGTCTGTTACACCTGATACACCGTTACTCGATACGGTTGATACACCCGCTGACCTCCGCACTCTCAAGCCGGAGCAATTGCGCCAGCTTTCTGATGAATTACGCAGCGAGATGATTTCGGCGGTCGGTTCTACCGGAGGGCATCTGGGGTCAGGCCTGGGTGTGGTGGAATTGACCGTGGCCATCCATTACGTGTTCAATACGCCCGATGACCGGCTGATCTGGGACGTGGGTCATCAGGCCTATCCGCATAAAATCCTGACCGGACGGCGGGACCGGATTCGCACTCTGCGTCAAGGCGGGGGGTTGAGCGGTTTCACCAAACGCAGCGAAAGCGAATATGACCCGTTTGGTGCTGCGCATTCCTCCACTTCGATTTCGGCGGGCCTCGGCTTTGCGGTCGCCAACAAGCTGAATGATCAACCCGGCAAAGGCATCGCGGTGATCGGGGACGGCGCGATGAGCGCGGGCATGGCCTATGAAGCGATGAACAATGCCGAACAGGCCGGCAACCGTCTGGTCGTGATCCTGAATGATAATGACATGTCGATTGCGCCGCCGGTTGGGGGTTTGAGTGCCTATCTTGCGCGAATGGTGTCGAGCAGCGAATATATGGGTCTGCGCAGCCTGGCGTCCAAGGCGATGGCGAAATTATCGCGCCGTATGCACAAGGCCGTCGGCAAAGCGGAAAGCCATACGCGCGGCATGGTAACTGGCGGCACTTTATTTGAAGAGCTCGGCTTTTATTATGTCGGCCCGATCGATGGTCACAATCTCGATCATCTGATCCCAGTGCTGGAAAATGTCCGCGACGCGGAGGAAGGCCCCGTCCTGATCCATGTCGTTACGACAAAGGGTAAGGGTTATGAACCGGCAGAAAGCAGCGCGGATAAATATCACGGTGTTGCCAAATTCGATGTCATTACCGGCGTGCAGAAAAAATCATCCGGCGGCCCGCCCAATTATCAGAACGTATTTGGCGAAACGCTGGCCAAACTGGCGGAAACCGATAGACGGATTTGCGCGATAACCGCCGCGATGCCATCGGGCACAGGCGTCGACAAATTTGCTCAGGCGCATCCTGACCGCGCGTTTGATGTCGGTATTGCAGAGCAGCACGGCGTGACTTTTGCAGCGGGCCTTGCGGCGCAAGGCATGCGGCCATTTGCGGCGATTTACTCGACTTTCCTCCAGCGCGCTTATGACCAGATCGTGCATGACGTTGCGATCCAGAATCTGCCGGTTCGCTTTGCCATTGACCGCGCTGGTCTGGTGGGCGCCGATGGCGCGACCCATGCGGGCTCATTCGACGTTACCTATCTCGCGACGCTCCCCAATTTTGTGGTGATGGCCGCGGCGGATGAGGCGGAGCTGGTCCATATGACCTATACCGCCGCTGAATATGATGACGGGCCAATCGCGCTGCGTTATCCGCGCGGTGCCGGTACCGGCGTGCCGCTGCCGGAAACACCGCAAAAGCTGGCGATTGGCAAGGGGCGGATTATCCGCGAAGGGTCCAAAGTGGCGCTGCTGTCGCTCGGCACACGGCTGGCGGAAAGCCTGAAAGCGGCTGATGAGCTGGAGGCGAAGGGCCTTTCGACCACGGTTGCCGATCTACGGTTCGCCAAGCCGCTCGACACCGAAATGATCGAGAAACTGATGCGCACGCATGAGGTTGTGATCACGGTTGAGGAGGCCGCGATCGGCGGGCTGGGCGCGCATGTGCTGACATTTGCCAGCGACAATGGACTGACCGATGCGGGCCTCAAAATCCGCACTTTGCGTTTGCCCGATATGTTCCAGGATCAGGACGCGCCGGATAGGCAATATGACGAAGCCGGGCTTAACGCGCCGCATATTGTCGATGCGGTTTTGAAAGCACTGCGTCACAACAGCGCCGATGAAAGCGAGCGCGTGGAAGAGGTTCGGGCTTAAAGCTGCTTTTGATCATGCACCGGCTGACCGGTTTTGTATTATTTTGCGGCATTATCTATGCCGGTATCACCGCGATCCTCTATGCGCAGCAGACACGGCTGATTTATCCGTCGCCCGATATTGTTTCGCCGCTGCCCGATGGTTTCGAAGAGGTTTTTCTGCAGACGGCGGACGGTTTGGAATTGCGGTCCTTTTATCGCCGCGCCGGGGCGGGCCAACCAACTGTAGTATATTTTCATGGCAATGGCGGCACGCTTTACGGCAGCGTGGTGGCAACCGAGCAAGTGGCGGCGCTGGGTTACGGGTTGTTGCTGGTCGAATATCGCGGATATGGGGGCAATGCGGGCACGCCCTGCGAACAGGGCTTTTATGCTGATGGACGGGCCGCTTTGGCTTTTCTGACCGGGCAGGATATAGCGAAAGGCCAGATTATTGTGATGGGTAATTCCATCGGCACCGGTACGGCTGTCCAACTCGCGACAGAGATTTCGCCCAAAGCTCTGGTTCTGTCAGCGCCCTTTACCAGCCTGCCCGATGCAGCGTCCGAAGTGCTGTGGTGGTTGCCGGTCCGCCCGCTCATCCGGGATACATATGATAACGCAAGCAAGATTGGGCAAATTACCGCGCCCACTTTGATTGTGCATGGATCGAACGATACGCTGATACCCTATCAGCACGGCGAAGCCCTTGCCGAAGCGGGCCCCGCAGCAGAATTTATCTTGTTTGACGCAGAAGGTCATGATCTGATCTTCACCCCCGCCGTCCAAGCCGCGCAGGCCGCGTGGCTGGCGGCGCTATAGTGATATAAGCGGCCGCCATGCCTTACCTGTTCACGGAGTATTCCGATGCCCTTACTTTCAATCACCCATAGCGGCCATGCCACCACTATAACGCTGGACCGGCCCGATAGTATGAATGCGCTGGGCATTGATGGGGACGGGGCCGAGTTCGAGGCTGCGTGTCATGCGGTGAATGCCGATCCGAATGTCCGGTGCGTGATCCTGACCGGAGCGGGGCGCGCCTTTTCCGCAGGCGGGGATGTCAAAGCGATGAAAGAGCGGACCGGCAATTTCGGCGGGGCGCCGATTGACGTTGCCAATGGCTACCGGACCAATATCCACCGTATCCTGCGATCCTTATACGCTCTGCAAGTACCGGTGATCGCGGCTGTCAACGGGCCGGCCATCGGCCTCGGCTGTGATCTGGCCTGCCTCGCAGATATCCGGATCGCGTCAGATCGGGCGAAGTTTGGCGTCACTTTCCTGAAGCTGGGCATTATTCCCGGCGATGGCGGCGCGTGGATATTGCCGCGTATTATCGGGGAAGCGCGCGCTGCGGAATTGTTATATACCGGCGACGTGATTGATGCCGCCACGGCGGAAAAATGGGGCTTGGTCAGCCGGGTCGTACCAGCCGATAATCTAATGCATGATGCGGCAGCGATGGCGGGCAAAATCGCCGCCATGCCGCCGCATGCTTTACGCCAAACCAAAAACCTGCTCCGTCAGGGACGCTCGATGTCCTATGACAGTGCTTTGGAACTGGCTGCCAACACGCAGGCGTTAATGCACCATACCAGGGATCATGTGGAAGGCATTGATGCGCTGCTGGAAAAACGCCCGGCTATCTTCACGGGGGAGTAGACATCCGCCTCTTATTTTATCGGCATGGCATGCCAATTACCAATCATAGGCTTTGGGTAAGTCGCTTTGGTCAAGGTCTCTATACCGATCACGCAGACGGGTCTGATGGTTGGTCAGCGGCTGTTCCACCCCGTCAATAAACACCCGTGTCGGCGCGCTGAAAACTTCCAGCGGATCGCCGTTCCAGATAACCACATCGCCCGCCGCACCATTGGCCAGCACACCGTAGCGCCCGGCAAATCCGGATATGGCGGCGGGTACCGACGTAATGCTTGCCATCGCTTCACCCCATGTCAGCCCTGAGGCGCGCGGCAATTTTGACAATGCAACCAGATTGCCGGCAAATTGCGGGGCTGTGCGCGGGCCGGTAATGCCGCCCGATAATCCGCCCAGTGCGACAGTAACGCCCGCATCAACCATCCGGCCGACATTGCTTTGCGTGGCGGCCAGTTGTTCAAATTGCGCAGGCAGATTATCGAGCGGATCGGCGATCACCGGTACTCCCGCTGCGGCAATAGCGCCCGCCACCATCCAGCCCTCGCTTACCCCGACCAGCACCATATCAAGCGCCGGATAGGTTTGCTTGAGCGCAAGAACAGAACGGATGTCGGCTGCGCGCTCGACATGGATATAGAGTTTTTGGGATCCGTCGATGACGCTGACCAACGCTGCCGCATCGGCGCGTGTCAGTAATGCGTCTTCGCCAGCCCAATTACCATTGGCATAGGCTTTTGCTTCGTGAAGCGAATTGGCAAATTCCGCATAGGCCGCCACGCGGCTACCGCCCGCCAGACGGGCGCCCGCTTCGCCGAGCAAAACAAGCTGGAAGGATTTTGCCTCCATCACTGCATCAGTATCTGCGCCCAGATCGATGGCGGCGCCCTGTCCGGCAAAAATGGATCCGCTTGGCCCCATCGCGATTGTGGCGCGCGTCACGCCCCCCGCACGGCTGACCGATATGTGCTGCGAGGCGTAGTTCACCGCGGTAGACGCATCAAGCGCAGCATTGAACCGGCTATTACCAGCGCGTATGTCGTTGCTTTCGCTGACCGCGCCGACATCCCACAGGCCCAAATTGGTCAGCGGCATGAAAATACCGGGCGAGACCCACTGCCCGCGTGCATCGATTACAGTGCCGCCAGCCGGGGATTGTGGCGCGTTGCCAGCTGGCCCTGCAAATATCACAGTGCCGCTGTCGATGATGACCGTGCCGTTTTCAATCGGCGCGCTGCCATCACCAATGGCCAGAGTGGCATTTGTAATTACGATATCCTGTGCAGACGCCAAAGCAGGGAATGCGAAGGCGGCCAAGGCCGCGCTGAGTGCAAGCCGCGCCATCATTTCACATCCCCTTCACCGGGCTGGCCGAGTTCGAAATCGCTCACCGGACGGCGTTTCGGGTCATTCGCGTCATACATCAACGCGCCATCGACCCACACTTTCTCTGGCCGCGAATACACGCTCAGAGGGTCGCCGTTCCACAGCACGATATCGGCCATTTTGCCGGTTTCCAAGCTGCCGGTCATGGCATCTATGCCCATTGCTTTCGCAGCATTGAGCGTGATCCATGAAATCACATCGGCATCGGCAATATCGATGCCCATCCGCGCCCCCGCAGCCTGCGCCTTGGCCGCTTCCTGATTGAGCCGCTGAATGCCGTTTTCATCATCGGAATGGATCACAACGCAGGCACCGGCCTGCTGGATCAGCGCGGCGTTTTCAGGAATGCCGTCATAGCTTTCCATTTTGAAGCCGTACCAGTCCGCCCATACGGCAGAGCAGACCTGGTTTTCCTTCAGCAGATCGCCGATTTTATAGCTTTCCACGGCATGGTGGAAAGTGCTGACGGTATAGCCGAACTCCTTGGCCATATCCATGACCAGCGCCATCTCGTCAGCGCGGTAACAGTGGTTGTGAATCAGGATGTCACCTGCCAGGACCCCGGCCAGCGTGTCCTTGCCCAGATCGCGGTTTTTGCGATCACCCTCGGCATATTGCTGTGCATCGATCCAGGTCTGGCGATTGACCGCGAAATTGCCCATGCGGGTGGACGGCATCCGGCCGCGATTGCCGTAAACCCGTTTGGGATTCTCTCCGCAGGCCATTTTCATGCCGTAAGGGGCACCGGGAAATTTCATGCCCTGCACGGTCCGGCTGGGGACATTTTTAAGGGTGACGGTACGCCCGCCCATCAGGTTTGCAGAGCCGGGCAGGATTTGCAGGCTGGTAATCCCGCCATTGGCGATCGCACGGGTAAAGCCGGGGTCCTGCGGCCAGATTGAATGTTCCGCCCACACATCGGGCGTGGTCGGACTGGTCGCTTCGTTACCGTCATCATGGGCATCGACTGACGGGGTGGGATAATCGCCCAGATGGCTGTGGATATCGATGATCCCCGGCGTCACGAATTTGCCGCTGCCGTCAATCCGCATGTAGCCCGCAGGAACCGCCAGGCTGGCATCGCCAATCGCCACCACTTTGCCGTTTTCAAACAGCACCGTGCCAGTGTCTATCTGCCCGCCCGCACCATCAAAGACGGTCGCGCCGATCAACGCCGTTGGCGCACCGGGATAGGCGGAATAGGTGGAGGCATAGGGCTCTTCTGCCGGTGCAGACGATGTCGCCGACGCCCGTGTCCCCGCGCTGGCGGGCGAAGAACCCGCATTGGCAGAACACGCAGCGAGCGCCGCCGCGCCCCCCAATATGGTTATGGCACGGTAGCGCATCATTTTATTCTCCAACCGTCTTCATTCGTTGCCGCTGATCTGCCCGATCATGCCCTAGTCGCTGGACGGGTGCCGCCCTCTTGCGCTTCAAGGCCGGCAGCTGCCTGACCTTCGAGAGAGTCGTCCTGCAGCGTATCAAGATGCATCAGCTTCTTGATCAGCGGGCTGATGACCATAACAGCGACACCGATGCCAACCGCATAAAGGCCGACTGTCCCGTAGACATCGAGGACTACTTCTTTTCCTGAAACGTCGCCGATTCCTTCTGCGCCAGTTGCAGCCGCGATCATGCCAGCAGCAAAATTCCCAGTCGCGGAGGCAAAGAACCAAGTACCCATAATCAAGGATGCCATGTGCGCTGGTGCGAGTCGGTTCATTGCAGATAGTCCAACCGGCGACAGACAAAGTTCGCCAGTCGTGTGCAGTAGGTAAATGAGGAATATAAAGATGACCGGTGTCGGTACATCTATTCCTACGCTGCTGGCACCCCATACAAGGACCAGAAAGCCTAATCCCACTTGGATCACAGCCAGACCGAACTTCATTGGAGTCGATGGGTCTAAACCACGCTGCCCCAGCCAAGTCCAAAGTGTGGCAAAGACTGGAGCGAGCAGAATGATATAGATTGCGTTGATTGATTGGAACGTGGAGGCTGGAACACCGCCTCTATCCACATGGCGATCAGTAAACAGGTTCAGTGAGGAGCCTGCTTGTTCAAACAAAGCCCAAAATACGATTGAGGTTACGATCAGGAACATGGCGGCAAATATTCGATCTCGATCATCATTGCGATAGCTTATGAACTGCTGAAAAATCACCGCAATTATTAGTCCCGCGCCGATCATTGGGACTGCCATTGAAAGCAAAAGCAATTCAGGCATGAACAGCGCCATTATTACACCGAAGACCGACAACACGATGCCCAATATGAAAAGCATCAATGGCAGCTCTGGCCCGTTGGAGAAAGATCCATAGGGCAGCTTAAACATGGCGATCGCCAGGACGTATAGCACCAATAATACTCCAAAGCCTCCTAGCAAAAGTCCGACCGCATCTTGGTACTGGATAAGGAACCAGCAAACAGCGACCAAGCCAATGCCAATAGCATACATCCACCATTCGATCGAAACACCAAGTTTCTTAGTTTTCAGCGCTTCAGGGTTGGATGGCTCGCCACGGCCCAGCAAAAGACCTTTGCCCAGAGTAAAGACCACCAATCCGGCCAGCATACCAATTCCAGCAAGGCCAAAGCCATACGCCCAGCCGTAGGTCTCTCCTATGTATCCACACAGCAAGGAACCCAGAGCAGCGCCTAGGTTTATGCCCATGTAGAATATAGTATAAGCACCATCGCGGCGAATATCGGTGCGCGGGTAGAGCTGGCCAACCATTACTGAAATATTGGCTTTCAAAAAGCCTGATCCAACGATGATCAGAGCTAAGGCTAACCAGAAAATATAAATGACTGGATTGTCTGAATTTCCAGCGGCGGGCTCTCCCTCAAACGCCATAAAGAAGTGCCCAAGTGTCAATAGAACCGCACCAAAGACAACTGCCTTCCTTTGACCCAAAACTTTGTCGGCCATGTAGCCGCCGACTACAGGGGTAATGTAGACTAGTGCGGTGTAAGCGCCGTAGATGATGCCAGCATCACTATCGGAAAATAGCCAGTGTTTGGTAAGATAGAAAATCAACAAAGCCCGCATGCCGTAGTAGGAAAAACGCTCCCACATTTCGGCAAAGAACAAAACGAACAGCCCTTTCGGGTGCCCTAGAATAGTTCCGGCAGAATTTCCGTCCGGCAAAGCTTGTGCTGACATAATTATTTGATCCCCCTCATGGGCGCAATATTTGTTGCCCCTCCTCCCGTCAGAAGGGCCGAATGGCGGCACAGTAGCGGCTGATTTTGGCATGTGAAGCGATTGTTTCGCCTGGCTGGGCGGTTTTATCGTCTGATGCGGGGAACTTGACGCGGCGTGGTGTATTATGGCACTGATGCACCCATGCAAGGACCATCATCATGAGCCAGCAAACCAGGCCTGTCTATCTGAAGCTGCGTGATCAGATTGCGGCGGCGATTATCGAAGGCGAATATGCCGAAGGCGCCATGCTGCCCTCGGTACGCGCCTTTGCCGCGGCGCAAGGGGCCAACCCGCTGACTGTGGCGAAAGCCTATCAACAATTCCAGTCTGACGGGTTGGTGGAGGTTCAGCGCGGCGTCGGTATGTATGTGGTGAAAGGCGCAGCCGAAGCTTTGCGCGCCAGCGAGCGGGCCCTGTTCCTGCGTGAGGAATGGCCGCAAATCCGCGAACGTATGCGCCGACTGGGTATTCCGGCGCGCGAATTGCTCGATCCGGTATAATGCTGGCCCCGCCTTGCCGGTAAACACGTTATTTTCGTCAAACTTGGTTTCCCGCGATTGCGCCAACGCGCGCTCTCTGCCATTGTAAAATTTGCAACGCTGCATTCGAAAAAACGCGCAGGTTCCATTTGCGGTGCTATTACGCGGCATATGGTATGGTGCCGGGTGGCACGGTGCGGGGGCACTTGATTAACCGAGGAGAATGTAATGATCCGGTCTGAATTGTTACAGGCATTGGCCAAAGACAACCCTGACCTTCGGGCAGAGGAAATAGAACAAGTTGTCGATATTTTCTTCGACGAAATTACCAAGCGTCTCGCCGAAGGCGGGCGCGTGGAATTGCGCGGGTTTGGGGCGTTTTCAACACGGGAGAGGGACGCCCGCACGGGCCGCAATCCGCGGACCGGTGAAACAGTGCACGTCCCGTCCAAGCGTGTGCCATATTTCAAACCGGGCAAGGAAATGCGCGAGCGGCTCAACCGCTAAAGCCGCACGCAGCAGCATATGGCCGCCTCACGGTGAATATTTCAGCCAGACAATTGGCCTTTTCTATTTGGATCGCTAGGGGAGTGGCGCGCAGCCGCGAATACGGTGATCGGCTGCAGCGTGCGGGTGTGGCGGAATGGTAGACGCCGGGGACTTAAAATCCCCTGATCTTTGATCGTGCTGGTTCGAGTCCAGTCACCCGTACCACATATTCTCTTAAATATCTAACTTCCATAGATTAAAAACTACTTAGGAAACTGGCCCACCTTTTAGACCATCTTCAAAGCCGCGCTTACCTTAACCAGTTGTTCGACCAAAGGCCGAACCCAACCCCCACAACTTAGCAGTGGCCCATAAGGATCAGGCGATACGCCGGTAGCACACTAAACCTTATTGACAAAAGCGAATCCCGAGGGCGCTTCGTTCTGATTCAAGATTGCTTTTTAGGGAGCAGTTATGGATCGCGGAGATTTAAAGGGCGCAGCGTGGGAGTTGATCGGGCCGTTCCTTCCGTCTGAGCGGGGCCGGTGGGCGCGGCCAGCGGGCAACTATCCGCGCTTTCTTGACGGTATGCTCCACGTGCTGCGCGTCGGCTGCCCCTGGCGCGACATGCACGAGCGGTATGGCAAGTGGAACTCGGTCTATGTCCGGTTCCGGCGCTGGGCCGAACAGGGTGTCTGGGATGCGCTGCTGCAAACGCTGGTCGATCTGGGTCTGACGGATGACTGGCAGCACATGATCGACAGCACTTCGGTTTGCGGCCATGTCTCGGCGGCGGGCGGAAAAGGGGGCTTGTGCGAATGCTCTTGGTCGATCACGCGGCGGCTTTACGAGCAAAATCCCAAATACGTTATGGGCCCGCTGCGACAATCAAGGACTGCCTCTCGGCTTCATCCTGACCGGCGGCGAGGCCTCCGATTAC
>NZ_JBAUIK010000005.1:0-3988 GCF_049682855.1 Pontixanthobacter sp. | reverse complement strand
CCTGCACGGAAGGCCAGTTCTTCACGCGCGGCGGCTTCTTCTGCTTCCAGTTCCTCCGGGCTGAGCGCCTTCATTATCCGGCTGCTTCACGCGCCGCCGCAGCGGCTTTGTCAGCTTTCTCTTTCTCCGCCGCCGCTTTTAACTGCGGGTGCCTGGAATAGAGATAGGCCTGCTGCGCAATCGTCAGCACGTTGTTGGTGACCCAGTAGAGCAGCAGACCGGCAGCAAACGGTGCCATCACAAACATCAGCATCCACGGCATGATGTTGAAGATTTGTTGCTGGATCGGGTCCATCGCGGTCGGATTGAGTTTGAACGTCATCCACATCGTAATGCCGAGCAGGATCGCCAACGGGCCAATCGCCAGCAGGCTGGGCACATCAAACGGAAGCAAGCCGAACAGGTTGAGGATATGCGCCGGATCGGGCGCGGACAGATCCTTCAGCCACAGCGCGAAGGGCTGGTGCCGCATTTCAATCGACAGCAGCAGCGTTTTATACAGCGCGAAGAAAATCGGGATCTGGATCAAGATGGGCAGACAACCCGCCAGCGGATTGACCTTCTCCTCCTTATACAGCGCCATAATCTTTTGCTGCTGTTCCTGCTTATTGTCTTTGTAGCGTTCCTGAATGGCCTTCATTTTCGGCTGGATCGCTTTCATCGCGGCCATGCTGGCAAACTGTTTTTGCGCAATCGGGAACAGAGCGCCGCGAATCACGACGGTGAGCAGGATAATCGCCACACCAAAATTGCCCACCAGACCAAACAGATGCGTCAGCAGCCACCAGATCGGCCATGCGATAAATTCAAACCAGCCCCAATCAATCGACTTGCCGAATTTATCGATACTGTATTTCTGTTCATATTCGCGCAGCACGGTGCTTTCTTTGGCGCCCGCGAATAACCGTGTGGTTTTGGTCACTTGGCGGCCGGCGGCGACTGTGACCGGCTGATAAATCAGATCAGCGCGAAACAGGCTGTTTCCAAGCGAGCGGAAATCGGTATCCGCATCGCTGCCATCCTGCGGGACGAGCGCGGACAGCCAGTAAATATCGGTAAAGCCCAGCCAATTGGCGCGGCCTTCGGTGGTGCCCTCGGCGGAATCTTCGGCCAGATCGTCATAATCGGGGCCGAATTGCACCGCATCGGCAAAATTTCCAATCGGTCCCGAATGGACATTCCACGTATCGGCGCTGGCGGTGCGGCTGGTGCGGTTAATCAGGCTGAAGGGCCGCGCGACAATCGCATTTTCGGACGTATTGGCAATCGTCTGCTTGGCGGTGATCATATAATGATCGTCGATCGCCAGCGCGATCGTCATCACCTGGCCCTGACCATTATCGTGGCGCAACGTCACCGGGTTGCCGGGGGCGAGCGGGCCGCCCTCGCTTTGCCACACGGTATCCTCGGCAATCCGCTCTCCATTTACGATGAAGCCAAATTCCGCAAAATGCTGCGCCGGTGTGCCGCCCGGCGAGAAGATCCGCACTGGACCGCTGTCCTTATCGACGGTCTGCGTGTGGGTTTTCAGCGTAATGTCATCAATACGCGCACCAACCGGATTGATCGATCCGCTCACTTCAGGCGCGTTGATTTGGATGCGGCCAGCCGAAACCAGTTCGGTTTCCAGATCGGCTTCTTCCTGAGCAATATCTGCCGGATCGGTCAGGCCGCCTTCGCGTGTGCCCGATGTGATGGTCTCACCCTCACCCGCCAAAGCGGCAGAGCTTCCATCAGCACCAGTAGAGGCGGCGACCTCTGCCTGCGCTTCGACCGCAGGCTGCGGATAGAAATACCGCATTCCGGCATCCCAACCCAGCAACATAAGACCGCATAGAACCACGGCGAGCAACAGATTACGCGTATTGTCCAAGATCACATTTCCAAAATTAACTTAACATCTGGCAGTCAATATAGCATTTACGTCTAGCAGGGGTGCAGCCGCATTTATGGCACCGGATCATGCCCGTGACTGCCCCAGGGGTGGCAGCGCATTATACGCTTAAACGCCATCCATCCACCCTTGATTGCGCCGTATCTGGTCAAAGCCTCAATCGCATATTGGCTGCACGACGGCATATAGCGGCATGTCGGCGGCAAAACCCGCGACGGGCCGATTTGCCATCCGCGCGCCAGCCAGATCAAAATACGCTTCACCGGCGGGTATTTCTGCGGTGTGCGGGGCGCTTCCCAGGGCGCGGCGCACGCGGCGCATCGCCGTTCCCCTCGCGCACAGCCCTGAGGGCGAAACCCAAGTCCTTGCGCATGATGGCGAAGTCGCGGCGTAATGCTGCATCGCGGCCGATTAGAATGTGATCGTGATCGGGCAACCCTTCTTTGGGCAGGGCATCGCGCAACAATTCACGGAATCGCCGCTTGATCCGGTTGCGCACCACCGCGTTTCCGATCCGCTTGGTTACCGTAATGCCAAACCGAACGCCCTTGCCGCCATTGGGGCTGGCCAGCAAAACAAAGGCAGGCCGCGCCGCGCGCAGACCCTGATTGGCCGCAAGAAAATCGCGGCGCTGGGTAATGATTGCGGGTTTGGTACTGGTCACGGTCACGGCATAGCGCCAAGAGCGAGA
Source organism: Pontixanthobacter sp. (assembly GCF_049682855.1). Lineage (NCBI taxonomy): Bacteria > Pseudomonadati > Pseudomonadota > Alphaproteobacteria > Sphingomonadales > Erythrobacteraceae > Pontixanthobacter > Pontixanthobacter sp. The sequence goes on along the minus strand of NZ_JBAUIK010000005.1, from coordinate 1,403 downwards.
AGAGTCTTTTTGTTTTGGACCCTCAAACGCCGGGATTGTTTGTTTGCGCAAGCCCATCCGGGCTCGCGATATCCTCGCTCATGCGATCATAGATCGCGTCGCTGCGGGCGGGCCGCTTGGCCCTATGGCTGCCGCGAGCAAGAACAGGTTCTAAAATTGAGGCTTGGAATGATCTGGTTCACGGCCAGTGAACCGCAAGGGCGCCCAAATTCTTTGGCATCCCGACCGAGCTAATGCGAGGAAGCCAAGGCCAGGGATGTGGCCGCCCGGCGTTTGAGGGTCTAGAAAATTACGCCGACAGCTTCTTGCGGCCGCGCGCGCGGCGGGCGCGGAGCACTTTACGGCCGCCAACGGTTGCCTTGCGCGCGAAAAAGCCATGACGGCGGGCGCGGACCAGATTGCTGGGCTGAAAAGTACGCTTCATGAGAACACCTAAATATCAAATAAAAAGGGCCGCCCGACCGGGGACGACCTCCGTGTGCGATGCCCGTTATGGCACAAGGGTATCCAAGTCAAGATATGCCAGTACCGGTGCAGCGTCTATTTTCGGTGTTTCCTGCTGGACGAAACCATCCTCTAATACAGGCTGCTGCATCACACCCCCGGCCCCCAGCCAGCCGCGCATATCCTGCGCGGTCAGCCATTTGGCATCGGTAAACGCCACCGAATTGGTCATATCATAGAATGCGCGCGCCTCATCCGCGTTCATGCCCATCTCTTGATAATAGTCGAGATAGATGCGGTTTTCCGGCGCGCTCATGGGGAAATCCTGCGGTTGGCGGCCATAGATATCGCGCCATGAATGGACCGCGAACTCTGCGCCGTCATCGATCCGGCGGGTGTTACCGGCCAGGAACAGTTCCACCGCGCCCGAACGGACCGATCCGCCAGCCGGTACATAAGTTTCAAGACCGGCGGCGCGAATCATCCGGCCCACTGCCAGATTGGCGCGGTCATCATCAGTGCCCGGCGCATCGACCAATGCCAGTGTCTCAAGCTGCGGATAATCGGCCAGCATCGCGGCAAACTGGCGCGGCGATGCGCGATTGGTGACCCCAACCATCTCGGCACGGCGTTTATCAATCACGCGAAACGGGCCATATGTCCTGACCGAGAGAGAAGGCTGCGCGCGCTGGACGGCAACAAAGCGTTCTGCGCCATCATCCACAGTATCGCCGACCCGGACCCAGCTTTGCGTGCCCGCGTCCCATTCCTCGACATAGGTTTCAACCGACAGGACCTGCGCCGCCGCAGGCGCGCAAAACAATGTCAGACAGGCGATAAACAGGGCAGAGAGCGAGCGCATGCCGACTATATGAGACCCGGCCTGTTTCCCAAACCCCAAGCGATAGGGTTGTCCGGCCGTTAACGTTCTTTTTCGATCTGTGCCGTTGTGGCACGCT
>NZ_JBAUIK010000004.1:0-124154 GCF_049682855.1 Pontixanthobacter sp. | reverse complement strand
CCTCTGCTGCGCCCGCAGCCCGCCAGCAGCCGCCCCGCCGCCCTGATACCGCCGCCAGCCGCACGTCGTCCCGTACGGCCTCCCGCACGCCGCCCCGCACATCGCCGCCTGCACCGCCAGCTGCCGCTCGGCGGTCGGGCGGTAACCGCGTGGGCGCGGATTTCTTGCCCGGCTCTGGTGAAAGCACCACTACCGCGGAAACCCGCGCGCCGGCCAGTAATTTCGGGCCGAGCGAGCGGGCTGCGCTGGGGTCTGCGATCCGCCGTCAGCTGCGCCCGCACTGGTCAGGCCGCGCACCGCAGGGGCTTGAGGCAGAACAATTGGTCACGGTATTAAGCTGGGAAATGAATCCCGACGGGTCGCTGAAAGGCCCGCCCCGCGTGCTGAGCCAGTCGGGTATTACCGATGCTAACCGCGCCCAGGCACAGCGCCATGCGGAAATCGCCATACGTGCGGTGCAACTCGCCGCACCGTTCGATCTGCCGGAGGAATTTTATGATAGATGGAAACTGGTCCGTGACTGGCAGTTCGACAGAAGGCTTTAGATAATGCGCTTTGCAACTCTCTTTTTGACTATGGGCCCCGCGCTCCTGCTTGCCGCGCCTCTCGCCGCGCAGGATCTGGGTGCACCGGTCCCGGTGTCGGAGGCGGTCGAGACCGTCGACGAAGATTTTGGCCTTTCGGGCAGCGTGACGGACGAGAGTGACTGGCAGGATCTGGGCATAGCGATCGCCAATTTTGCCACCGACAGCGATGTTGCCACTGCGGCAAGCAACAGCGGCACCGCCGGTCTGGGCAGGCAACTGGCCGATGTGGTATTTAACGACTTGCGCAATAATGGCCTGTTCGCGCCGATCGGCCCCGATGCTTTGCCCAATCCGACATATCCGCAGATCACTGCGCCTGACTGGCCGATCTGGTCCAACCGCAGCGCGGAAATGCTGGTTCACGGTTATGTCCGGGCGCGCGCTGATGGCCGTTTGACAGTCGGATGTTATCTCTATGATGTGACCCTGCGCGATGAACTGGCGCGCGCCGGATGGGTCGTTCCGCCCGGTGACTGGCGGCGCGCGGCGCATAAATGTGCCGATCTGGTCTATTCGCGCCTGACCGGCGAACAACCGTTTTTCGATAGCCGGATTGCCTATATTGCTGAAACCGGCCCGAAGGATAATCGGACCAAACGTCTGGCCATCATGGACAGTGACGGGGCCAATCACCGTTTCATCACCACGGGCCGCTCGACCGCGCTGACACCGCGTTATTCCCCTGATTACCGCAAGCTGATGTATCTAAGCTATGTTGACGGCAATCCGCGCATCTATATTTACGATATCGGCACTGGCCGCCAGACGCTGGTGACCCAAAGCACCAATCCGACATTCGCCCCGCGCTGGTCACCCGATGGCCGGTGGATTCTCTACTCGATGGCTGTATCGGGCAATACCGATATATACCGCGTCTCTGTCGATGGTGGTCCAAGCGTGCGCCTGACCAATACGCCGGGCATTGATATTGGCGGATCATATTCCCCCGATGGCAGCAAAATCGTGTTTGAAAGCGACCGTTCCGGCAGCCAGCAGCTCTATGTGATGAACGCCGATGGCTCGGATCAGAAACGGATCAGCTTCTTTGGCGGACGGGCCGCGACACCCGAATGGAGCCCGCGCGGCGACCAGATAGCCTTCACCCATATTGGCGGCAATTTCCGGATTGCGGTGGTCAGCCCGGGCGGCGGCAGTCTGCGCTATCTGACCGATAGCTGGCAGGACGAGGCACCGACATGGGCGCCCAACGGACGGATCGTGCAATTTTTCCGGACAGAACGCGGATCGGGCCGGACCGGCCTGTGGCAGGTTGATCTGACCGGCAGCAATGAACGTAAATTACCGACACCGGTGGACGCATCGGATCCCGCATGGGGGCCCATTTTGCCGTGAGCCATTTCAGGAAGCGTGATCGGCCTGTTCAGGTGATGTTTGATAGTTTGAATTTAGCGTAAGGAGACGCATTGTGACTATACGTTTTACGACAATTCTATTGCTGGCGGGCACTGCTTCGCTGGCCGCATGTAAAACCACCGCGCCTGACATATTGCCGCCAGACCCGGCTCCCACCACGCAAAGCACCGGCCCCGCCAATACGGTTCCTGCTGGCCCTGTGGTCGGTTCGCAGGAACATTTCGTCAATGGTGTCCAGGGTCAGAATGTCATCTTTTTTGATACCGACCGGTTCAACATTGACAGCGATGATGTGGCCGCTTTGCAAAGCCAGGCGCAGTATCTAATGCGCAACCCCGGCGTGAATATCACCGTGGAAGGGCACGCAGATGAACGCGGCACGCGCGAATACAACCTTGCTCTGGGCGAGCGGCGCGCCAATGCAGCCAAGAATTATCTCGTCAGTCTGGGCGTGCCGGCAGACCGGATGCGGACAGTCAGCTATGGCAAGGAACGTCCGGTCGCGACCGGCTCAAACGAGCAGGCATGGGCACAAAACCGCCGCGCCGTGAGTGTGGTTATCCGCTGATATAGTGTGGGTGGAGCGGCTGTGCTTCGGCGCTTCACCCATGCGCGGCCTAATGGCTTTTGGCCGAAACGCTCAGATGCGCTGCATTTGCGGCGTCATGACCCCGTTCGTCATGCAGCTTAGTCACCGCGACTGACAGCGCGAACAGCGTCATTGTCAGCGCAGAAATCGTTGCAGAGAGGGAGAGTTGTTTCGTCATTGGCGGCTTTCACGTCGTATGTCACCGCGCTGTAACGCGGATATATAAACAGTGTATTGCAGTGCAACATTTCCCGATGCAGCTGGTTCCCGGCCTATCCGCGCTCGCCCCTTTCAAAAGGCTGTAATCGCGGGTAAACACGCTGCCATGCAATACAAACAGTCTTCATACCGCCGCAATGGCAGGCGGCATTTCCGATGAGCGGGCGCGGGCGCGCCACAAATTTTGGCTTCCCGGCCTGGGGCAGCTATGGCAAGAGCCGTGACGCAGTGGCGCAGAAAGAGTGCGACCGTCACGGCTGCAGCGAGGCAGGGCTGTGCCCTGCGCCCAAATCCCCCAACAGCCCCGACCGGTGGTATTTCTGCCAGAAGCACGCGGCGGAATATAATCGCGGCTGGGATTATTTTGAAGGGCTGGACAAAGAAGCCGCTGCCGAGCGTCAGCGCACCGAACAGCGCGATGCCAATGCCTATGCCGAGGCATCGCATTATGGCTGGGCTGGCGGATCAGGAGATGGATCGCGCAGCAAGGACGAAATGCTCGCGCTGGAAATTCTGGAGCTGGAAGCCGACGCCGATTTCGACGCAATCAAAAAATCCTTCCGGATCAAGGCCAAGGGGCTTCACCCTGATGTAAATCCGGGCGATAAAGAAGCGGCCAGGGAATTCGAAAAAATCTCGGTCGCCTATGAAGTGCTGAAACAAGCCGAAGACCGCCGTGTGTGGAAGGGGTAGCAATCCCGCGCATTCGCGACAGCGGCCCAGTATAACACCCGCGCCGGTCTGCTACTGGCGGGCCCGCCTAATTATCATTCCACCACGGCGTATCGCCGTGCGGGCGAATATCGAGTTCATGCGTCCAGCAATTGCGCGGTTGATGCGCCAGATGCCAATAAGTATCCGCGACCGCCGCCGGGTCAATCATGCCGTCATCGCCTCTGGACTGTTTGTAAGCGTCAAAATGCTCACCCAGCATTTTGCCCAGCGTGTCAGGCGCATCGACCGGGCCATCGATTACCACATGCGCCACGTGAATGCCCCTGGGCGCGAATTCGGCATTCAGCGTCTGGCATAGCATCCGCCGTCCGCCCATTGCCGCTGCGTGGCTGTGCTGGCCCGCATTGCCGCGCATGGCCGCTGTGGCCGAGGTGACCAGCAAGGTGCCGCGCCCGCGTTCGGCCATATGCGGCAAGAGCGCGGATGCCAGCCGGAAGGGCGCAAATGTCGCCAGCCGCCAGCCCATTTCAAACGCCTTGTAACTGGTATCCGCCAATGCCCGATTGCCAATCTGTGCACCCAGATTAAACAGCGCGCAGTCGATCGGGCCGGCGGCCTGCTCAACATCTGTGACCAGATCCTCGATGGTGTCCGGCAGAGCCGCATCGATCAGCCTGCCGCTGGCCTCTCCGCCCGCATCATTGATCTGATCGACCAGCCGGTGCAGACCCTCTTCATCAGAACGGCGGGCGAGGACAATGCGGTATCCCCCGGCGGCGAAGCGTTTGGCGACATGTCCGCCAATCCCTGCGCCTGCGCCAAGGATCAGACAGACCGGTTTTGATGGCGCCATCGTTCATTCCCACTCGGTTACTGGACGGATCGAGAAATAGCCTGTTCGCGCTATCACCCCTGTCCTATACTGCTGCCAACGCCTGATCGAAATCGGCAATCAGATCATCGGGGTCTTCAATACCGATCGATATCCGCACCAGATTGGGGGTGATGCCCAATTGCGCCTTGCGGTCATCAGGCACGGACAGATGCGTCATCGCGGCGGGGCAACTGGCGAGCGTTTCTGTCCCGCCAAGGCTGACCGCCAATTTGGCAATTTTCATCGCATCGAGGAAACGGAACGCTTCTGCTTCTCCGCCCTTTACGAACAGCGAAAAGGTGCTGCCCGCACCGCTGCAATGCCGGTTATAAATATCCTGCTGGCGGGGGTCGTCGATAAAACCGAGATAGCCCAGCCCATCGACTTTGGGATGGTCTTTCAGAAACGCGCAGACTTTCGCAGCATTTTCGCCCGCCCGTTGCATCCGCAGTTCCACCGTTTCGAGCGAACGGAGCAGCATCCATGCGGTATTGGGATCAGCAATGCCGCCCATCGTGTTGCGGAGCGCGCGCACCGGATTTATCCAACGTTTGGCGCCAGCGATACTGCCCGCCACCAGATCCGAATGCCCGCCCACATATTTGGTCAGAGAATAGACCACGACATCGGCGCCGTGATCCAGCGGCCGCGACCAGAGCGGGCCAAGGAATGTGTTGTCAATCGCGATGGGCGTACCATCGGCATCGAGAACCGCATCGCGCGCATCGCGCACGGCCTGCACATCAACCAGCGCATTGGTTGGGTTGGCCGGGCTTTCGAGATAGACCATCGCGACCTTGCCGCCCTGCGCATTCGCCTGTTCTTTGGCCTTAGCCAGCACCCCATCCAGTTCTGCGCGCGTGGCGCCGGCGGCAAAATCGATATAGGTGATCCCGAATTTGCTCAGCACTTTGGCAACGAAGCCTTCGGTTGCGGCATAGAGCGGGCCGGAATGGACAATCACATCACCGTGATTGCAATAGGCCAGCATCATCACGGTGATCGCGGTCATCCCGCTGGAGAATGACAGCGCATCCTCTGCGCCGTCCCAGATCGCCAGACGGTCCTCAAGAATTTCCTGATTGGGGCCATTAAACCGCGAATAGACGAGGCCTTCCGCGCCGCCCGGGCGTTTGCCGGTGATCCCTTCAAAATGGCGTTTACCCGCAGCCGAGTTTTCAAACGCAAATGTCGATGTCAGGAAAATCGGCGCTTTCAGCGATCCCTCGGACAAAGCCGGATCAAACCCGTGGCCCATCATCAATGTCGATGGTTTCAACTCGCGGCCCGCAATTGTGGTGACTTTGGGTTTGGGGTTGCGGCGCGGGGTGGGTGTGGTCACGGCATCGGTTGAATCGGGCATAGAGGTGCTTCCTATTGAAACGCCCCCAGGAAGGCAGGGGCTGGCATGGCTACGGGCCGCCCGCTCCTAACCTCCGCAGGAACGCATCTGTCCGGGCATATGGCGGCTTATACGACAGACGGTGACGTAGCGGCATCATGCGGCCCCTTCAACTGGTTACAGATGAAATCACCATCGAAAATCTTGCGTCTGTGCTGGCCGGGCGCGTGTGACGCAGGTCACTTCATCCAGGCGCCGCGGCGTGATAGGTTGCGCGTGCAGATCAGGAGAGAGATATGAACGACCCGTTTCAAATGCAGTCGGAACTGCGCTATGGCGCGCCCAAATGCGACGAGATTTTAACTGGGCGCTATTCCTCCATCGGATATTCTTGGTATTTCCGGCAGGCGAAATGGGCCCTGGAGATCGTCAACCGCAACCGCGAGCTCGTGGCGGATTTACCCGATGTCGAGCGGCTCAATAATTTTCGTGCGGATACGCGTATTCCGCGCCGGTTCCGCGCCGGTCTGCGTGCCTATAAGGGCAGCGGATATGATCGCGGACATTTGGTCGCGAGCGCCAATCAGGATCTGCAGAATATCCAGAATAGCGAGACATTTCTGCTGTCGAACATGTCCCCCCAGCACAAGGATCTGAACCGCCAGAAATGGCGGATGTTGGAAGAGGCTATCCGCGCGCTGGATGCCAGCGACAGCGTGCTCGAAACCTATGTCCTGACCTGCCCGATATTCTATTTCGGCCAGGTGGTGGAGACGATCGGCAAGGATTCAAAATATTTCGGGATCGATGTTCCGATACCCCATGCCTTTGTTAAAAGCGTGCTGACAGAAAACAAACGCGGCCAGTTTGATCTGTGGACGTTTGAAATGAAAAACGAAAAACAGGACGGCGACCTACAGGATTATCTGGTCAACACCTATGATATGGAACAGATTGTTGGCGGGCGTTTCTGGGACCGGATCAGCGGCGGCGACCTGCATGACCAGAAGAGTAAAATTCCGAAAATGTGGTAACAGCGCGGCGGCGCTTGGCCTCAACCGATCAGCGCCGCCATTCCCCACACAATACCCACGATCATAAATACGCCGATACAATCGAGCACCAGCCCCGCGCTGACCATGCGCTGCAAGGCGATGTGGCCGGTGGACCAGGCAATCGCATTGGGGCCGGTTCCGGCGGGCAGCATAAAGCCCCAGCTGGACGCCAGAGCAGCCGGCATGGCGAGCAGCACCGGATCAACCCCCATTGCAACTGTCAGGCTGGCGACCACCGGTATGATCGCGCTGGCGGTCGCGACATTGCTGGCAAATTCGGTAATCACGATCACCATCGCGGCCAGTGCCAGCGCGGTGATGATCAGCGGCACGGCGGCAAGCGGAAGCAAGGCATCGCCCAGCCATTGGGCCAGACCCGACGCGCTCATGCCCGCTGCCAGAGCCAGTCCGCCGCCAAACATCATGATAACGCCCCACGGCGCGCGGTCCGCCTCTGCCCAGTTCAGCAATTTTCGCCCCGTTCCATCGGGCAGCATGAACAGCAGCAGCCCCGCCGCCACAGCAATCGTCCCATCGGTTAGCGATCCGTCGGGCAAATAGGGTTTGAGCAGCGGCGTGGCCATCCACAAAGCGAAAGTAATGGCGACCAGCGGGACCAGCCGCTTTTCAGGCGCGGTCCATGCACGCTGCGACCCGATCGACGCGCGCGCTGCGGCTGCATCAAACGGATGCGCGGATACGCGCTGCACCTTGGCGATGATAAACGCCGCAACCGGTATGCCGGTCATCACGATCGGCACGCCGTACAGCGCCCATTCGGCAAAGCTGATCTGGACCCCGATCATGGAACTGAGCAGCGCGACCGCAATGCCATTGGTGGGCGATCCGACAATCGTACCCAGCCCGCCGATTGTCGCGGCAAAGGCTATTCCCATCGGCAGCGCCCCCGCCAGGCCGTCTCTATCATCCGCCAGCACCCCGCCGCCAGCCAGCACGGCCAACGCCATCGGCATCATGATGAGCGAAGTGGAGGTGTTGGAAATCAGCATCGACAGCACCGCCGCGCTGATCATGAACGCCAGCAGCAATTTGGCGCTGCCGTGGCGCGTACCGCTGCCCGATCCCACAGCTTTCAAAATCGCCAGCGACAGCCGCCGGTGCAATCCAGTCCGCTCGATCGCCAGCGCGATAAACGCGCCGCCCAGTATCAGGAACAGGATCGGCGCATAATAGGCGCTGGCGGTTTCGCGTGCCGTCATGACCCCGGCGAAGGGCAGAACGATGAACGGCAGCAATGCGGTGGCAGTCAGCGGGATCGCCTCGGTCATCCACCATGCCGCCATCCACACCACCAGGCCCGCAACGATCCATGCCTGCGGCGGCATTCCTGCGGGCGGGGTGAGGACCAGCGTGAGCGCAAAGGCGGTAAGGCCAAGGATAAATCCGATGCGCTGTGCTGTCATAGCGTGCTGCCCCCAATCGCTGCAGCCCAGACGTAAGATATTGTCAGTCCGCTGTATAGCGCGGGGTTGGTTGGCGAGACTTGGCGAGCCCTGGCGCGATAGGCAAATGACCCAAACATAAAGGGCGCAGTATTTACCGCGCCCTTCTTTAAAGTCAGTCGATAGTCGGCCTGTTTTACTTGGGCGACAGCACCATCAGCATCTGGCGGCCTTCGAGTCGCGGAAATGCTTCGACTTTGGCGACTTCGGCGGTGTCATCCTGCACCCGTTTGAGCAGGTTCATGCCCAGTTCCTGATGCGCCATTTCGCGTCCGCGGAAGCGCAGGGTCAGTTTCACCTTGTCACCATTATCGATGAATTTGAAGACATTGCGCATCTTCACGTCATAATCATGCGTGTCGATATTGGGGCGCATTTTGACTTCTTTGATGTCCTGTGTTTTCTGGCTTTTGCGCGCCAGATTGGCTTTTTTCTGGGCTTCAAAGCGATATTTGCCAACATCAAGGAACTTACATACGGGCGGGTCTGCGTTGGGCGAAACCTCAACCAGATTCAGGCCAACGCCAGCCGCCTGTTCAATTGCTTCATTGGTGTACATGACGCCGATATTCTCTCCGGTCTCGTCAATGACGCGGACCTTATCGGACTGGATGTATTCATCGTAGCGCGGGCCGCTCTTTGTGGGCGGCGTGTTCATGCGCCGGGGTGGACGGGCTATGGGGTATTCTCCTGAATAATTGTGTTGCTACGGTGTACTTAGTGGGGATTCGGTTTGAGTGCTAGGGGTGATTATCGGTTTTAGTGCCGGGCGTGTTTGTTTGCGGAGTTTCTTGTTTGGACCCTGCGGGCGCTATGCATCCGCATAGCTTGCTTCCTCGCATAAGCTCGGGCGGCCAGTCGGCCTTGCGGTCGGCTGGTCGCCGACCGGATCATTCCAAGTGTTGGATTTCTAAACTGCTCTTGATCGCGGCAGCCATAGGGCCAACCGGCCCGCCCGCAGCGACGCGATCTATGATCGCATGAGCGAGGACATCGCGCGCCCGGATGGGCGTGCGCACACAAAAACTCCTACCCGCTCTTCCACAACGGAAACTGCACCAGCTTTCCCGCAGCCGGCAACATCGCATCAATTCGGCTGGCGGGCTGCAATGCGTTGATAATCGCCGGGTCAGCGGCGTCCATCCCGCCAGTGAGCGCACCGAAGGCCGGCAGGATCATTCTGCCGCCATAGCCGCTATCATTATCCGGCGTACTGACCACGGCGCAGGGTTTGCGGATGCGCCGTTTGCGCACGCTGATGTGGAGGCGCGGATGGAAATGGCCGGAAAATTCGGGCCGTGTCTCGCCCTGCTTGGCTTCATGGCGCAGCACCATTCCGGCGACCGCAATCTCTTCTGCGATGGTGCCGCCAGTGCGCGCTTCCATATGGGGATCATGGTTGCCGGTGATCCATACCCAATCGACCGCTCGGGTGAGAGCGGACAGCATACCTGCGGCATGCGGCTCCAGCCGGACAGAGCCTTCGCTATCGTGGAAATTATCACCCAGTGTAAACACCCGCCGCGCACCGGTTTCCCGGATCGCCAGCGCCACACGCTCCAGCGTTTCGCGGCTGTCATAAGGGGGCAGCATCTGCCCGTGCCCGGCATAAAAGCTCGCTTTTTCCAGATGCAGATCGGCCACCAGCAGAGCCGCCTCGCCCGGCCAATAGAGCGCGCCCGAAGTGGTCAAAGCGAATTCATGATTGGCGAACGAAAGGGGAACCATTGATCTCACTTGCCGCAGCGAATGGATAATGGCAAGCCGCAAGCATGACAGATCACATGATTGATGCCGCTGCGCTGAATATCCAGCATACCGCCCGCGCAAAAGACTGGTTCGAGGAGCTGCGCACGCGGATCACCGATGAATTCGAGGCGATCGAGCGCGAGGCGGGCAGCGATGCATCGTTCACGTTCACCGAATGGAGCCGCGAGGAAGAGGGCAATGACGATCCCGGCGGCGGCGTGCAGGGCCTGATGAAAGGCAAAGTGTTCGAGAAAGTCGGCGTCAATGTCTCGACCGTGCGGGGCAGTTTTTCCAAGGAGTTCGCCGGTAGCGTTAACGGCGCGAGCGCGGAAAATCCCGGCTTCACTGCTACCGGCATTTCTCTGGTCGCGCATATGGCCAACCCGCATGTCCCCGCAGTCCATATGAACACGCGTTTCCTGACCACCGGCAAGGCATGGTTCGGCGGCGGCGCGGACCTCAATCCGCCGATCCCCTATGAGGACGACACGGCGGATTTCCACGCCGCCTTCCGTGCGGCCTGCGCAGCGCATAATCCGGTCTATTATGACAGGTTCAAAAAATGGGCGGATGAGTATTTCTACATCCCGCACCGCAAGTGCCACCGCGGTGTTGGCGGGATATTCTACGATCATATGGAATGTGATGATACGGCTGCGTTCGAGCGTAATTTCGCCCTGACGCAGGATGTCGGCAAGACCTTTCTGGGCATTTACCCCGCCCTGGTCCGCCGCCGAATGGATAGCGATTTTACCGATGCCGACAAGCTGCAACAATTGGAATGGCGCGGTCGCTATGCCGAATTTAATCTGGTCTATGACCGGGGCACGCTGTTTGGCCTGAAAACCGGCGGCAATATCGATGCCATTTTGATGAGCCTGCCGCCAGAGGCAGTGTGGAGTTGAGTTGAGCTGGGTAGAAAGCGGTCGCACCTATCACCTGCCCCCGCGGTGTAAGCAGCTTTGCGCCGGATGGCGGCGCGCAAGCGTGGGGGCGCTGCGATGCATTACTGGCGCCGCCGCCATTGCGGGTGATGGGCGGGCACTTGTTCATCGCCGATTGATCGGCGAGCGGCTAAGCCACACTGAATTTCTTTTTCTACCGGAGCTTCTCCATGCGTTTTCTCGCTCTTTTTGCCCTGCTATTCCTAAGTGCGTGCGAGCTGCCGCCGGAGGATGCGGGGTCCGGCGCGGCCCCGATCCTGACCAGCGAAGATGCGGTGGATACGCAAACATTCGCCCAGCCCGAAGTGGCACGGGTGACGCATGTCGCGCTCGACTTGGAGCTCGATTTTGACGCGCAAAGCGTGGCCGGAAGCGCGACGCTTGATATCGATGCCGCCGAGGGTGCGGATACGATTATCCTCGATCAGGACGGGTATGTGGTGGAGGCGGTAACCGACGGAGATGGCACCGCGCTCGCCTATCAAACGGGCGCAGTGGAAGAAGGCAAAGGCGCGCCGCTGACGATCACGATGGGCGATGCGCGCACAGTGACCATCGCCTATTCCGCCAAAGATGCCGCCGCGCTGCAATGGCTGACGCCCGATCAGACAGCGGGCAAGACGCACCCCTATCTGCTCAGCCAGGGCCAAGCGACTTTGAACCGCACATGGATCCCGACCCAGGACAGCCCCGGCATCCGCCAGACGTGGGAGGCGCGGATTGTCCTGCCCGATGATTTAACTCCGGTAATGTCGGGCCTGTCCGGTGGAGAGCCAGAGGCAGCAGGAGAGGGCATGCATGCTTTCACATTTGCAATGGACAAATCGGTCCCGCCCTATCTGATCGCGATTGCCGCCGGTGATATAGTATTTCAGGAGCTCGGCCCGCGTTCGGGCGTGTGGAGCGAACCGTCCATGATAGAGGCAGCCGCGGCAGAACTGACCGATACAGAAGCGATGATCGACGCAGCCGAAAAACTCTACGGCCCCTATCGCTGGGGCCGCTATGATATGATCGTGCTGCCGCCCGCTTTCCCCTATGGCGGGATGGAAAATCCCGTGATGACTTTCCTGACTCCGACCTTCATTGCTGGCGACCGCAGCCTGACCGGGCTGGTCGCGCATGAGCTGGCGCATAGCTGGTCAGGCAATCTGGTGACCAATGCCAATTGGACCGATAGCTGGCTGAATGAAGGGGTAACGTCTTATTTTGAAAACCGCATTGTCGAGGAAATATACGGCAAGAAACGCGCTGATCAGGAGGCGGCGCTGGCGTATGCGAATATCGAGGAAACCTTGGCCGAAGTGGGCATGGACGCACCGGGCACATCGCTGCATCAGGCGGTGAATCTCGATTCCATCGGCAGCGCGATCATCTATGACAAGGGCGCCTATTTCCTGCGCACGGTGGAAAGCATTGTCGGGCGTGATCGGTTTGATGCGTGGTTGCAGCAGTGGTTTGACAATCACGCATTCCAGCCAGCGACATCGGCAATGCTGCTGGCCGATATGGAGGCCAATCTGGTCAAGGACGAGGCCGAAGCCAAGACGCTGATGCCGCGCGAGTGGATTTACGAACCCGGCCTGCCAGTGAATGTGGCCAAGCCCGATCCGGCTGCTTTCGCGCACGTGGATGCTGCCGCCAAAGCCTTCACCGACCGGCGCGAACTGGATGAGGCGGCATGGGCGGATTGGACCTCTGCCGAACGCCAGCGTTTTCTGGGTAATCTTCCGCGCCAACTGATGGAGGCAGAGCTGGCCGCGCTGGATGCGGCGCTGGGTCTGTCCGCCTCCGCCAATAATGAGGAGCTGTTCCTGTGGCTTGATCTGGCGCTGGAAAACCGAAACGAACGCGCGGTGCCAGTGGCAGAAGAATTCCTGATGAATGTGGGCCGCCGCAAATTCGTCGCGCCTTTGTTTGAAACGCTGATGGAGCAGGGGCCTTGGGGCCAGCCGATTGCGCAGCGCATCTATGCCAAAGCGCGTCCCGGCTATCACTCGGTTACACGGGGAACAGTGGACGGGATTGTCGGTGTTGAGGGTTAGCGTGCACGAAGGTGTAAAAGCCGCACGACGCTGAAATATGCAGTCAGCGCAAAAAGGCGTTGCAATGGCGCGCAATCGCTTCACTATTGATGGCGATGCTACGCCAATATGAACTTGTGGAGCGGGTCCTTGCGTATGACCCGGACGCTGACGAGGCGCTGCTGAACCGTGCCTATGTCTATACGGTGCAGAAACATGGCACTCAGAAACGGGCCAGCGGTGACCCCTATTTCAGCCATCCGGTAGAGGTCGCCGGACTGATGACTGATCTGCAACTGGATCAGGCAACGATTATCACCGCGCTGCTGCATGATACGGTCGAGGATACTCTGGCGACGATAGAGGATATCGAAAAGCATTTTGGCAGCGAAGTCGCGCGGCTGGTCGATGGGGTGACCAAGCTCAGCAAAATTGAGGCGATGCCCGAAGATGAGCGCGCGGCGGAGAATTTGCGCAAATTCCTGCTCGCCATGTCCGAGGATATCCGCGTGCTGCTGGTCAAACTGGCGGACCGGATGCACAATATGCGCACGCTGCATTTCATCAAATCACCCGATAAACGCCGCCGCATCGCGCGCGAGACAATGGATATCTATGCCCCGCTGGCAGAGCGCGTCGGCATGTATGAATATATGCGAGAGATGCAGCAGCTCGCGTTTGAGCAGCTGGAGCCGGAGGCCTATAAAACCATTACCGGGCGGCTCGAGCAGATTCGGATGCAGGATGGCGGGCAGGTGGATGCGATTGCGCTGGCGATCAAACAGGCGCTGGCAGAGGCGGGTTTGCAAGTCGAGGTTGGCGGGCGCGAGAAGCATCCATTTTCCATCTGGAAGAAAATGGCGGAGCGGCATGTGTCCTTTGAACAGGTCACAGATATCATGGCTTTCCGTGTTATCACAGAAAACGTGGCCGAATGTTACCGCGCGATGGGTGTGCTGCATACTGTTTGGCAGTTCATTCCGGGCAAGTTCAAGGACTATATCTCTACCCCCAAGAACAATGGGTATCGCAGCCTGCATACCTCGCTGATCTATGAAAATTCGATGCGGGTAGAGGTACAGATTCGCGACCGCGCAATGCACCAGACCAACGAATTCGGGCTGGCCGCGCATTGGGCCTATAAACAGGGCGACCGGCCCGATGGGCAGGTGGGGTGGCTGCGCGATCTGATCGAGATTGTCGATGCCAGCCATGATGCGGAGGAATTGCTCGAACATACGCGCATGGCGATCTATCAGGACCGCATTTTCGCTTTCACACCCAAAGGCGCGCTGCACCAATTGCCGGTTGGCTCCACCCCGGTTGATTTCGCTTTTGCCGTTCACACCGATCTGGGCGCGCAGACGGTTGGGGCGAAGATCAATGGCCGCCATATGCCGCTGCGCACCGCGCTGCATAATGGTGATGTGGTGGAGATCATTAAAAGCAAGAAAGCCGTGCCGCAGCTAAGCTGGCTCGGCTTCGTCGTTACCGGTAAAGCGCGTGCTGCGATCCGCCGCGCCGTTCGTCTGAAAGACCGCGAGGAAGTGGTCGAAATCGGGCGCAAGCTGTTTGAGGATATTGCCAGCCGTGTGCCAGCAAAGATCGGCAGGAAAGCGACCGGGGATGCGGTCAGGCGGCTCGAAATGCATGATGCCGATGATCTGATGCACGCCATCGGTGCAGCCAAGATTGAGGACCGCGATGTGATGGAGGCGCTGGTTCCCGGCTGCACCGCTGATATGGAAGGGCGCGAAGATTGGAACCGGCAGGAAAAAGCCATTTCCATACGCGGTTTGACGCCGGGGGCGGGCTTTCAGTTGGCGCAATGCTGCCACCCTGTACCAGGCGACCGGATTGTTGGCCTGCGCAACCCCGGTACCGGGGTAGAGGTTCACGCGATCGACTGCCTGAAACTGGCCACCGGTGTCGATGCCGATTGGCTCGATCTAAGCTGGGGCAAAGCGTCCAAAGGCGCCGTCGGGAAATTGCGCGCGACGCTGTATGACCGGCCTGGCGCGCTGGCCGAAATGGCGGGAATTTTCGGGCAAAACATGGCCAATATCCGGGCGCTGGAATTGTCGCAGATTGAACAGCCTTTCGGCGTGTACGAGGTTGATCTGGAAGTGCAGGATCTGGCCCATTTCACCCGCATATTGAGCGCGCTGCGTGCAAGCGATGCGGTCGCGCAAGCGGAGCGGGTGTAGAGCGTGATTACCGGGATTGATCATGTTCAGCTTGCCATGCCGCCCGGAGGCGAGGAGGATGCAAGAGCGTTTTTCACCGGCGTTCTGGGTTTGGCAGAAGTCCCGAAACCGGCCAATCTGGCAAGGCGCGGCGGATGCTGGTTTGTAGGCGGAACGGCACATATCCATCTGGGAGTGGAAGAAACGTTCAGCCCGGCGAAAAAAGCCCATCCCGCTCTTCTGGTTGATGATCTGGAAGCGCTTAAATTACGGCTTGCGGAAAAAGGGGTGGCGTTCACCGCCGGTAAGCCACTCGAGAATTATATTCGCGGTGATATCAGCGATCCATTCGGCAATCGTATTGAATTGATGCAGCGCCTTTAGAAACGCAGCGTTACTGCCGCTTCGCCGCCGTCTTCCAGGCCAGCAGCCTTGCGGATTGGTTTCTTCACCGGAAGCAGCCAGCCATCCTTGTCATTCTGCGGAAAAACGAAGTTTGCCATTCGTTGTCACCAATCTTCGCAGTAACCTTAATACCGCCCCAGCCTCGCTTGCCGGGATTTTCAAGCTTTCGCATCCGCGCGGTTCCGGACAAAGCCTCGCCCGCTGCACCATCGATTGTCAGAAAGAACCAGCTTACCCCCGTGACTGGCTCGCCAGTGCCACAGCGTGGCGGTGCGCGTGACAGTTTCTTCGTTCATTCTGCTGCATCAGCGGTGCGCCGTACCGGCACCGGAATATTGCAGATATCCGCCCCGCCAGCTGGCAGGATAAAGAATGGATCGCGGCGGTTTGCACGGGCATCGGCATAGCGGGCGAATGTGTCGCTTTCGGTCGAAAGATATTCAAATGCGGGCTGGTCGGCATCGGGCAAATCACTCGCAATGCGAACCGACACGATCGGTGTGCGTTTGCCAAATTCATCCTCGGTATAGAACCCCAACGCGCCCGATCCGCGCGGCAGGCTGGAAAGATGCTCCATCCCTTCCACGATCCGGCCAACGAGCGCGATATTCCGGTCCAGATGGCGCGGTGCATGGCCAATGACAGTGTAGAGTTCCGCGCCAGAACCGGTGTCGGGTGAATAGCCGCGTCCCACACCGACCATGCCGTAGCAATGGACAGGCCAAGCCTGGAAAGAAGCGAGATCAGTCGCGACTGGCCAGCCATCAGCGAAGCGTGTCTGATGGGAATATGGATCATTTGGAAAGCGGAGCTGTCTGGCCCGCATTTGATCCCGAAAAGCCTGCGCGTCATCAATAATTTTTGAGAGACAGGCTGTATCTTCGGCTGCGCAAGTCTGAATAGGTGAAGGAGCATTTTCCGGAATCGGTACCCTTGATAGAACGACCGAGTAATGTCTCTCAGACACATTACGTAGTCCATCCGGCAACGCCCTCGCCTCGCCCTCGGCCTCGGGATTATCGTAATTGGGATCACCCCATTGGACGACGTAATTATCCTGCACGCGGTTGACGGTGATCCCGTCATACCATTTGGCGCGGGCAAATGTGCGGATGTTCTCTACCCAGCCCTGGCTGAACGGCACGGGCATGAGCTGGATGATGACTGTGCGCGCATCACCCTTTGGGCCGGGTTCCAGCGTCATCACCAGCACATCGCTCGCCGGAATGCGCACCCACGCCTTTTCCGGCGCCATATCGATGATTGCATTGGGGGAAGGCGCGCTTTCGGGCGCGGCATCCTGTGCCCGTGCAGGGGCGGTAACCAGGCAGAGCGCGGCGAGTATCAGGCTTGGTTTTCTCATCCATCCATGCTGCGGCCCCGGGGCTGAAAACACAAGTCAGAAACCGTTTGGGATAGGCCGCGCCCGGCAGATGGCGCGGCAGCCGCAGTGTCAGCCAAACAGAGCCAGAACCGCGACCAGAATGATGGTATATGCCAGAATACCCACCGCAATATAAGTAAGCCCGCCGCCGCTCAGCGCCGTGGCGCGCGTCATCTGGGTCAATTGGGACAATAGCTGCGGCCAGGTGTAAGATACAAAATCACCTTGCGACATAACCGCAATCAGCTTGCCTTGCTCGTCAACCACAGGCAGCCGGCGGAACCGTTCATTGGACATAAGCCGCAGCCAGTCCAGCATGTCATCATCGGCATTTGCCAAACGCAGCTGCGTCGTCATAATATCGCCAACACTGGTTTTGGCCGGATCGCGTCCTTCGGCAATCAGGCGGCGGAAAATATCCCGTTCGGTCATCATGCCGATCGGTTTATGTGCAGCATCGACCGCGATGATCGAGCCAAAGTTTTTCTCCGACATGCGCTTCACTGCATCGACGACAAGATCGCCTGGATCGCAGACTAAAGGCGGGGTTTTTGTCGCAAATTCTTTGCGCTCGCTAATTTTCATGCGGAATACCTTTCTTTAAGCCTCACCGCAACCATAATGCGCGGTAAATCGTATTGGTTCCGCCGCCTTGTGCGCTGGCTCTGCCTATATGTGTGGGCAAAGCCCCTTTCCAAAACTCGGCGGCGCGGCTAGAGGGCCTCTTTCGCCGGGAGGTTCACGCCTGATGGTGATGGGGACACGTGGCCGAGTGGTCGAAGGCGCACGCCTGGAAAGTGTGTAAACGGTAACCCCGTTTCGTGGGTTCGAATCCCACCGTGTCCTCCATGAAAAGGGTCCCGTTACGGGGCCCTTTTCTGGTTTGGTGAACGGCCCCCGTGCGTTTCGCCGCCCAATCCTCCCTTTGGCACAGACGCGATCCGCTGCGGCGTGTATCTCGGGTCAAAACCTTCATATCCCGCGCGGCGCGGCGTGAAAATGATGGTGATATCACGCGCAACGGCCCGCCGGGAAAGGCTGGTTGCCTTACCAGGGGCAGCTGTGCTCTGGACCGCGTTGATTCTGACGCCGCTAAGGGATTTGACCAATGTTTCAAACCGCGCTCTGCTGCATGGGTTGATCCTGATCCTAAGCCTTGCCCGGCGCGTGCCCGGCATTACATGAGGATGCAGGAATGGCCGATGCCGAAACTGGCTGGAAGGGGATGTAGCATGGAAACGATTGGCGCAGATCTTGACATAATGCGCCGGCAACCGCTGGCTGATGCGCATGTTGCGGCGCTGCGCCAGATATCCAGCCCAGCCGAGTATTCCGCTGGCGATATGGTGGCAGAGGTCGGTGACCCGATGGACCGGTTTGTCTATGTACTCGAAGGGGAGATTGAGGTCGTGAACCCCTATTCGGGGGAACGGTGGATTGAATCCACTCTTGGTCCAACCCAGTTCATGGGCGAAATCGCCTTTTTGAACGAGGGGTCCGTTACGACCCTGCCAATGCGCGCGGCCAAGCCCACCCGGACGCTGGAAGCCAGGCGGGCCGATATGCTCAAACTGATGAGCGACATCCCCGAACTGTCGGACCATGTCATCACCGTGTTCTCCGCCCGCCGCCGCGCGCAGTTTGAACAAAGCCGCAGCACGATCAAATTGATCGGGGCAGACCGCGATGCGAAGGTTCAGCGCGTTGCCAGCTTCCTGTCGCGCAACCGCATCCCTTTCCAGTCATACGATATGGATAGCGCGGATCAGGAAACAGAGCGCCTGTGTGATCTTTCGGCGCATAAACCGTCGGTGATCTATGCCAAGGATCATGTGGTGGACGACCCGTGCCCGCGCAAGGTCGCGCGGCTGCTCGGCCTTGATCTGAATGTCGAACAGGGCCTTGAATATGACGTGCTGATTGTTGGCGGCGGCCCTGCCGGGGTTGCCGCAGCCGTATATGCCGGGGCCGAAGGGCTGAGCGCGCTGGTGGTGGAAGATATCGCCATTGGCGGACAGGCCGGCACGTCGAGCCGGATCGAAAACTATATGGGGTTCCCGACCGGAATATCGGGCGCAGATCTGGTCTATCGCGGCCAGATACAGGCGATGAAATTCGGTACGCGCTTCGCCATGCCGCGCCGCGTAGAGGCCTTGGAGAAGCGAGCGGATGGCAGTTTCTGCGCGACGCTGGATGGCGGCGATATTGTCTGTGCCAAAGCGGTGTTGGTGGCAACCGGTGTGCAATACCGCAAGCTTGCTCTGGAAGGCCGGGAGGAGTTTGAGGGCGCCGGCGTATTTTACGCAGCGACCGAAATGGAATCGCGTTTCTGCAGCCAGAAGCCGGTCGCGATTATCGGAGGCGGGAACTCGGCAGGGCAGGCGGCGATGTATCTCTCCCGCGCGGCGAGCCATGTGCATATCCTGATCCGCGGCGGCAGTCTGGCGGATTCCATGTCGTCCTATCTGCGCGACCGGTTGGAAGCCGATCCGAAAATCACTATCCATTACAGCACGCAGGTCAGCGCGCTCAGCGGCGATCGCTGGCTGGAGCGTATCCGCTTGCAAACGGCGAATGGTACCGAGGATATGGAGTGCGGTGGACTGTTTATTATGGTCGGCGCCGCGCCCAATACACAGTGGCTGAGCGGGCTGGTGGAGCTGGACGAAAAAGGCTTTGTCAAAACCGGCGAGATGATCGCAGAAGCTTCCCCGTTCAAAACATCGGCAGACGGGATATTCGCGGTTGGCGATGTCCGCGCGGGTTCAGTAAAGCGCGTCGCATCGGGAGTGGGCGAAGGCTCTGTCGTGATATCGGCGATGTGGGCGCATGTGAACGGCATCACAGCAAGCGCATAACGAAAACGGCGATCGGGCCTGTGCCAGATCGCCGTTGCAGTCTCTCATATTTGCGCGTGATCACACGAAATCGTCGACCCGTTCGATTATGATCGCCGGGGCCATGCCGCCCGCTGCACACATGGTGACGAGGCCGTATCGGCCACCGGTTTCTTCCAGCTCGTCCAGCACCGTACCGATCAGGATGGAGCCGGTCGCGCCAATCGGGTGGCCGAGCGCAATCGAGCCGCCATTGACGTTCACATTGTCCCAGCTGAGGCCGAGATCAGTGACGAATTTATGCGCCACAACGGCGAAGGCTTCGTTGATTTCCCACAGGTCGATATCGTCTTTGGTCAGGCCCGCCTTGGCCAGCACTTTCCTGGCGGCAGGTACGGGCGCGTTCAGCATCAGCGTTGGATCATCGCCCATATTGGCGGTCGCGACGATGCGCGCGCGCGGTTTCAGGCCGTTTTCTTTGGCATAGCCCTCGGACGCTACCAGCACGCCCGCGGCGCCATCGACCACGCCTGAACTGTTTCCCGCATGGTGGAAATGCGTGATCTCCAGATCAGGATATTTCTGTTTCACCAGGCCGGCAAATGTCGTGCCATTGGCATCAAGCGGAACATTGGCGATTTTTCCGAAGGCGGGCTCCAGCTGGGCAAGGCCTTCGAGCGTAGTTTCAGGCCGCGGATATTCGTCCTTGGCGAGGATGACGTTGCCCTCATCATCGACCACTGGGACCACGCTTTTATCGAACTTGCCCGCCTTGATCGCGGCATCGGCGCGCTGCTGGCTGCGGAAACCAACCGCATCCAGATCTTCACGGCTATAGCCCTCGATACTGGCGATCGCATCGCCGCAGATACCCTGATGCGATTGCGGATGGACCGCTTGCAGCCGCTCATTATAGCTGCCCATCATGGCCGGCTTGATCCCCGCCGCCATTTTCTCCTTCATCATTTCAGCAGTCAGGCTCATCATTTCGGTGCCGCCCGCAATGACGCAATCTTCCATGCCCGACATCACTTGCGCCGCTGCGAAATTAACCGAGGTAATCCCGCCGCCGCAGAAGCGGTCGAGAGTCGTCCCGCTCGAGCGTATATCATAGCCCGCATCGAGCGCCGCCATGCGGCCCAGATCGCCCGCCTGCTTGCCGTCCTGGGTGGAGGTGGACCAGATCACATCATCGACAGTGCTGGTGTCGAGAGTATTGCGGTCCTTCAGAGCTTTGAGAACCGTGGCGGCCAGATGCTGGGGATGCTCGTTTGCCAGCGCGCCTTTGCCCCGCTTGCCAATCCCGCGCGGCGTGCGGACGGTGTCGATAATATAGGCTTGGGCCATAATGCAGGATCCTTGATTGCGTGCAGAAGTCAGGTGACACGCTAGTTCACCTAGTTATATATGTCAGTCAGACATTGGCGGCAAGTGACCGCACGATACAGATGAGGGAGAGCACCGATGACCCAAGACGTTCTGACGCAGGAAGAAGACGGCATTCTGATCATCACGATCAACCGGCCCGAAGCCAAAAACGCGATGACCAAGGCGGCATCAGAAGCGATTGCGGCGGCGCTCGACCATCTGGATGCAAGCGACGATCTGCGCGTGGGCATTCTGACCGGTGCGGGCGGCACGTTCTGTTCGGGCATGGATTTGAAAGGCTTCCTGAAAGGCGAACGGCCTTCGGTTGAGGGGCGCGGTTTTGGCGGTTTGACCGAGCAGAAACCGGTGAAGCCTCTGATCGCAGCGGTGGAAGGATATGCTCTTGCGGGCGGTCTGGAACTGATGATTGCGTGCGATCTGGTGGTCGCCAATGACAAGGCGAAATTCGGTATTCCAGAGGCTAAGCGCGGCCTTGCGGCGGCGGCTGGCGGGTTGATGGTGCTGCCCGATTTGATCCCGCATAAGGTCGCGATGGAGCTGGCGCTGACGGGTGATTTCATCACGGCGCAGCGGGCCTATGAGCTGGGCATGATTAACCGCGTGACCAGCGGTGATGCGATGGCTGCAGCCAAGGAACTGGCCGCGTCGATCACGGCCAATGGCCCGACTGCGGTGCGCGTGTCCAAGCAGATTTTGGACGATTCGCGCGGCTGGTCTTTGGAAGAACGCTACGACAAGCAGGCAGAGCTGCTGCCGCAAGTGTTCATGTCGGAAGATGCGCGCGAAGGCTCGCTTGCCTTTGCTGAAAAGCGTGCGCCCAACTGGACGGGTAAATAAGCCTTATGGCCGAAACGAAGAGCGGCCCCTTATCAGGAATTCGCATCGTGGAATTTGCCGCAATCGGGCCCGGTCCGTTTTGTGGGATGATGCTGGCCGATCACGGCGCAGAAGTTATCCGGATTGACCGCGCCAGTGGCAGCCGTGGCGGCTCAACCCCGCTCAGCACCAGGGATGTATTGGCGCGGGGGCGCAAGTCGATCGCGATCAATCTCAAGTCTGCACAAGGCGTGGCTCTGGCGCGTAAACTCTGCGCCAGTGCCGATGGTATTATCGAGGGGTTCCGCCCCGGTGTGATGGAGCGGCTGGGCCTTGGCCCTGATGAACTGCTCAAAGATAATCCCGGGCTCGTTTACGGCCGGATGACGGGCTGGGGACAGACCGGCCCCTATGCGCAAGCCGCCGGTCATGACATCAACTATATCGCGCTGGCCGGGGCGCTGGCGCATTTCGGGCGCAAGGGTGAGAAACCTACTCCGCCGATCAATATGGTGGGCGATTTTGGCGGCGGCGGGATGATGCTGGCATTTGGCATGTCCGCTGCCCTGCTCAATGTCGCGCGCGGAGGGAAAGGGCAGGTGATCGACTGCGCCATGACGGATGGTACCGCGGCGCTGATGGGCATGATTACCGGCATGAAAAATATGGGCGTCTGGTCGGAAGAACAAGGCGCCAATATGCTCGATACCGGTGCGCATTTCTATGACACATATGAAACCGCAGACGGCAAATATATCTCCATCGGCAGCATTGAACCGCAATTCTATGCCGAGCTTCGGCGGCTTGCCGGACTGGACGGGGATGCGGCTTTCGATGCCCAGCATGACCGTGCAGCCTGGCCTGAATTAAAGGCGAGGCTCACCGATCTGTTCAGGACCAAAAGCCGCGCCGAATGGGGCGCGATCATGGAGCATACCGATGTGTGCTATGCCCCCGTGCTGACCATGAGCGAAGCGGCGCAGCATCCGCATAATGTCGCCCGGCAGACCTTTGTCGAGATTGCGGGCGATATGCAGCCAGCCCCCGCACCGAGGTATAGCGGCACCCAAACCGCCACGCCCGCGCCTGCGCCTTTGCCGGGTGATGATACCGATGCGATTTTGGAATCGCTGGGTATGGGCGAGAGTGACGCGGCGGCATTGCGCGATGCGGGCACGATTGCCTGAATGAGGATATTGGCATTCGGCTGACACCCGCTTGACACTTGCTTGACACAATTGACACTGTGTCAAGCGGGCGGTTTTTCGCTAACTACCTGAAATACAGATATTAATCTTCTGTGTCCTCGATAGGGCTGGCGGAGGGAGGGCCCCCGGCCTCTGTGCTCTTTTCTGCGCTTTCTTTGGCCGCATCATCAGCGGCGTTTTCATCCATAACTTCCTCCGCAGATTCCTCCGTCTCTGTGCGAAAGCGCAGTTCCCACTCTTTTTCGGGGTCGAGATGCCATTCTTCCGGCCCGTGCTCGACGCGGTCGATCAGCCCCGCCATATCATCGGCTGCAAAGGCACTGGCGCCCTCATATTCTTTTGGCTCTGGCCGGGCGAGAGTGCGGCGCATGGATAGAAGCGACAGCGTCAGCCGCTCGTCATACCGGCGCGATGTGCCGACCAGCTCGCCATTGTAATAATGCGGCACCTCAACGCCGTTGAGCGCGCGGTCCAGCGCCGCCTCCGCCAGAACATCAAACCGCGTGACAAAGGCCGCCTCCCACGCCGCATCAAACGGCTCGCCGCGTAACTTTGCGCGGAGCTGATAGGCGGATTGCCGCGACATCCCCACCGCCCGCGCCGCCGCCGCAACATTATGCGTGGCGGATAATTCGCGCAGAAACGCTGCTTGGCGTGCGGGCGTCCAACTATTGTGCTGCTGGGTAGCGGGAAGAGTGCCGCGGGAAGTTTGGTCAAAGGTTTCAGGGGTTATCGGCGCAGACGAAGCATCGGCGCGGTCAAACGAACGGGGATCAGGATGTGTGCTCATCCGCGATCATAAGGCAGATTATGCGCGGGTAGGAAAATGGTTTGTTTGTACATATTGCTCAAATGCTGAAAACAACCTCCAATCGTCATTGCGAGGAGGCAAAGCCGACGCGGCAATCCAGAGTTAGCGCCATACCGCCCGAGAATGCGTCACGTCGTTCCTAAGAAAAAAGGCGGACGGTTTTGGCTTGCGGAGCACACGGTTGTCAGTCACGTTCCATCCATGCCGCGCGAATTTCAACCCGCCGTTTATATTATGGCAAACCGCCGTAACGGTACCATTTATGCCGGGGTTACATCCGACCTGCCAAAGCGCGCATGGCAGCACCGCGAGAGCGCGTTTGACGGCTTCTCAAAACGCTATGGCTGTAAATTGTTGGTCTGGTACGAACTCCACGCGACGATGGAATACGCTATCTTGCGTGAGAAACAGATCAAGGCTGGTTCAAGAACGAAAAAACTTGCCCTGATCGAGGCTATGAATCCGCAATGGCGCGATCTGTATCACGATATTTGCGGGCCTTGAGAATGTTGTCATTGCTGGCAGGGCTAGGCTGCTATTTGCCCCCTCGATCGTCATTGCGAGTGACCAAAGGTCGCGCGGCAATCCAGAGGCGGGTGCAGAATTACACTGGATTGCTTCGCGTTGCTCGCAATGACGAAATAAAGGAGTGAGGTGGCGAAGACGACTCAGCAATCTACTGTATCTTGGAGCATACATCACACAAAGCAAATATTGCCATCAAGGCCCTGTGATTTTTGTACGCTCAATAATCGCTAATTTCAGCAAGGAAGGTAGGCGAGGGACTAATCCATCCAACCACTTTTCGCCTGGAACACTATTGCGAAGATTGTTTGTCAGATATTTCTTGGCATCACTTCGTAGACTCAACCACCAGCTCGGTCTGACAAACAGATTATCGCTTGTATCAAAGCAAAACTGGATGACTGCCGATGCTAATATTGAATCAGGAAGTTTCAAAAAAGATTCTACGAACCTTTTATTTTGATCTTTCCCATCAAGCCACCCAAACAGTATACTGCTCTTTCCACCAATAGGTAAGACGTTGAAGCCCATCATCGCGAGAGTTCCTATTGGAGCATCTAGAGGCTGTAATCGGTCGCCCTTAAAGTCAACTTCAGGGAAAAATACACCCGAAGTAGCCGCTGGAATAATACCGTCAAACCTTGCATAGCACCAACGAAAATTACTATAATCTTTGCTTAGAAGCGCAGCGTCCCAAGAACGTTTGATCGCCAAATGTTCGTTGAAGCCAAGTCGGGTCGAGAATAGGCTTGCTGCTATGGATTCCTGAGCATTCGACTGGCTTATGAATGGAAGACCTTTATCAATATTGTCACGGATAAATTCGAAAGTGCGGATAGCAGTTTGTTTCGTGTGGATTTCGTAACACAAAGCACGGTAGGTTAAAAGAAACGCAACCTCTGCTGACGGCACAGATGCTGTCTCAGCTGGTTGAAATAGTTCGTTATCATGTTTGGCGCAAAAGCCTTGGAACGTTGAGGCTACTTGTATTCCAATACGTTCAAGCGCTTCATTTCTATTGTTGGGTTTGAGGTTGCGCGCAGAAAGCACATGGCCTTCTTCAGCTATTAAGTTTAATCCCGTCTGCTTCTGAACTGTATGCGCTTTAGCGAAAGTTCCGCAGCATTCGTCTGGTTTTTTCGGGTGGTAACAAGTCTTGGCCTGCTTCGCTTCTTGATAGAAACGGGCGTGCATCGCTGATATTGGTAACGATTTTTCGGTCTCGCGCCGCTCGTGGCAATGTTTCCATTTTCGGCCAGAGTTGCACCAACACTTTTGGTTGCGGCCCATCTTCTCAATTGGCTGTAATGGTTGGTAGTTCAAAAAAGGATTTCGAACGCTATTTAGAACCAAAAGTACCTCTAATTGTTTGAGAAAAATCTATAATCAACAGTATTACGATTTCGTACTAATGTAACCCAATAAACGCCTTCACCTCGGCCATAAAATCATCGAAGCGGTCATGATGCACCCAGTGCCCGGCGCGGTCATATTCGGTGACGCTGGCATTGGTGCCAAAGTGCTTTAGCCGTCCGTCGGTTTCGGGATTGCTGGCCCAGCTATCCGCGCCGTAGATGAAGCGGGTGGGGCACGTGATCCGCGCCCATAATTCCTGTTGGTGCTTGATTGACATATCATCCATCGGCCAGGCGTGCAGGTGCGGGTCAAATTTCCAGCTATAGGTGCCGTCTTCATTGCGGATTACCGCGTGGCGGGTGAGGTGTTCTGCCTGATCGCGGGTGAGGTAGCTGTTCGCCTCGTGCATTCGGTCGAGCGCGGTTGCAAACGTGTCATATTTGCGGATGCTGCGCGCGCTGGCGTCGCGTTTCTTGTCGATCCAGTCGGTCCAATGGTCATGGAACGGGCGCTTGCTGCGTTCCGATTGCACCTTGGGGCTGGGGCCAAGCCCCTCGATCGCGACCAGTTTGCGCACATTGTCGGGATAGAGCCCGGCATAGCGCACCGCAATATTGCCGCCCATCGAATGCGCGACAATCGTGACCGGTGCGAGGTCCAGCTGATGGATCAATTGCGCCAGATCATAGACATAGCCGATCGTGGTGTAATAGCCATTATTGTTCCACTCGCTGTCACCGTGCCCGCGCAGATCGGGGCAGATCACGTGCCAGTCGGCGCGCAGTTGCTCCGCCGCCCAGTCCCAGCTGCGGCAGTGGTCGCGCCCGCCATGCAGCAGGATCAGCGGCGGTGCATCTGGGTTGCCCCAATCCACGTAATGCAGCCGGGTACGCTGGGAGATGTAGCTTTGCGATGTGGGGCCGATAAGTTCCATCAGCCCGCTTTGCTGCCAAGTTGCGATTCATGCAAGCATTGCACTTGTCTAACTAAGTGATACAACACATTGAGACATTCTGTGAGCCATAAGAGAGAGCATGATGCCCGCCATGAACCCTGCAATAAACGTGCCCCCGCCCGCATTCATGGAAGACGAGGAAATCTCGATCTTCTCCGACGCGGTGGGAAAATTCTACCAGCAGCATGCGCCCGAAAAACGCGTGCTCAAATGGCGCGAAGATGGCCAGGTGGAACGTGCATTTTGGAACGAAGCGGGTGAGGCCGGCTTGCTCGGCGTATCAGTGCCGGAGGAATATGGCGGCCACGGCGGTGATTTCCGCCACGATATGGTGGTGATTGACCAGCAGGCGCATCACGGCGTTGAGGGGTTTGCGGCCAGCCTGCATAACACCGTGATCCTGCCTTATCTGGTGCGCCACGGCACTGAAGAGCAGAAGAAAAAATATCTGCCCAAACTGGTGACGGGCGAGCTGGTCAGCGCGATTGCGATGACTGAACCGGGCGTGGGGTCGGATTTGCAGAGCATCACCACCACCGCGCTGAAAGATGGCAATGGGTACCGGATCAACGGCGCGAAAACCTATATCTCCAACGGGCAGACGGCGGACTTCATCATCGTTGTCGCCAAAACCGATCCGAATGAGCGCGCCAAGGGGATTTCGCTGATGCTGCTCGAAACAGAGGGCGCAGAGGGTTTCCAGCGCGGCAAGAAGCTCGACAAAGTCGGCATGGACGCTGCCGATACGTCCGAATTGTTCTTTGATGATGTGTTTGTTCCGGCGGAAAATGTGCTGGGCGGTGAAGAGGGCAAGGGTTTTTATCAGCTGATGGGCGAGCTGCCTCAGGAACGGCTGATTATCGCGATGGGCGCGATGACCGGGATCGAGAAGGCGCTCGAAGTGACGCTGGAATTTGTGAAAGAGCGCAAGGCGTTTGGCCAGACCATCTGGGATTTCCAGAACACGCAATTCGTGCTGGCCGATCTGGCGGCGCGCGGCACAGCGGCGCGGGTATTCGTCAATCACTGCATCGCCCAGCATCTGGAGGGCAAGCTGGATGTTCCCACCGCATGTATGGCCAAGTTGATGGTCACCGAATTGCAGGGCGAAGTGGTCGATAAATGTTTGCAATTCCACGGCGGTGCGGGCTTCATCAACGATTATCCGATTGCGCGGATGTTCCGCGACAGCCGGATCACGCGGATCTTCGGGGGTTCCAATGAAGTCATGAAAATGGTCATTGCGCGCAGCATGTAATGAGCGATTTGGGCACCGAGGATTTCGAAAGCGCAGCCGCCGCGCCAATTGCGCGCTCGCTGCGTGTGCCCAAAACGGCGGAGCTGGTTGCCAATTCGATCCGCCGCCGGATCGTTCAGGGGGAATTGGCCGAAGGCGATACTCTGCCCCCCGAAGGCCAGCTGATCGAACAGTTTGGCATTTCGCGCCCCAGCCTGCGCGAAGCCTTCCGTATCCTAGAGGCCGAGCGGCTGATTACCGTCAAGCGCGGTTCGCGTTCGGGTGCGGTTGTCAGCCTGCCGCGGGTCGAGAACGTCTCGCGCTATGCCAGCTATTATCTGCAGGCCAGCGGTGTGAAAGTCAGCGATATCTACGCCGCGCGCGAGGCGCTGGAGCCGCCCATCGTGCGCCAGTTGGCCGCCGCGCCCGATCCTGACAGCCTGGCCCGATTGCGCGCGGAGGCGGCGGTGCTGGCACAATTTTGTGTCAGCGATGCAGAGCGCGATTATATGGTCAGCTCGGCCCGGTTCCACAGCGTCCTGATGGAAGTGGGCGGCAATGCCACGCTCCATTTCCTCACCCGCGTGCTGGAGGATGTGATTGCCCAATATCAGAAACGCTACATCACCACTGCGCTGGACGATAGCGACCGCAGACGCGACCGCGAGAAGGGCGTGAAATCGATCGGCAGGCTGATTGATCTGATCGAAGCGGGTGACGCCGATGCCGCTGAAAAGCATTGGCGGTTGCATCTGGCAAACACCAACACCGTGTGGGGCAGTGACAAGACTTTGCGGGACGTGCTGGCCGGGTAACGGGCCAGCAGCGATCCTGTTATTCGGGTATTGGCTGCCGCCCGACTACGCTCAGCCCATACCCCTCAAGGCCCACGACCGTGCGCTCGCTATCGGATAGCAAGATCATTTCGCGCACGCCGCGATCGACCAGAATCTGCGCGCCGGTTCCATAATCGCGAAGCTGCCCATCGCCCGGCGGATGACGGCCAATCTCGGCATGAAGTTTCTCCGCCCGGTCTGGCATTATGAGCACGATCAGACCTGCGCCTTTCGCGCCGATAGCGGCCATTGATCGTTGCAGCTGGCGTTTCTTCGGGCCGGTCTGGCCCAGAACATCATCGAAGATGGAGATCGCATGCATCCGCACCAGTGTCGGCTGGTCTGGGGCGACATTGCCTTTCTGCAACACAACATGGGTCGCGCCCGATACTTTGCTCTGATAGGTCATTGCGCGCCAGTCGCCGCCATAATCGGACATCAGCCGGCTTTCGCTGATCTGCTCCACCAGATCATCATTGCGCATCCGGTAAGCGATGAGATCGCGGATCGTGCCCATTTTGAGATCATGGCGGCGGGCAAAGGCAATCAGATCATCGAACCGCGCCATTGTACCGTCATCATTCATGATCTCGCAGATCACGCCCGAGGGATTGAGGCCGGCAAGCCGCGAAATATCCACCGCCGCCTCTGTATGGCCTGCGCGCACCAGCACGCCGCCATCGCGCGCCACCAGCGGGAAGACATGCCCCGGTGCGACAATATCGGCGGGCCCTTTTCCGGCATCAATCGCGACCGAAACGGTGCGCGCACGGTCGGCGGCAGAAATGCCCGTGGTCACGCCTTCGCGCGCCTCAATCGATACGGTGAACGCGGTTTGCATCGATTCCTGATTGTTGCGCGTCATCGGCTCCAGACCCAGATGTTCCACCCGCTTGCGGTCGAGCGACAGACAAATCAGCCCCTTGCCATATGTCGCCATGAAATTGATTGCGGCCGGCGTGGCCATCTGCGCGGGGATGACCAGATCGCCTTCATTTTCGCGGTCTTCATCATCGACCAGCACGAACATCCGGCCATTGCGCGCTTCGTCGATAATTTCTTCGATGGTCGCAAGAACCGGCCGGTCATCATTGGCTTTGAGAAACGCATCCAGCTTGCCCAGCGTATCGGCCGTCGGGTTCCAGCTATCTTCGGTGCAATCGCGGAGCGAATTGGCGTGTAATCCGGCAGCACGGGCGATGCCTGCGCGGGACATTTTTCCGCTATCCACCATAGAGCGGATCTTGTGCTGGACAGCGTGTGGTGTACCTTCAGTCATGGCCAGTGCAATAGCAGATGCATGTGAAGAGACAAGCATGCGATCACATTGAAATGTGCGGATATGGTTTTTTCTTGCGTCCAGTGTTGGATTCTGCCGCTTTTTACGCGTAGTCAATCATGATAATGTGATGGTTTGCGCAGCGGATGCGCGTTACCATCGCCGAAACGATGCCCAATTAAAGGAAGCACCGGAATGAATAGCGCCGATCAACCCCCCGGTGAGGCAGCCGATCTTGCGCGGCTCTTGCGGTCTGCGATGCGGCGGCTGCCCGGCCCGGTATCGATTGTGACAACGCATGATGTCGCGGCGCGCGAACCGGCGGGGATGGCTGCATCCGCAGTGGTGCCGGTATCGATGGAGCCGCCATCAATGATGGTTGCGGTCAACCGCCAATCGCGGTGCCATTCCGCGATTGAGGGGCAGGGGCGGTTCTGCATCAATCTGCTGGGCACTGATCAGACGGCTCTGGTCGATCCGTTTTCGAACCCGGCGAAGCGCAGTGAACGGTTTTCGGTGGCTGACTGGAACTATGCCGATGAGATTCCGTTCCTGCCGTCGGCCATCGCCAATCTGTTCTGCGAAGTGCACGCCACCTTGATCCACGGCACGCACGAACTGTTTGTTGGTAATGTCTATGATGTCAAACTGCGTTTGGCCGTCGGGGCGGAGGAGGCGGACCCGCTGGGCTGGATGGAAGGCGGCTTCGCCCGGTTCGGCGCGCTCGATTGACCGGGCCGGCACCGACCATGCGGAATCTGCTGAAATCTTACACGATTGTAACGCCTGCGTCATAACATGGCGGCATCCATTCCCCACCACAAAGGGGCTGCCACAATGGACGTAGTCAATATCTTCCTGACCAGTGATCTTGGCGATACGCTAGACACGTTTGAGCATGGCACGAAACGGTTCGAATTTGCGCGGCTGCGCGCGGCCGGGCCGGACCGGTTGGTGGAGGGCCCCGTCTGGGCATTTATCGACTGGGTTATGGATGATCTGGCGGGGCTTGAGATGTGCCGCCGCCTGCGCGCTGATCCGCGCACCCGCGACGCCCATATCACTATGGTTCTGGAACCCGGTGATGCAGGGGATCGCCGCAGGGCGTTGAAGGCGGGCGCGGATGATTATGTGGTCGGTCCACTAGACCGGACAACAATTCTCGACCGGGTGCTGGCGTTGCAGTCTCACAACAGTGCATATTCGGCCCAGCAGATGCGGTTGGGCGCGCTGATGATTGATATGGGCGCATTGCGCGCAACGTGGGACGATACCCCGATTGCCCTCAGGCCCAATGAATTCCGCCTGCTGCGCTTCTTTGCGGAAAATCCCAACCAGGTGCTGTCGCGCGCCGCGCTGATTACCGGCCTGGCAAAGCAGGATCCGCCGCTGGATGAACGGACTGTCGATGTGTGGATCGGGCGGCTGCGTTCGGCACTTAAAAATGCCGGAGCGGGCAATCCGTTAAGGACTGTCCGCTCGCTCGGCTATGTGTTTGACGCGGTGTAATCAGAATTCGGTAGAAACCGAAAAACTGAAACTCTGACCGACCTTATAGGTGTTGATCTCTATCCGGTTGGTCCCGTTGGTCTGGAATTCAAAATTGTCGCGCCCGAAAAGATTGCGTGCCTCAAATTTCAATTCAAATGGCCGTTTCAACAAATTGACCTCCTGCCGGGCGACAAAATCGACCGTGAGGCCGGGATCCTCGGTAATATCGGGCAGCGCCGCCGTGCCCCGGCTTGTCACCCGCTCGCTGGCGTAATTGACCAGCAACGTGAATTGCTGGAGCCTGTCGAGATCTTCGATACCAAGTTGCAGATTGACCAGATGGTCCGACTGGCCGGTGAGCGGCACGCCGTCGCGGAAGAAATTGGTCGCAGGCTGATCGGCAAAGGGGAACACGCGGGCAATATCGCCAGAGGACACTTTCAGTTCGGACTGGGTGTAGGTGTAGTTTGCCACCACGATCGCGCGTTTGCTTTCAAACCAGCCGCCCCAATCGATCAGATCATATCCATACTGCACATCAAATTCTGCGCCGTATAATTGCGCGCTGGGCGCATTGGCAAAACCGCTGATCTGGACATTGTCGGAAAAGCTGGAGAATACCTCGATCGGGTTTTCAATATCCTTGTAAAAGCCCGCCAGCGATATGCGGTTGCCGCGCCCAAAATAATATTCCGCGCGCAATTCGGCATTGGTCAGCTGGCTATCGACCAGAAACGGGTTGCCGTTGAACTGGCGGTTGGTTTCCGGGTTGAAATAGGTCTGGAAAATCAGCTCCCGAAATTGCGGGCGGGCAATCGTTTTCGATGCGTTTGCGCGCAGCTGGAATGTGTCGGATACTTCCCAGGTCACAGTCGCTGATGGCAGAAAATAATCATTGGCCAGCAAAGTCGAACTGCCCGAATTGGTCGGCACCGCAAACACTTCGACCGGATTGACCGTCTGCACCGCATCCTCGTAACGCATGCCAATATCCAGGGTCAGGCCGGTAACCGGCGTGAATGTGCCTTTCACATAGGCGGCCTGGACTTCCAGCGCCGCAGCGAATGCCGGGTCCGACTGAGTGGTTTCGATAAGGCCGATATTGTAAAAATCGATCACCGCATCGCCCAGCAAACGATCGGGCCGCAATGCCCCCACCGCGTCGTCAAAACCCGTCCCGGCATCGAACAGGAATTCCCTGCGCGAGGAAAACCGGTCGGTATCGGTATAGGCGAAACCGGCGGTCAGTTGCAGCCAGTCTGACACGCGGTAGCCGAGATCGATGCCGCCAAAATACAGGTCTTCTTTCAATTCGGAAAACGCGACCGAGGCGCTGCCGGTCTGCCGGTCGAGCACGTTGATGAAAATATCGCCGAGCGGATCATTGGCATTATTGGTGCGCACATAGGTGAAATTATATTCGTATGGCGCCTCGCGCTGGGTCTGCGCATAGCCTGCGCGAATATCGACATCCAGTTCGCCAAATTCCAGCTCACCAACGAACTGGCTGTTGATCAATTCGCGTTCAAACCACGCTGTATCCTGCGAAAATTCGCTATCATCATCCTGAAAATCTGTCCCGATGGACAGGCGCGACTGTTTCAGGCTGTCGCGGATATACAGATTGGTCCAGCGGAATTTAAGCTCGCCCAGTTCCAGCCCGAACCCGATCAGGCCGTTCACCAAAATCCGGTTATCCGTGACGAAATCGCGGAAATCGCTGTCGAGATCGAGCTCGGCATTGACCGCTGTCTGGTTGATGATCGACCGGTTGCGCCATTTGTTGCTGATCGATGCGGTTGCGATCACACCCAAACGGCCATCATCGCCGACATTCCATGCTTCGCCTGCCGTGATGCTGCCGGAAAAATTGGCCGGTAGCGTATTGACATTCTGAGTGAGGACCAGGTTTGGATTGCCCAATTCGCGCGCGATCGCCTGCTGGTCCACGCCGAGGTCCGACAGGCGCGCTCCGCTGTCGAAAAAAGCCTGCAGGGCAGGGGGAACATCGCGGGTGCCGTCATCGAAACCGGCCCAGTCAAAATCCGACCCGTAATAATCGATCCCCTTGGAAAATGTGGTCTGTTCATCCCCGCTGATACCGGCGCTGATTTTCACAAAGCCTTCTTCGGGCACGGCGCGCGTGGTCAGATTGATCACGCCGCCGCCAAATTCGCCGGGAAAATTGGCGGAATATGTTTTTTGCACCAGCGAAGATGCGACAATGCTGGTCGGGAAAATATCGAGTGGGACCACGCGGCTCAGCGGTTGCGGCGATGGCAGCGGCAGTCCGTTAAGCAATGCGAGCGAGTACCGGTCGCCCAGCCCGCGCACGAACACGAAGCCCTGCCCCTGTACCGAAAGGCCGGTAACGCGGCCCAGTGCCCCGGCAATATCGCCTTCGCCGGTGCGCGCTATCTCCTCGCTGCTCAGGACCGAGACGACCTGGTTGGAACTGCGCGTGACATCGCGGATGCGCCGTCCGGTAACGATGATTTCGCCGCCGCCGGGGATCGAGATATCGGGCTGGCCCAACTCTTCATCGGGCTCCTGGCCATCGGCTGTGTCAGGCTCAGCCGTCTGCTGCTCTACCGTATCATCATCCTGTACCGGGCTCTGCACCGGACCTGCGTCTTGCGCCAAGGCCATGCCCGGAAATGTCAGAGCTGTGGAGAGCAGGAGCAGTCCCGCCAGCTGCTTGCCAGATGTCATGTTCGAAGACCCCTTCGTCTTGCAAATTCAATATGCGATCAGATTATATTGCCGGGCCGCGGGCCCGTGTTTTGTAAAAAAAGCGGGAGGCATCCGCATGGCCGCGTACACCTCCCGCTCTCACCTGGTTTTTAGTAAACCGGCAGCGAGGTGCACGCCCCGACATTGCTGCCAAAAGTGATGGCCGCTGAATCGCATGTCCACCCCAGGAAGCGCGTGTCACCGGACTGCGCCGCGCCGACGAAACCGGCATTATCGAAGAAGCTCGACAAGGTGGTTGGATCAAACGCGACGAGTGCGGCCTCATTGGCGCCATTGATGTACGTCATCGTCAATGTGCTGGTGAATGCTTTGTTGTTATTGGTGCCCGCATCGAAAATTGCCTCCGCCTGTGCCGCTGTGGCACCGGCATTGCTGCCGCCGCGGAAATTCGTGCGGCATGTCAGCGCGACCGAATTGAAGCGGGGCGCGCCCACATCATCAAGGCCGGCATTGGCAGCGCGGATGCTTTCTTCATCATCAATCCGGATACACGGCGTGCCGTTGTTCGAATTGTCGAGGATCAGCGAGTTGACGATCGAATAATCAGCGCCGCCGCGAATACGGACAACCTGATCATCTGTTTTGCGCTGGATCAGGACCGCATTTGAAATCTGCGTATTCTGGCGCGGTGTCTGATCTTCCAGGCCGTTGCTGGAATCGGCTTCGATAATCGCATCACCAACTTCCTGACGCTGGACTGCGACGACATATTGCAGATTGGCTTTGACGCCTGTGTCTGTGTCGATCGAGTCGTCCTCTGCGCCAACCACCACCAGGCCTTTCATATTGACGAAGCCGCCGAAGAATTCGACGCCATCATCAGAACTGTTATAGCTCATGATGTTGCTAAATGTGGTGCCTGTACCGGTGCCGCCTGTGGTCAGCGATTGCAGTTCATTATCGCCCGACAGGACAAAACCGGAATAGCGGATTTGAACGAAGCTCATCGTGCCGCTGCTGTCATTGGGGGTCGCTCCGCCGAAGACCGCAGGCTGGGCCGCGCCCTCGACCTGGCGTTCACAGGCGACCGTGCCCGGTGTTGCGCCCGGTGCGATACAGTCGGTTACCGGCGCGCGTCCGCCCAGAACCACGCCGCCCCACTGGCCGGAGGAATTTTCATTGATGAATGATCCGCCAATGACATTGTCACGGCTGGTAAAGACAATCGGGCGTGCAGCGGTACCAACCGCGTTGATCGTGTTGCCGCGATTGACCATCAGGAAGGATGATCCGCTGGCATAGATGATGACGCCAGGTTCAATGCTGAGCTCGACATTGGTATCGCTCAGACCGTCGCTCGCATCGGGTGCGGGGCCGCCATCGGTGCCGACGTCGACCCGGCCATTCATCCGGTACAGCAGACCGGCAATATAGGGTAGGGTGGACGAGGAATCGAAGCGTGAGGGCAATGCGCAGACACGGTATTCGCCGGTGTCACCGGTGATCGTACCTTCATCGACAAGGCCGCCTGTATTGTTGGAAATGGTCGGGCAGCCACCAGCCGGCGTTACCATGCTCGGCGGCGGCGGAGGCGGCGGCGGCGGCGGCGCAGGCGGGTTATTGATAAAGATGTCTCCGCCTGTTCCAGGCGATGCGATCTCGTCAGCGCCACAGCCAGCGAGAATGACTAGGCCGCAGCCTAGGATAATAGTGCGGGATACGTTCTTCACGGGAGTGGTCCCCTCTTAAAAACCGAGAATCAGATGATGCGAATGTCAGCTCGCGAGATGTCGGCTAGGGGCGGAACGTGTCAGTTTTAATGCAATATTTCAGTTATATGTCACCGGCACAAGAAAGACACCTAGCTGACTCCGATATGACAAATATGACATGTTCTCCGGCGCGTCGCGCGCTACATCGACATGCTTATCGTTCGGCGCATCGGGCCCGTCATTCGGCCAGCATCTGCAAATATTACAGTTTAGTGACATTGTTACATTTTTATTGCAGTTTTGTGAAACAGGGCACAATCTCGCCGTGTTGAAAAGGAATGGGAGACACGCAATGGGACTTGGAATTGCTCTTTCGGTTATCATGCTGAGCCAGGCAGCAACGCATGGCGCCGGAGCCAATGTCGCGGCCGATACTGGTGAATTTATGTCGTCTCGCGAGTTTATTGCTGCTGGAGAGGCGAGTATTTCGCCCACGCAGACCGATATTGACACGCATATTGATATGGCGATCGGCCAGGATGATCCGGCGGCACTGATTACTCTGGGCGTGGAATTTGCCCGTTCGGGACAGACCGGGGCGGCGCTGCAGGTGTTGAACGCTGCGGTGCAATCCGAAACGCGCTACCGCCTTGAAACCGCCAATGGTAACTGGGTTGATTCGCGGCGCCTTGCGTTAAAAGTGATCGGCATGATCGATAATGGCGAATTTGCCGCGCAGGAACGGCTCGCCCGCCGCTGATATTACTGATGGTCTGATACTGGCAGCAGTGCAGCGATACAAAGCCCGTGCGAACGTAGGTTCGCCGGGCTTTTCTGTGTCGTTCAGCCTCGATTGTTCCGGCATGGTGTCTTGATGCGGTTTGCCCAAGCGGGTCCGGTTTTCCAGACGGGTTTGGTGATCCAGTTGGGGCTGGCAGCATACGCCTGTGCTTGCTGTCACCGTGCTGTCATGTAGGATGGGCAAAGGGGCAGGATAAGGAGCGGGACATGATTCTCAAATCAGCAATAATCGGGTTAGCGGGGCTGGCTTTGGCCATACCGTGCGCGCCGGTACATGCTGATGTGATGGAAATCGGCGCTGACGGCGCGCAGTGGATTGCGGGCGGTACCGCCGTTTCTACGGCCAGTCAGAGCCTGGCCCTGCAAATCGCCCCCCCAATCAATGCGCCGGACACGCAGCTGCCGGCCGGTTACTTTGTCCCGCCCGAAGCCGTGGCCGATGCGGCGCTGTTAAGCGGCCTCATTCCTGAACGATATCTTGCCAAAGTTCACCAGCTTGCCGGCCGTTTTGATCTCAGCCCGGCCTTGATAGAAGCGCTGGTGTGGCAGGAAAGCCGGTGGCGGGCGAACGCTGTATCGCCTGCCGGGGCGCGCGGATTGGCGCAGTTGATGCCTGGCACCGCGCGCGATCTGGGTGTGGACCCCGATGACCCGTTTGCCAATCTGGAAGGCGGCGCACGCTATCTGCGCGAGCAGCTTGACCGTTTTGATGGCAATCTGGAGAGCGCCCTGGCGGCCTATAATGCCGGGCCGGGCCGCGTCATCCGCGCTGGCGGCATCCCGCGCATTCGTGAAACACAAAACTATGTCGCGGCCATTATGGGCCGCTTGTCCAACCATTCCCGGAGCACGCAATGATGCCGTCATTCTCCCGCTTTTCAGCCGCTATGGCCGCGCTGTCATCCGCCATGCTTTGGCCGGGCGCGGCCTTGGCGCAGCAAACCACCGATCCGCAGGGGTCCAGCCCGATCGTGGCCGGCCTTGGCTGGTTGCAGGGCACCTTGCTGGGCAATGTCGCCACGATGATTGCCGTCATGGCGGTGGCAGCGGTTGGTTTCATGATGCTGACCGGGCGGATGAACTGGCGCTTTGGCGCGACAGTGGTGATCGGTTTGTTCATCCTGTTTGGCGCGAGTACGATTGTGGCCGGTATTCAGGCGGCAGCCGGATAATATGACGCAGCTTGTCCGCCATCCTGTCCACCGCGCATTGACCCGCCCGCAGATGTTTGGCGGGGTAACGATGAATTTCTTCATTCTGAACATGCTGGTTACAGCAGAGGCGTTTCTGATTCTGAAAAGTTTCTGGATCATTCCGGTGCCGGTCATCATGCACATAATCGGCTATTTCGCATGTCTGCGCGAACCGCGCATTTTTGATCTGTGGATCACCAAAGTCAGCAAATGCGCGCGTGTGAAAAACTGGAAGCGGTGGGGCTGTAACAGCTACGCCGCGTGACGCGCTTATCGGGCCTGTAAGGAGGGCCTAGAGGTTATGGGCAACTGGACCGGGAGCAAATGGATCGGCGCTGCATCGTGGAGCGCGAAGGAAGCCCAGGCAGGCGACCGGTTGCCGTTTACGCGGCTGATTGATCCGGGCACCATCATGCTGCGCGACGGATCGGTGATGACCGCGATCCAGGTGCCCGGTCTGCTGTTTGAAACCGAGGATAGCGACGCCCTGAACGCGCATGCGGCCACGCGCGAGGTGATGCTGCGCTCCACTCTTGATGCACGGTTTGTGATGTATCATCACGTGATCCGCCGCCGCGTGGAAGTGGCGCTCGATGCCGAATTTGACGATCCGCTATCGGCCCATATCGACCGGCGCTGGAAAGAGCGGCTGGGCGACGGGCAATTGTTCATCAACGACCAGTTTATCACGTTGATCCGCCGCCCGGCGCGCGGCAAGGCCGGTCTGGCAGAACGCGCCGGTAAAATTTGGAGCCGCAAGGGCCGGGCGCAGAGTGAGGCGGACCCCAGGGATATCCGCGCGCTCAAAGCTGCCGCCACTGGCCTAATCGCCTCTCTATCTGCCTATGGCGCCGCACAATTGGGCGCCTATCAGGGTAGCAGCGGCGGCAATAATAGCGAAATTCTGGAGCTGCTGAGCGCGCTGTATAATGGCGAGATGCGCCCTGTCCGCCAGCCCGCCGATGATACCGATATCGGGCACATGCTGCCATATCGGCGAGTGAGCTTTGGCCTGGATGCGCTGGAATTGCGCGGTGCGGGCACACCCGACTTTGCCGCGATCCTGAGCCTGAAAGAATACCCCGATGCGACATCACCCGGGTTGCTCGACGGGTTGCTGCGCCTCCCCTATGAAATGGTGGTGTGTGAAAGCTACGCCCCGAGCGAGCGCCAAACCGCGCGCGAGCGGATGGATTTGTCGATCCGGCGGCTGCGCTCTGCCGATGAGGACGCCGCGGCAGAGCGGGCCGACATGCTGGCCGCGCGCGATGCGCTGGGCAATGGCGCGGTCAG
This sequence comes from Pontixanthobacter sp., assembly GCF_049682855.1. NCBI lineage: Bacteria > Pseudomonadati > Pseudomonadota > Alphaproteobacteria > Sphingomonadales > Erythrobacteraceae > Pontixanthobacter > Pontixanthobacter sp. Next base: position 84,851 of record NZ_JBAUIK010000004.1, on the reverse strand, counting down.
TTTTGGCGATCACCATTTGAGCGTTCTGGTGCGCGAAAGCGATCTGGCACGGCTGGATGATGCCAGCGCGGCATGCGCGTCGGCTCTGGCCGATGCAGGCGCGATTGCGGTGCGCGAAGATACCAATCTGGAGCCGGCATTTTGGGGGCAGTTTCCCGGTAACGAGACCTATATCGTCCGCCGCGCGATGATCTCCAGCGCCAATATGGCCAGTTTTGGCTCGTTTCACGGGTTTGCTCTGGGCCGGGCGCAGGGTAACCATTGGGGCGAAGCGGTGACGCTGCTGGAGACGACCAGCGCAACCCCCTTCTTCTTTAATTTCCACGCTTCTGGTAGTGGGGGCGGCGACCTCGGAAATTTCTCTGTCATTGGCCCCAGCGGTTCGGGCAAGACGGTGGTGATGAATTTCCTCGCCGCACAGGCGCAAAAGTTTAATCCGCGGACCATTCTGTTTGACAAGGATCGCGGCGCTGAACTGTTCATTCGCGGGATTGGCGGGCGGTATGACCGGATCAATGCGGGCCAGCCCACCGGGTTTAATCCGCTTGCGCTGGAGGATACGCCCACCAATCGTGCATTCCTGCGTGACTGGCTTGCCGTGCTGCTGAATGCCGATGGCCCTGAGGAATTGGCGACGATCAGCGCGGCAGTGGATGCGACCTATGCCAATGATCCATCCTTGCGCCGTCTGCGCCATTTCAAGGAATTGCTGTCGGGCACGCGCCGCCCGCAGCCCGGCGATCTGGCTGACCGCCTGGCGGCGTGGATCGGACATGCGCGTGATGATGGTGAGCGCCGGGATGATGGCGGCCATGCGCGCGATGGTGGGGGCAACACGGGTGACGGGGCAGCGGGCGAGCATGGCTGGCTGTTCGATAATGCACGCGATCTGCTCGATCTCGACAACCGCGTGCTCGGCTTTGATATGACTGCCCTGCTCGAAAATCCGAAATTGCGCACCCCGACGATGATGTATCTGTTCCACCGGATTGATCAGCGATTGGACGGTGAACCGGCCATGATCCTGATTGATGAGGGGTGGAAGGCGCTGGATGACGAGGTGTTTGCCGCGCGCATCCGCGACTGGCTCAAAACCCTGCGGAAACGCAATGCACTGGTCGGGTTTGCCACGCAGTCCGCGCGCGACGCGCTCGACAGCAAGATTTCAACCGCTTTGGTGGAACAGACCGCAACGATGATTTTCATGCCCAATGCGCGCGCCCGGGCGGAGGATTATTGCGACGGTTTCGGCCTGACACAGCACGAGCTGGCATTGATCCGCAGCCTGCCAGCGCACAGCCGCTGTTTCCTCGTGCGACAGCCCGACGCATCGGTTGTGGTGCGGCTGGATCTGTCCAACGCGCCCGAAGTGCTGACCATTCTGTCGGGCCGCGAGGGCACTGTGCGCAAGCTGGACATGCTACGCGAATCGCTGGGGGATGAACCCGCCGCCTGGTATCCTGCGCTTACTGGCCGTGCATGGCCTGGCGATGCCGATGGCCTGGCCGACGATGGCCGCGATTATGCGGTATGGCAGGCCGCCGAATGAGCGCCAATTGCGATGCCTTGATGAACGACGTTGGCAGCGGCGTGGCGGCGGCTTTGCGCGCGGTGGATTGTACCGCGTCCGAGGTCAGCGCAGCCGCGTTTGGCCGCCTGTTTGCACCCGGCGGTGCAATGGGGCCGGTGCTGACGATCCTGCTCACTGTGTTCATCGCATTCTTCGCGATTTCGCTGATATTGGGCCGTTCCAGTGTGAGCGTGCGCTCGCTCGTCCCGCGCATGATCACGTTAGGTTTGGTGACAACGTTTGCGACCAGCTGGGTGATTTATCAATCGGTGGTGTGGAATTTGGCGGTCGGCGCGCCGGACTATCTCGCGGGGCTGCTGACCGGCGTGCAAGGGTCCGCGACCGCGACATTCGGTGACAAGCTGGATGTGGTGTTCCTGGCGGTGCAGCAGGCCTCGCTCGGGGCCGGAACGCAGGGCGGCGGACAGGGGGCGGAAATTACCGCCTTCAGTCCGCAAGGGATTTTGTGGTTGGGGGCGTTACTGTTCCTGCTTGGAACGGTTGGTGTTCTGGTGACGGCGCGGATTGCGCTCGCGCTGCTGATCGCATTGGGCCCGATCTTTGTTGTGATGGCGCTGTTTACCTCGACGCGCGGGCTTTTTGTCGGCTGGCTGAAAGGGCTGGTGATGCTCGGGCTCACGCCGCTCTTTGCAGTGCTCGGCGGCGGGGTCATGCTCGAACTGGCTGTGCCGATCCTGCAATCGCTGACGCAAAATGCCGGACAGATTGATCCGCGTTCGGCAATGGCGTTCTTCCTGATCGGCGCCGTCCATGTCGCATTGATGATTATGGTGCTGAAAGTCAGCGCGACCATTGTCGGCGGATGGCAGGTATTTGGTCTGGCGTCTGATACAGGCGAAGCGGCGGAGCAGCAACGCGCACCGCATATTGCCGCTGCGGGCGCATCCACTGCGGCGCTGTCCACCGTTCAGCCTGCCGCGCAGCCTGCCGGTCTCTCCAATCCGCCGCGCCGGATCGATGTGTCGGGCATACGCCCTGCCGCCCCGGCCAATGACGGCCATGCCGCCGCGCCGCAATCGGTGGCCCGCGCCGCCAGAGTGTACGCAACGTCCCCGGCGGGCAATCAGGCCCACCCTCTCACCGCCGGTGCATCGCGTACGCACGGTATCGGTAACCGGTTCCGTAACGCCAATACCCGCCTGAAAAATGGAACCCCTATTCGTTCGGAGACATCGAAATGATCCGCGCATTGATATCTGCGCTGTTGCTGGCTGGCGTGTATGGCCTGGCTGGTCTGGCTGTCCTTCCCGGGCCAGCGGCGGCCCAGGATCCGCGTCTGGTGGAACGGCTGTATAATCCGGCCGAAGTCGTGCAGATCAACGGCCAGACCAAAGTGCAGGCAACCATCGCATTTGACCCCGCCGAGCGGATCGAGAATGTCGCAATCGGCGATTCCTCCGCCTGGCAAGTGACCCCGAACAAACGCGCCAATCTGCTGTTTGTCAAACCGCTTACGGCTGCCGCACGCACCAATATGACTGTGGTCACTGATCAGCGGACCTATCTGTTTGATCTGGTCGCCAATGCGCGGGCGCGCCCGCTATATGTGCTGCGTTTTACCTACCCCGAAGAGCCGGAGCCGGACATTGCAGAACCCGCCGAGCCGTTGCTGACCGGCGGGCCGACTGCGGTGGAGCTTGCCGCCGCGACCGATCCCTATGCCGTGGTTGATCCTGCGCAGCTGAATTTCGAATGGCGGCCTGATGGCGATGCCGCATTGCTGCCGATGCAGACCTATGATGACGGAAATGCCACATTTCTTCTCTGGGCCAAGGGTACGGCGGTTCCCGCGATCCTGATCAGGGATGCGCAGGATACGGAAGGACCGGTGAATTTCACCGTGCGCGGCGACACGATTGTGGTGGACGGTGTGCCGCCGCGGATTATCCTGCGCTCTGGCGATAATGCCGCAACCTTAACCAATCAGGGGCCGGTGCGGCCTTCCGGTACGGTTCAGGCGGGCACGGTTCAGGCGGGAATTGGCCAGGTCGCCATTAAAGGAGGCAAATAATGCGTCTCGTAGGCAAAATTCCATCGGGCAATGGCAGCGATGCTGCCGCCAATGATGTCGATCCGCGAGAGCATAGCTCTGCCGAGGTCATCGATCTCGCCAGCCGCAATGCCTTTCCGGTGGTTACCCAGCGTCAGGGCAAATCCGATGCGCTTGGCCTGCTTGCGGGTGTCGCCATTGTCGGCGGTATTGGTATCGCGACATTGTGGGGCATGAATTCTGCCCGCATTGCCCCGGCAGAAAGTGTCGGCAATCCGCAAATCGCCGCGCCTGTTCCGGCGGCCGTGCCCGCCGCGGAGCCCAATCCGGCACCGCCTCCCGCCCCCATACCCCGTGCAGACCCCGCACCCGCGCCCGTTCTGGCCGCCGCGCCGATAGTCAATCCGGGGCCGGTGCAGAACCCCTATGCCACACCGACAGTGGTGTATGATGCCAGCGGTGCGCCGGCCGGAACGGTGGTGGTCCCGCCCGGTGTGGTCACCGGTGAACCAAGCAGCACCGCCAGTGTCCCGGGCGGCGGATCGTCCAATGATTTTGCCAGCCGCGTGGGCGGTGTCGGCGGGGGCCCGGCGGAAGCGACTGCGATGGTCAACCCGCAGACCACGGTAACCCAGGGCACGCTGATCCCGGCGATCCTTGAAACGGCGATTGATACAAACGTGCCCGGTTTCGTGCGCGCTGTGGTGAGCCAGGACGTGCGCAGCTTTGACGGCACCAACGTGCTGATCCCGCGCAGCTCCCGCTTAATCGGGCAATATCAATCCGGCCTACAGAACGGGCAAAAGCGCGCTTACGTCATCTGGACGCGGTTGATCCGGCCTGATGGTGCATCGGTCAATCTCCAGTCCCCTGCTGTCGGTTTTGACGGGACAACCGGGCTTGCGGGCAAAGTGAACAGCAATTTCTTCCAGCGATTCGGCTCTGCCATGCTGCTATCTGTGGTGGGCGGATTGTCGGCGATTGGATCGGGCGGCGCGTCAGTTATTCTTGGCGGCGGCGGTCAGGCGGCGGCTGCAGCGGCGCAGCAGGACAGCCAGATCGGGCCGACCATCCGCGTGCGGCAGGGTGAACCCATCCGCGTATTTACCGCTCGCGATCTGGGCTTTTCCTCGGTCGGCGGATCGTAATGGGCAGGGGCCGATGAGCGCGGACATCCATCCCCTGCCGAGCGAGCCGGGCGCGGATCAGGGACGCAGCGTCTATCTCGACGCCTATCTCGAGCCGTTCCGCGAATGGCTTGACCGCGACACGGTGACCGAAATCATGGTCAATCGTCCCGGCGAGCTGTGGATCGAAGATGCTGCCCAGCCGGGTATGCAGCGGATCGAAGTGCCCGAAATTGACGACCGTCTGGTCCAGCGTCTGGCCGAGCAAGTCGCGCGGGTCAGCCATCAGGGCATTAACCGCGAACACCCGCTGCTTGGCGCGACTTTGCCCGGACGAAACGGACAGCCCGGCGCGCGGGTGCAATTTTGCGGCCCGCCTGCCGCGCGCGCGCATTGGGTCATGGCGATCCGCCGCCACCGCCGCCTTGATCTGCCGCTTGATGCCTATGATGCAGGGCCGCTTGCCGCCGCCGCCGAAGCGACTTTGCCCGATCCGCAGGCAGAGCCGATCGCCTTCCTGCGCGCGGCGATCAGGGCGCGCAAGACCATTTTGATATCCGGCGGCACATCGACCGGTAAAACCACATTCCTCAACGCAATGCTGGGTGAAATCCCCAGCCATGAGCGCGTGGTTCTGGTGGAAGATACGCCGGAATTGAAACTGCCGGGCGCAAATGGTGTCGGCCTGGTTGCAGTAAAGGGGGAGCTGGGCGAGGCAAAAGTTACTGCCAATGAATTGCTCCAATCCGCCTTACGTCTGCGGCCTGACCGGATTGTTTTGGGCGAATTGCGCGGCGCGGAAAGCGTCAGCTTTTTAAGAGCGATCAATACCGGCCACCCCGGCAGCTTCTCGACCCTTCACGCCAACAGCCTGAGCGGCGCGCTGGAGCAATTGTCACTGATGGTCATGCAAACCGGTATCGGCCTGACCCGGCCCGACACGATTGCCTATGCCGCATCGGTGATCGATGTGCTGGTGCAGCTGGGCCGCGGTGCAGATGGCAAACGCGGGATCACCCAGATTTCTGAAAGTGCTGACCTCGTTCAAAGTGCCAGATAATTGGGTTGCCAAGCGGACTGTATATATGACACATATCTGACATGCCAACGGTCAGGATTTACTTACTATCCATAGGCTACCAATCGTGATCCAGCCGGATCGCGGGGGCAAATGCTGCGCGCTGCCCGGGCGATAGTGTGATTAATCAGGCCTATATGATGGATATGCAGAGCGGTTCTGGCAGTCTTGCGGACGGCGCACCGCCTGAGCGGACACCGGACAAATATATCAACCGCGAATTGAGCTGGCTGGCCTTTAACGAGCGGGTTCTGGCCGAGGCGCGCAATCGCAATTATCCGCTGCTGGAACGGCTGCGGTTTCTGTCCATTTCAGGCAGCAATCTCGATGAATTTATGATGATCCGGGTCGCTGGTCTGGTGGGTCAGGTCCAGCGCGGAATCGAGCGTGTGTCGATTGACGGCCAGAGCCCATCGCAGCAATTGGGCGCGATCAATTCCGCGTTGGAGAGGATCAATGCAGAACAGCAGGCCATCTGGAACGAACTACGCTCCGGGCTGACCGATACCGGCTTTACAATATGCGATGACAGGCGCGTTGATCCCAAAACCTATTCGCTGCTCAAGGCATATTTCCTCGAAGAAATTGTCCCGGTAATCACGCTGCAGGCGCTCGATCCGGCGCACCCCTTTCCGTTTGTCGCCAATGAAGGCGTTGGTTTGCTGTTTACGCTAAGCCGCAAATCGGATGGCGAAGAAGTGGTTGAAATGGTGCTGATCCCGTCTGCATTGCCGCGCTTCATCCGGGTGGCGGGTGATGATGCAATCTATATCAGTATCGAAAGCCTGATCTGCCGGTTCGCGAAGCATCTGTTCCCCGGTTTCAAAGTCATGGGCGATGGCGCATTTCGGGTGCTGCGTGACAGCGATATTGAAATTGAGGAAGAGGCCGAGGATCTGGTGCGGACATTCCGCAGCGCCATCCAGCGGCGGCGGCGCGGCCAAGTGATCCAGCTGGAACTGGAAGATGATTTTGATCCGGTCGCTGAAAATATTCTGCGCGAACATCTATCGATGCAGGGGACGGCGGTGATCAAGAGCGACGGGATGATCGGCATTTCGGGCCTGTCCGATATTGTCGATGAAGACCGGCCCGATTTGAAATTTGCAAGTTACAGCCCGCGCTATCCCGAACGGGTGATGGAACATGATGGCGATTGTTTTTCTGCCATCCGCGAAAAGGACCTGATCATCCATCACCCCTATGAAAGTTTTGAGGTGGTGGTTGATTTTCTGCGGCAGGCTGCGGCGGACCCTGAAGTGGTCGCGATCAAGCAGACCCTGTACCGCGCGGGCGACCAGTCGCAAGTGATCTCCGCTCTGATTGCTGCGGCGGATAAGGGCAAATCAGTGACCGCGGTGGTTGAATTGAAAGCGCGCTTTGACGAGGAGCAAAACCTGCTCTGGGCCTCACAGCTGGAACGGGCCGGGGTGCAGGTGATCTATGGCTTTGTCGATTGGAAAACGCACGCCAAAGTCTCTATGGTGGTGCGCCGCGAGGATCAGGGCGTGCGGACATATTGCCATTTCGGCACCGGCAATTATCACCCGATCACCACCAAGATCTACACCGATCTCAGTTTCTTCACCGCTGATCCAAAATTCGGGCGCGATGCCGCCAAGTTGTTCAATTTCGTCACCGGCTATGTCGAACCGCATAAGCTGGAAATGCTGGCAGTCTCCCCCATCGATCTGCGCGAGCGGCTATATGACCATATCGACCGCGAGATTGACAATGCGGTGCGCGGCAAGCCTGCGGCGATCTGGGCCAAGCTCAATTCGCTGACCGACAAGGGCGTGATCGACCGGCTGTATGATGCCAGCGAGGCGGGCGTGGAAATCCAGCTGGTGGTACGCGGTATTTGCAGTCTGCGTGCAGGTGTGGAGGGGTTGTCGGAAAATATCCGCGTCAAATCGATTATCGGCCGTTTTTTGGAACATAGCCGGATATGGGCGTTTGCCAACGGGCAGCCAATGCCCAGCGACCGGTCCAAAGTGTATATTTCATCCGCCGATGCGATGTCACGCAATCTCAACCGGCGGGTGGAATCGCTCGTGCCGATCAAGAACAAAACCGTGCATGATCAAGTTATCCAGCAAGTCCTGCTGGCCAATTTGCTCGATACGGAGCAGAGTTGGGACATGCAGCCTGATGGATCATATGCCCGAATGGAGCCCGGCGAGAAACCGTTTAACTGCCATCGCTATTTTATGACCAACCCCTCTCTCTCAGGGCGCGGGGGCGCGTTGGAAGCCGGCGCTGTACCCAAGCTGGCATTGCGCAAAGGCGCTGTGGTTTGACCACCGGGCGGGCTGGCGCGGAGCGGTGATGCGGTGGTGACACGCAAACGCAAGGCCGATCATCAGGGGGCATTTTCGGGCAACCGCGTGGACCGGGCGATTATCGATATCGGTTCCAACACGGTCCGGCTGGTGCTGTATGGCGGATCGCCGCGTGCGCCAGTGGTGCTGTTTAACGAAAAAGTCGCTGCGCGGCTGGGCCGTGATATCGCCGAGACGGGCCGGTTGGCTGATGATGCTGCCGAACTGGCTCTGCGCGGGCTGCGCAGATATGCGTTGTTGCTGGACGATCTGAAAATTGACAAGATAGATGTTGTTGCCACTGCTGCTGTGCGTGAAGCCAGCAATGGAGAGGAATTTCTGGACCGGGTCCGCGCGCTGGGCTTTGCGCCGCGATTGCTGGCTGGCCGTGAAGAGGCACGGATCAGCGCGATGGGAATATTGGGCGCTTTTCCGGGCGCTGCAGGCATCGTTGCCGATCTGGGCGGGGGCAGCCTTGAACTGATCGAAGTGGACGGGCAGGGCACGGGCAAGGGTATCACTCTGCCGCTCGGCACTTTGCGATTGCCCGAATATGCGACCGGAGATGTGCCGGGCACCAAAGCCAGATTGAGGCAGGTTCTTGGCCGGGCCGGATGGGCGGGCGATGCCAGGGGAACGCTCTATCTGGTGGGCGGCACATGGCGCGCGATGGCGGTCTTTGCGATGATCGAGCGCGATTATCCGCTTACCGATCCGCATGGTTTTACACTCGAATATGCTGACGCGAAGAGCCTGGGGAAAACCATCGCGCAATCGGCCCCTGATGATCTGGCCGCAATGACCCGGATATCCGCGATGCGATCGGCCAGCCTGCCCGGTGCAGGAATATTGCTGTTGGCATTGCTCAAAACGATCCGGCCCGAACGGATCATATTTTCCTCTTGGGGGCTGCGCGAAGGTGTGCTGTTTGATGATCTGGAGGCGTATGTCCGCGCGCAGGACCCGCTGCTGGCTGGTGTCGGTGAATTTGCCGCTCTGCGCGGCACACCCCCATTGCTGGCGGCGCGTGTGGCGGGCTGGACCGCGCAGGCCATTCCGCCACGCCGCGCCATTGCGGGCGCGCTGAATACAGAACGCCTCCGCGAAGCGGCGACGATGCTGTGCCTTGCCGCTATGCAGATCGAGCCCAATCTGCGCGTTGAATTGGCGATCGACTGGGCATTGCATAAACGCTGGATTGACCTTGATCCTGCTGGCAGGGCGATGATCGCGGCGACTGTCTGCGGCAATGGCAACCAGCTGGATCTGCCCGCCGCGCTGTATGCGCTGGCGAGCGAAGAGCAACTGGAAAGGGCGCTGTGCTGGGGTTTGGCAATCCGCCTGTGCCGCCGGTTGGGTGGACGCTCGACCAAATTGTTTCAGCTCAGCAGCCTGACGATCGAATCCGGCACATTATTATTGTCGATCGAAGCGAGCCACGCCGATCTGTTCGGTCTGCCGACAGAAAAGGACATGGCGTTACTGGCCGGGCGTTTGGGGCTGGAGCCCGAAATGCGCATTGTGCGGTAACCGGGCCCGCGGCTGCCGCCGCCATGCGAACCTTGCCAAACCGGGTTTATCTGTCATAGTTGCAATCCGTGCAATGATTTGACTGTTTTGTGCAATATTTGACATGTCAGATCGAGGCAGCGCAGCAATTACAGTTACCCTCTTGGGGGAGAGGGGAAGGCCGGGTCTAGCACCCGGCCTTCATATACCGGCGCCATTGCCGCGCTGCGTTACCTGCTGGCGAAGGGCGAAAAATCGACGGAAGTATCGTATATATCAACCCCCTCGGCGCGTTTCAGCCTACCGATCACACCATAGGTAACAGGCGTCAACAATGCTTCCCAAACGGTTTTGATCAGCCATTGGGACACGATCAGCTGTCCGATCAATTCAGGCGGCCAACCGGCCAGCCCGTAAAATGCCAGCGGATAGAAAATCAGGCTGTCGAACCCCTGTCCGACAATCGTCGACCCAATCGTGCGCGCCCACAGAAAACGTCCCTGTGTCCAGATTTTCATTTTCGACATGACGATACTGTTGGCAAATTCGCCGACCCAGAACGCCGCCATCGAAGCGAGCACGATACGCCAGCTATTGCCGAACACAAATTCATACGATTCCTGCCCTGGCCAGTCTTTGGCGGGCGGCAGTGACACCACGGCCCATGCCATGAACGCCATAAACAATAATGCGGCAAAGCCGGTCCAGATGACGCGCCGCGCTCTGGCATAACCGTACACTTCAGTCAGAATATCGCCGATAATATAGCTGATCGGGAAAAATAGAACGCCCGCACCAAATGACCATTCCGCGCCGCTGGGCAGCGTGACAAAAGACGGTTTTGACGCGCCGATCAAATTGGACAGCAGCAAAATCGCCACAAATGCCGCCATCACCAGATCATAATAACGGAAATCGCGCCCTTCAGCCCGGCCTCGTTCGATCGGTTGCCGCGCGCTTTCGGCGTTGGAATTTTTCTTGTTGCTCATAGCGGTCAGACCCTATCTCCATTTGCCTGCGCAGAAAAGCACGCTATGCGCCCCCCAGCGTGCGCCCGTAGCTCATCTGGATAGAGCGCGAGACTTCTAATCTTGAGGCAGCAGGTTCGAGTCCTGCCGGGCGCGCCATTCGCGTTTAGTTGTCATTCCAAAGTGACGCTTGCTTTCCGCCGACGTTATGTGGTGCAGATGATGTTATGCCGCGCACGCAGTTTTCGATAATGGCCGACTATCTTTCATTCGGGGAAATCATGCTGCGTCTCAAGACGCCGGGCCATGAACGCTTTTTCCGTCACCCGCATTCGAAGCGACTTTTGGCGGCGGTGAAGCCAATGTTGCGGTCGCGCTGAGCAATTACGGCCTCGATGCCGGCTTTGTGTCGGCGCTGCCCGACAATGATATCGGCAGCAACGCAATCGGTGAACTGCGCCGGTTTGGTGTCGATACCGCCCATATTCGCCGGGCTGGGGACCGCGTGGGGATTTATTTCCTCGAAACCGGCGCAAACCAGCGGCCTTCCAAAGTCGTGTATGACCGCGCAAATTCCTCAATAGCTATGGCGCAGCCGGGCGATTTCGACTGGCCGATCATTTTCAAGGGCGCAAAATGGCTCCATATCACCGGCATCACACCGGCGCTTAGCCAATCGGCGGCTGACCTCAGCCTTGAATGCGTGAAAGCTGCGCAAGCCGCAGGTGTTACCGTATCCTGCGATTTCAACTATCGCGGCAAATTATGGGCATACGGCAAGAGCGCGCCCGAAGTGATGGGCTAGCTCGTTCAATATGTCGATGTCGGTATTGCCAATGAAGAAGATTGCCAAAAATGCCTTGGCATCACGGTCGATGTCGATGTGGAATCGGGCGAGCTTGATACAAGGAAATATGAAGCATTGTCGGAAAAGGTGCTGGACATCTATCCGAACATGAATGCCATCGCGATTACTTTACGCGAAAGTTTCAGCGCGGACCGCAATGGCTGGTCGGCCTGTGTTCGTGACCGCGATCAGGGTTTCAAACTCTCCCGCCGCTATGACATGATCGACATTGTTGACCGCGTCGGCGGCGGAGACAGTTTCGCATCAGCCTTTATCTATGGCTACAACGCCTATGAGGACCGCCAGCAAAGCCTCGAATTTGCTGTTGCAGCAAGCTGCCTCAAACACTCCATCATGGGCGATTTTAACCGTGTGTCGGTTGATGAGGTGGAGAAACTGATGGGCGGCGACGGGTCGGGCCGCGTCCAACGCTAATCAGGGGTGTTGCAGCGGCGCTGCGCGAAAGCCGCCCCGCCTCAAATACCCAAACCCCTCAAACCTTCAGAACCGCTAAGCGGTGAGCAGGCGGATAAGCGAGGCAGCCGCGGTTATCGCCAGCACAGCCATCACCCATATCCGCCAAGCGGTGTCGCTCACTGTGCCAAATGCCAGCGCACCCAGATAATTGCCGGCCAGCACGGCGGGAAACAGCAGAACGCCCAGCCAGACCATGCTCAGATCCAAAATGCCGATGGCTGCGCCGGAACCAAGGCCCGATGCTGCGGCGATGGTGAAGATCAGCAGCATCGATGGTTTGGCGACCTCTTTGGGGATCGCTCTGCCCAGATAATAGGGCACTACGGGCGGGCCCGGCATTCCGGCAAAGCCGGTCAATAGCCCGCTGGTTAACCCGACACAGCCGGTTTGAACCGCGCCGGGCTGCTCGGCAGAGCGCCGCGGCAGGAACATCGCGAAAAATGCCGATAAAGCGATCAGGGCGATCAGCAGCCGAGCAAGCGGTGCAGACGTGATGCTGAGCAGATATAGTCCCGGCGCTGTAGCCAGCACCACCAGCAGGCTGACCACCCATGCAGATTTCTCTGCCCCGCGAATGATTGTCCTGATCTCTGCCAGGCCGATCATTGCACCCAGTACATTCGTCACCAGCACCGCTTCCACAGGTGACAGTGCCAGCGCCAATATCGGGACCAGCAGGATCGCCATCCCAAACCCTGCAAGCCCGCGGATAAACGCTGCCCCCAGTGCAGCTGCGATCGCCGCCGCTATCTGCATCAGCGAAAAATCGGTCAGCAATTCCATGCAGGTTTAATCGCTCAATGGGCCACAGGATCAGGCCGTAAATCAGGTGCTGTGGCTTCGCGTGTCAGCATCGCGATGGCATCGTCCAGCGGCATTACCCGCTGATCCTTCTCGCCCAGAGTGCGGATAGCGACGGTGCCTTCTTCCTGTTCGCGTTTGCCGACGACCAATAAATGCGGGACTTTCTTGAGCGAATGTTCGCGCACTTTGTAGTTGATTTTCTCGTTCCGCAAATCCGCTTCGCTGCGAATGCCCGCGGCGTCCAGCTTGGCCAGAACGTCGCTCGCATAGCCATCAATATCCGACACAATCGGGGCGACAACGGCCTGAACCGGGGCGAGCCAGACTGGCAGTTTGCCAGCGTAATTCTCGATCAGGATACCGATAAACCGCTCATATGATCCGAAAATCACGCGGTGCAGCATGACGGGACGATGCTTGCCGCCATCCTCGCCAATATATGTTGCATCAAGGCGTTCAGGCAATACGCGGTCAGACTGGATGGTGCCCACCTGCCATGTCCGGCCAATCGCATCGGTCAGATGCCATTCGAGCTTGGGCGCATAGAATGCCCCTTCGCCCGGCAATTCCTCCCACCCAAACTCTTCGGTCGCCATACCTGCGTCAGCCACGGCATCGCGCAATTCCTGTTCGGCCTTGTCCCAATCCGCATCTGATCCAAAGCGTTGCTCCGGTCGGGTAGCCAGCTTGATCGCGAATTTTTCGAAGCCGAGGTCTTTATAGACGCGTGTTGCCAACTGGCAGAAATTGCGTGTTTCTTCCACCACTTGGTCCTCGGTGCAGAAGATATGCGCATCGTCTTGCGTGAACTGGCGCACGCGCATCAACCCATGCAGAGCGCCATGCGGTTCGTTGCGGTGGCAGCAACCCATTTCACCCAGCCGGATTGGCAAGTCGCGATAGGATGTGATGCCCTGCTTGAACACTTGAACATGTGCCGGGCAGTTCATCGGCTTCAGCGCCATCCACGCGGCATCACCGCTGATGACGGGGCCTTCATCAGCGACATTGGGAACCTCGTCCGGAATGACGAACATATTCTCGCGATATTTTCCCCAATGGCCAGACTTCTCCCATTGGCGGGCATCCATCACTTGCGGAGTCTTGATTTCCTGATAGCCGGCGCCGTCCATTGCGCGGCGCATATAGCTCTCGAGCTCGCGCCAGATCTTGTACCCTTTGGGGTGCCAGAATACGCTGCCATGCGCTTCTTCCTGCAAATGGAACAAATCCATCTCGCGCCCCAATTTACGGTGGTCGCGCTTGGCGGCTTCTTCCAGCCGCATCAGATGTTCATTAAGCTGCTTTTTGTTGAGCCAGCCAGTGCCATAGATACGTGTCAGCTGCGCGTTCGCCTGGTCGCCGCGCCAATAGGCACCGGCTACGCGCATCAGCTTGAATGCGGATGGATCAAGCTTGCCCGTGCTGGGCAGATGCGGCCCGCGGCACATGTCCATCCATGCGGTCGGATCATTGGCATCCCCGGACCAATAGACTGTCAATTCCTCGCCTTCAGGGAGTTCGGCGGCCCATTCGGCCTTGAATGTCTCGCCATCGGCCTTCCACCTGTCGATCAAATCCTGCCGGTTCCAGGTTTCACGGCGAAGCGGTTTGTCAGCCTTTATAATCTCGCGCATCTTGTCTTCGATTTGGGGCAGATCATCCATGCCAAACGGATCGCGGCCGGATGGCGCCATGACGTCATAATAGAAGCCATCCTCTGTAGAGGGACCAAAGGTTATCTGGGTACCCGGCCAGATGGCTTGCACAGCTTCTGCCAGAACATGCGCAAAATCGTGACGCGCCAATTCCAGCGCATCCTCTTCATCGCGGCTGGTAATCAGCGCCAGTTCCGCATTGCCATCAAACGGGCGACCCAGATCGCGCAATTCACCATCAACCCGCGCCGCCAATGCCGCCTTGGCCAGGCCCGGGCCAATGGCTGCTGCCACATCGGCAGGGGTGGACCCGGCAGGCATTTCGCGCTGCGAACCATCGGGAAGCTTGATCGTGTACATATCACTCATGACATTCGTCTCATTCTGTTTAGATGCGCCATGACAGATGTCGGCCCGTATCGAAAGAGCAGTGCGCGCGAAGTTGGTAATTTTGATCAGTAATGCCAACTGTCACCGCGATTACTTGCCAAGAAAATTGCAATTGCGCCCGATTATGCCAATCAGTCTGACGGAGGATTTATGGATCATGGAACGGCGGCGGATGCGCATTCGGTTGTGAGTGTAATCCAGCCAGCGATCATCCTGCTGGGGCTGGGTATTCTGGCGGCATTGGGGGCGAAGATGTGCCGCCTGAACCCGATTGTCGGCTACATTGCCGTGGGGCTTGCGCTGGCTTTTGCCGGTCAGAGCGCGATGTTTGATGGCCCGGTTGTTGCAGCGTTGGCGGAGGCGGGGATCATGTTCCTGCTGTTCAATCTGGGATTACATTTCTCGATCTCCAGGATCCGCGAGGAAGCCGCGAATATTTTCGGTTTCGGCACGCTGCAAATGATCATCGCCGGCGGCGGATTTACCGGACTGGGTCTGCTGGCCGGCCTGCCGCCAATGGCGGCCGTTCTCGGCGGTTGTGCACTGGGGCTGTCATCCACTGCGGTCGTTATCGGGGTTATTCGCACCCGCGAACAGGAAGATTGCCCAGTTGGGCGAGCGGCGCAATCCATCCTGATATTTCAGGATATTGCCGCGATTATGCTGCTGGTGGTCGCGGGCAGCCTGGGTACCGGAGAGGCGCTGGGCGGTTCGCTCGCCATCGCGGCACTGAAAGCCGCCGCCTCCTTGGCCGTGGCAGTGCTGTTTGCGCGTTATCTGACAGAGCCGCTGTTCCGCATCATCACCCGCATCGACAGCAGCGAAGTTCTGACCGCGTCGGCGCTGTTTCTTGCTCTGGCGGCAGGCTGGCTTACCGGCATGATCGGTTTGTCACTGACATTGGGCGCATTTCTGGGCGGGGTGGCTTTGGCGGATTCGCGTTACCGCCTGCTGGTCCAGACCGAGATCGAGGCATTCCGCGGCTTGTTTCTGGGTTTCTTTTTCATGACAGTCGGCTTGTCGCTCGATCCTGATGTGGTGGCCGGGCAGTGGCACTGGATTTTGGCGGCGGCACTTTCTCTGGTGGCGCTGAAATGTACCTTCAACATCCTTGCGGGTCTTACCAACAGATGGTCGGTACCCGGATCGGTGCAGCTCGGATTTTTGCTGGGGCAGGGTTCCGAATTTGCTTTGGTGCTGTTTTCGCTGCCCGCAGTATCGGCGCTGTACGGTAGCGATGCGTTGGCGATTGCCGTGTCGGCCATTGCAGTCAGCCTGGCACTGACACCGCCCATTTCCAATTTGGGGCGGACCATCGCGGGCAAGCTGCGCCAAGGGCCGGCTGACAGCAAGCTGTCAGGTGATGATGCTCCGATCCTCATTCTCAATCTGGCCGAAACGGGTCGCCGGGTCGCGGATATTCTGGGCGAGAGCGATGTCGCCTATATGGCGATTGAATCGGACCGTGAACGGTTCGAGACGGCATTGGCAGATGGATATCCGGTGCATTTCGTACCGATCGGCGATCCGCGCAGCTGGCAGGTGATTGGCGTGGCCAAACGCCTCGCCGTGGTGGTTACGCAGGGCAATATGGACAAGGTGCGCGAAATATCTCCGTTGATCCGCGACCATGCACCCGGGCTGGTGCGGATTATCGCCGTGGACGGTATGGACCATCCGCCCGAACTGGACGATGATCAGGCGATTATGGTGGATGTGGCGGACACGGACGGCGCCGACCGTCTGGCTGATGAGGTGCTCGGCGTGCTGGGCAAGCAGCGCCGCCTGGAGATATGGGATGCGGAGGCGGCATGACGCGCATAGCACCGCCAAAAATGCGCCTTGGCACATGCTATTATCCGGAACATTGGCCGGAGGATATGTGGGCTGATGATGCGCGGCGGATGGCTGAGGCGGGCCTCACACGTGTACGGATCGGTGAATTTGCCTGGAGCCGTATTGAACCGGCGCCCGGCAATTTCAACTGGGGCTGGCTCGACCGCGCAATCGCGGCTCTGCATGATGCCGGGCTGGGAATTATTCTTGGCACGCCAACCGCGACCCCGCCCAAATGGCTGTGCGACCAAATGCCCGATATGTTTGCGGTTGACGCCGATGGCAGGCCGCGCGGATTTGGATCGCGGCGGCATTACTGCTTCAGCCATGCGGGGTACCGCGCACAGGCGGCGCGGATCACGCGCGCCGTGGCCGAGCGATACGGCAATCATCCTGCGGTTGTGATGTGGCAGACCGACAATGAATATGGCTGCCACGATACTGTGTTGAGCTATTCCGAGGCGGCGCGCGATGCGTTCCGGGTGTGGCTGGCCCACAGATACGGCACTGCTGATGCGCTTAACACCGCATGGGGTAATGCCTTCTGGTCGATGGACTATCGCAGCTTTGACGAAGTGGAATTGCCCCATCTGACGGTAACCGAGGCGAACCCCGCGCATTGGTTCGCTTTTCGCAGGTTTTCTTCCGATCAAGTCCTCAGTTTTGACAAGGCGCAGATCGATATCCTGCGCGAGGCATCGCCCGGCCGCGATGTGATGCACAATGCGATGGGCTTCGTGACCGAGTATGATCATCACGCTTTGGGCGCGCAACTGGATTTGGTCATGTGGGACAGCTACCCGCTCGGCTTTCTCGAAATGTTCCCGTTTGACGAGGCGGACAAGCACGCCTTTGTCCGGCAGGGGCATCCCGACATCGCCGGATTCCATCATGATCTCTATCGCGGCTGCGGGAAGGCCGGACGGTGGGGTGTAATTGAACAGCAACCGGGTCCCGTAAATTGGGCGCGGCATAATCCGGCCCCGCTGCCTGGCATGGTGCGGCTGTGGACGCTGGAGGCGATGGCGCATGGCGCAGAGCTGGTCAGCTATTTCCGCTGGCGGCAGGCCCCGTTTGCGCAGGAACAGATGCATGCCGGATTGCTCAGGCCCGATAGCGCGCCAGCTGCGGGATTTGCAGACGTCAAGTCCGCTGCCGCAGATATTGATACGCTGGGAGATGTCGGCGGATCGGTAAAAGAGGCTGCTCTGGTTTTCAGTTACGATGCCGAATGGGTCACAGCGACGCAGCCTCAGGGCGAAGGATTGTCCGCCCTATGGGCGGCGTTTCATACCTATACGGCCCTGCGCGAGGCCGGTATCAACGTCGATATCGTGCCGCCGACTGCTGATCTGACAGGCTATCGATTGGTCGCCATACCGTGTCTGCCGATTGTGCCGGGTGCGCTGGCCGCTGGGCTACAGAATTTTTCCGGACAGGTCATCATCGGTCCGCGATCAGGAAGCAGGACCGCCGAACTGTCGATCCCCCCAAGCTTGCCGCCCGGACCATTGCAGACGGTTTTTCCTGCCGCAGTGGCCCGCAGCGAAAGTTTGCGGCCGGGCACCATCCATAGGGGCACAGGCTGGACGGCCACGCGCTGGCTGGATCATTTGGAAACCACCGCGGAGGCGGAACTGATCGCGGATGATGGGCAGGTTGTCAGCTGGCGGCACGGCGCCGTCCGCTATTGTGCAGCCTGGCCCGAAGGCGCGCTCATCGCACAGCTGGTTCGCCGCGCGGCGAAGGATGCCGGGCTGCAGGTCACCGCGATGCCCCAAGGTGTTCGGATACGGCGCACGGAACGCTATGTGTTTGCGGTCAATTACGCGAATGCCGAACGGGTCATTACATTGCCGGGCGAGCCGGTGGTTGGATCGCCCACAATCGGGCCTGCGGGGGTAACCGTATTTCCGCGCAGCACCAACCGCAATTAAGCTGGACGCTTAGTAAGCTGGACGCTTAGGCGGACCGGCGATCGAGCCATTTGGCAAGAGTGACAAAACCGGTGATCAGGAATGGCACCAGCACCAGCGAAAGGACGACTTTTGCAAGCATCTGTCCCGCCAGCAAGGACCCGATGGGAAATTCACCGTAAAATGCCAGAGTGATGAAAATCAGCGTGTCAATCGCCTGGCTAAGGGCAGAAGCAATCGCGCCGCGTGCCATCAATCCCGCCGTGGTGGGTTTGCCGTCGGCACCGCGCAGTCTGGAAAATATCCAGACATTCAGAAACAGCGAGACACCGTAAGCAACCGGCCCCGCCATCATGATGCGCGGTGTTTGCGTAGTCACCGTTTCAAACGCGGTAATATTTTCGAGCGGCATCTTGTCCGATGGCGGCAGATATAGGACCAGCACCACCAGTGCCGCTGATGCCGCGAGCGGTACGAAGCCCCACAGCACCAGCCGGTTGGCCATCGCCTGACCATGCAGCTGCGCGGTTGTGCTGGACAGAACCACCAGCATCAGAAATGCAAAGATACCCGCTTCGACCGCCAGCGGACCAAGCGCGACCTGCTTGAACCCCAGCACACCTGCGATAACCGTCATCCCGCCATAGAGCAGACCGATAAAAAACAGCGATGGCATGATCGGGCGGGCGGTTGCAGCAGCAGGCATGCGCAGTGACTATTGCGTAATGGGCAAAAAGGGAAGCAGGCAGTCCGCGTCAAACTGTGGGCAGCCAGTTTGACGCGGGGCCCGCAAAAGGCGAAAGCAGGATGTCAGGGACTCGCTCCTGTACAACTTTGCCCTTGGATTAGGTAGCGACACATCATGCATCCGATATTGACCAGCCTGATTGGCATCGTTGTAATTCTGGCTCTGGCATTTCTGCTTTCGACGGGCAAAAAACGGATCAGGCCAAGAGTGGTCGGCGCGGCTTTTGCGCTACAGGCGATCACGGCGCTGCTAGTTCTGCGGACGCCGTTTGGTGTCAGTGCAATTGAATTTCTGTCTGACGGCGTGATTGCGCTGCTTGATTATTCAAAAGTTGGCATCACGTCCGTGTTCGGGCCGATGGAAGACAATCCGTTTGCCAATACGTTTGTGATCGCGGCGCTGCCGGTGATCGTATTTTTCGCAGCGATTGTTTCGATCCTCTATCATCTCGGCATCATGCAGCGGCTGGTGCGCTGGGTCGGCGGTGCCATTGGCTGGATCACGGGGATCAGCAAGGTCGAGGCTCTGGGCAGCGCGGCCAATATCTTTGTCGGGCAGTCAGAAAGCCCGCTGGTTGTGCGCCCATATTTGGCGGCGCTAACGCCCAGCCGCCTGTTCACACTCATGTGTGTCGGTATGGCCGGTGTCGCGGGTACCATACTGGCGGCCTATGCCAGCTTCATCGGCTCAGAAGCTGTGCCGTTTCTGCTCGCTGCGGCTTTCATGTCCGCACCAGGCGGTATCCTGATGGCGAAGATTATCATGCCCGATGATGACAGCGAGCTGGCCCGCGCGGCGGCCGAGCTTTCAGGCGTCGAGCCCGAAACCATCGCACTGCCAAAATCGCGCATCAGCGCGGAAGGTCCCGGCGCTCTGGTCGAGGGCGGCAGAGCGCCCGAAGTCGAGATCGCCGAGACATTCGAAGAAGGGCATAGCCCCGCCAACATTATAGAAGCGGCAGCACAAGGCACCCAGACCGGGGTCAAACTGGCGGTGGCGGTCGGCGCTATGGTGATGGTATTTGTGGCTTTGGTTGCACTCGCCAATGGTCTGCTGGGCGGTATTGGCGGACTGTTTGGCTATCCTGATATCTCGTTCCAACACTTGCTGGGTTATGTGTTTGCGCCAGTCATGTTCCTGATCGGCATTCCCGACTGGCAGCAGGCACAGGCGGCCGGCGGATTGTTTGGCACCAAGATTGTGCTCAACGAATTTGTCGCTTTTATCGAGCTTGGCGCAATGGATGCAGGTGCATTGACCGCCCGAAGCCGCGCGATTGTAACCTTTGCCCTGTGCGGATTTGCGAATTTCAGTTCAATCGCGATCCAGATGGCGGTCACCGGCGGGCTTGCCCCGAACCAGCGGCCAGTTATTGCACGGCTTGGTTTGCGGGCGCTTGCCGCAGGGTCGCTAGCCAATTTGATGAGCGCGGCACTGGCGGGTCTTTTCCTTCCCTATTGAGCGCAGACTTATTACAGACGGTGTGATGACTGACATTGCTTCTGTATCGATCGCTCTCCCGCTATCCGAGGTGGCGGATGAGCTGGGTGATAGCTTCCGCGAATATGGCTTCGCGATCATCCGGGATCACGGCATTCCGGCCGATTTGATTGCCCGGGCAGAAGACATGTCAAAAGCCTTCTTCGCCCTGCCGGATGCCACCAAGCGCGCATATATTCTACCCAATGGAGGCGGCGCGCGGGGCTATACGCCGTTTGGTACTGAAAAAGCCAAAGATGCAGCTGTGCATGATTTGAAGGAGTTTTGGCATGTCGGGCGCGATCTGCCTGAAGGGCATGCACTGGCGGAATTTATGGCGCCCAATATCTGGCCAGAAGAGGTCGCCGGGTTCCGTGAGACGTTTACATCACTCTATGCCGCGTTTGAGCAGGCTGGCGCGCGAGTTTTGCGCGCCATTGCGCTGCATCTGGATTTGGAAGAAAGGTTTTTTGATTCGGCAGTGGCGGACGGCAATTCGGTCATGCGGCTGCTGAGATATCCACCATTGGAGGGGGCAGAGGCGGAAGGGGCCATTCGTGCAGCGGCGCATGGCGATATCAATACCATCACTTTGCTCCTCGGCGCGCAAGAGGCAGGGCTTGAGCTGTTAAAGGCTGACGGAGAGTGGCTGGCAATCAATCCGCCGGAGGGGGCCTTGGTGGTCAATATCGGTGATATGCTCGACCGGCTGACCAATGGGCGGCTGGTTTCGACAACCCACCGGGTGGTCAATCCGCATGGCGAAGCCGCGCACCGTGCGCGCTATTCAATGCCGTTTTTCCTGCATTTCCGGCCAGATTACATCATCGAAACACTGCCGTCCTGCATCGATGAGAATGCGCCCGAATCGATATCGAGCCATCAATTCCTGTTGCAGCGACTCCGCGAGATAAATCTCGCTTAATCGGGCGCTGCCAGTCAGCACCTGTCTATAAAGTCACTTTCGTTGCTTTTGTTGCAATGCAGCAACACCGAATTTTCGGCAGTTTTCCGCAGTTTCCTGAGCAAGTGAGCCGGGCGCGTGTAACCAGCCCGGGCATTGTAACGCGTTTGTCACAAAACGGTCTTTTGGCCGTCTCGGAACGCTCCTATCGGGCGTGCATCACATCTTAGCCGTTTATCCCGATCACCATATCCGATCGACAATCAGGGACCTTCGTCAATGAAACTCAAATATCTCCTGGCTGCCAGCGTCGTCAGCCTTTCCGCAACGGCCATGATGGCGGCGCCGGCTTCGGCCCAGCAAATTACGTCCGGTATTGAAGGGCAGGTGACTGATGCAGACGGTGCCGGTATTCCCGGCGCGACGGTTGTGGTAACCGACACACGTACTGGCCGTGCCAGCACGCTGACCGCCGATGCGAGCGGTTCGTTCCGCGTCAGCTCGCTCGTTCCGGGCGGACCATACACCATTACTGCAACAGCAGCCGGGTATGAAGGCCAGTCGGTCGAAGGCCAGTTCATCACGGTTTCGGGCAATACGGATTTCAAATTCGAACTCGCTTCGGTGAGTGACGGCAGCGAGAATTTCATTGTTGTCACAGGAGAGCGCGCCAATGTGCAGCAACTCGCCGTCGGCCCAGGTTCTGCATTCAGCACCGAAACGCTGGAAAGCTTCCCCAGCCTGACCCGCGACGTGCGTGATATCATCCGCCTAGACCCGCGTGTCAGCCTCGAGCGCGATAATGAAGTTGACCGGATTTCCTGCCTCGGCGGTAATGACCGGTCCAACACATTTACCGTTGATGGTATCGTGCAGGCCGACGTGTTCGGCCTGAACGGTACGCCATTTGCCGCACGTAACGCCTTGCCGCTGCCGTTTGACGTCGTTCGCGAAACGTCGGTTGAGTTTGCGCCATTTGACGTTGAATATTCCGATTTCACCGGTTGTCTGGTGAACGTTGTCACCAAATCCGGCTCCAACGAGTTCAGCGGAAGCGCATTCTTTACTTTCCGTAGCGATGATATCCGCGGCACATCGCTCGACGGGGTTGATGATATTGTGTCCCCATTTGAAGAGAAACGCTGGGGTGCCACCCTTGGCGGTCCGATTATTCCTGATCGGCTGTTCTTCTATGCAGGTTACGAAGAAACCGACCTCGGCAACGCCAATGAGTTTGGTCCCTTCGGCGGCGGGTTTGCCAATGAAGCAAATTTCGTAACCCAAGCGCAGTTTGATCGCTTCGCGCAAATCGCCAATGACGTGTATGGTCAGGATGTTGGCGGATATCCGGTAACTCTAGCGGAATCGTCCGTTCGCTACTTTGGCCGGTTGGATGCATATATCAGCGACGATCACCGGTTGGAAGCAACCTATCAGCGTCTTGAGGAAACCAACATCGAATCGGATACTGGCAGCCAAGAGCTGACCGGTTTCAACAGCTTTGAAGACGAAGGAACCGTCTCTGACTATTACTCGGTCCGTCTGTATTCCAACTGGAGCGACAGGGTCTCGACTGAATTGCGTTTGAGCCGCGCAGAGGTTTCCGATATTCAAGGCCCGGTCGGTTTCGGCGAAGCGCAATCGGCCAATCCGACTGTCCGTCTGAGTGTTGGCGTCGACAATGCCACCAATGGATTGATTCCCCGTGGTCAAAACGGCATTCTCAGCACTGGCCCAGGGATTTTCCGTTCGGCTAACGCGCTCAACAGCACGGTTGATCAAGCCAAGTTCCAAATGAACATCGATGGCGGTGATCACCAGTTCAAAATCGGTGCCGAAATCAATTCGCTCGATGTATTCAACCTGTTTGCGATTAACGCAACAGGAACACTGTTCTTCCGTAATCTGGACGACTTTGAAAATGGTCTGGTCGCCGCTTCGAGTGACGGTTCCAGCGTATTTGCCAATGCTGATGATCTGGTCGCCGGTCGCAATGGCGGCGGTGTCATCAACGCGACACCAACCGGCAACATCAATGAGGCATCAGCAACATTCAAGCGTCAAATCTATTCGGTATATGCTCAGGATGAATGGCAGGCCACACCGCAGCTTGGCATTACCGCCGGTCTGCGCGTTCAATGGTTCGCTGGTGACGCGCCGCGACCCAATCCGCAATTCCAGAACCGTTATGGTTTCACCAATGCGGTCGGCTTCGGCAAGTTGGATCCGATCCTGCTACCGCGCTTGTCGGCAACTTACGAATTCGACAATAGCGGCTTCCTGAGCAATTCGCGCGTGACAGGCGGCGTCGGTATCTTTTCGGGCGGTGATCCGGTTGTGTATTTCTCCAATGCGTTTTCCAATAATGGTTTTTCGACTGGAGAGGGAACCACATTCAGCGGGCAATGCGCCGGCATTCGGAATGCAAATGGACAGATCAGCGTCGTCGATAATGGGACTTTTATCGGTTTTCCAAATTGTGCCATCGCAGCTGGATCGGCACAGGCAGCCGCAGGGTTGGCTGACACGCAATCCACTGATCCAAACTTTGAGACACCGACAGTGACACGGGCGAATATTGGTTTCGCAACCGAAATTGGCGCGGAAACAGGCTTCTTCAGCGATTGGCGGATGAATGTTGATTACATTTACAGCCGGTTCAATAACACATTGAACTTTGTCGACTTGTCACAGACGCTGGACGTCCGTGAAGCCAATGGTGGTTTCACTGTTGATGGCCGTCCAATCTATGCGGCGATTGATCCAACTGCGGCAGGTTGCAATGCCGTGTTACAGGGCACCGGCGGCACCCCGCCCGTGTATACCGGCGTCACTGCGGCCTGCTTCAACACACGCCGTGACGATGAAATACAATTAACCAACGGCCCGGCTTATGAAAGCCATGTTGCATCGTTCTTGCTGTCAAAGAATTTTGATCGCGGTATCTTTACAGATGGCGGCGGCGTGTCCTTACGGTTTGGTTATTCCTTCACGGACTCAAACAATAACCGCAATGTCGGTTCGTCCACTGCTACATCGAGCTATGATGTCTCAGCGGCGTTTGACCGCCAGAATCCGGCTGTTTCGACCTCCAATTTTGAAACGCGTCACAACTTCACAGCAGCGGTTAGTTTGCGGGAGGAGTTCTTCGGCGATTATGCAACGACTCTGGGCGTATTCTTCCGCGCTCGTGAGGGCCGCCCATACAGCCTGACTTTCGATGGTGGCGGCGTATTCAATGACAGTTCTTCGGGTAGCGATAACGCTCTTGTCTATGTGCCAACGGGGGTCAGCGATACAAACCTGACCGACTTTGGCGGCCAAGGTTTCTCGGCGACACAGCTGGCTGCTTTGCAGGCGGCGCAGAATTCTGCAGTCCAGTCATTGACCGACTATGTAAATAATTCTGGTTGTAAATTCACTGCCGGGACTTCCATCGCCCGCAACACCTGTCGTAACCCCTGGTCATATGATGTCGATTTGCGTTTCAGTCAGGAATTGCCGTTCATTGGCAGCTTGACCGGGATCAAAAATGACCGGTTGGAGCTGTTCGCCGATATGGATAACTTCCTCAACTTTATCGATGACAGTGCCAACATCGTGCGGGCGCGCGGCGATTTTGTCGATCTGGTTGATACCGGCATCAATATTGATGATCCTGACAGTGCGGATCCAGACGATCGCCTGCGGGTAGGCGGCGTTGACGCCCAGGGCCGCTACGTCATTTCGGGATTCAACCCGGATGACACGCAATTCATCAGCACAACATCGTCGATCTGGCGCCTTCAAGTCGGTATTCGTTACGAATTCTGATGTCTGACAGGCAATGCTGAACAGAAGCGGCGGCTCTCCAGCGGGGGCCGCCGTTTTCTTTTGAATGCAGGCTTGGCTAAGCGCGGGCGAGGCGATATCGCGCGCAAATTGACTGGAGCCCTGGTGAGCACTGCACGAAATTTCTCGAATAGCCGCAGGCGTCCGAAACCGGCGACTATTGCGCTTATCGTGCTGCTCCACATTGCCGCGATTTATGGTCTGGCGCGGGCATTCGCGCCGGATATGATGCAATCGGCGCAGGACAATGTCATGGACGGGTTGACCGTTATCATTACAGCGCCCGAAAAACCTCCGCCGGAAGAACCAGAGCCTGTGCCCGATGAAGGGGCTGCTGGTGATCCAGGTGAAAAGACCGTGCCCAGAGCGGTGACCGCGCCTGCTCCCAAGATACCGCTGAAACAGGATCAGCCTGTACCCCGCGCGTCCTCGACCGGGAATGCCAATAATTCAGGGGCCAAGGATACCGGCGAGGGGACCGGTGCAGCCGGTTCAGGCGACGGCACGGGCAGCGGGCGCGGAGGCGGCGGTATGGGCGGTATTGCCGTTACCAAACCGGAGCATATTTCTGGTTCAATCGATAATGCCCGCGACTATCCCGTTCCAGAAGGAGGGCGTCAGGCGCGGCTGGGAACGGAGGTGATCGTGAAAGTGACCGTTGGCGTTGATGGCCGGGCGCGCAATTGCAGTATTTATCGCAGCAGTCCAGATGGCGAGGCAGACCGGCTCACGTGCCAGCTGGTGATGGACCGGTTACGCTTCAAACCGGCGACAGACGGGAACGGTGATCCGGTGGCTGCACCATTTTACTGGCGGCAACGCTGGTTTTGACCAATATAATCAGGCAGCAGGTAACGCGATGGCAAGGCTCATTGTTTAACGCACCCTGCAACGACAGTAAAAGGCGCAACCATTGGTGATTCATCCGGTTATTCTTTGCGGCGGAAGCGGAACACGGTTGTGGCCGCGCAGCCGGGCTGATCACCCCAAGCCTTTTCTGCCGCTCGTCGGGCCATCCAGCCTGTTTGAACAGACGATTGAACGGACCGCAGATCGTTCAGTGTTCGCCGCTCCGTGGATAGTAACCGGCGCAAAACATGCTGACCTCGTCTCGCAGCAATTGGATAGTCGGTCCGGCGCGCGGATTATGGTCGAACCCGCCGCGAAAAACACTGCGCCAGCGATTGCGCTCGCTGCTCTCCGGCTGCCCGAGGATGCGATCATGCTGGTATGCCCCAGCGACCATTATATCGAGGATACCGGCGCATTCGTCGATGCTGTGCGCATGGCTGCGGCATTGGCGCAGGACGGACGTCTGGTTGCGTTCGGTATCGAAGCGGTAACTCCGGAAACCGGCTATGGCTATATCAAGCGCGGCGCGGCTTTGGGCGCGGGTTTTGAAATTGAACGATTTGTCGAGAAGCCTGATGCGGTGACCGCCAAGACATTCCTCGCCAATGGCGGCTATAGCTGGAATGGCGGCATTTTTGTTTTTGAGGCGGGGGTGTTTCTGGCGGAATTGACCGCGCACCGTCCCGATATGATCGCAGGATTGCGCGCCGCGGTCGAAGGCGGCGTACAGGACGGCGCACAATTTCATCCCGATGCGGCCAGCTTTGCCGCAATTGAAGGGGACTCGATCGATTATGCTGTGATGGAGCGCACCCGGCGCGCCGCCGTGGTGCCGGTCAGTATGGGCTGGTCCGATATTGGCAATTGGCCAGCCTTGCACAATGCGCGCGAGCAGGACGGGGACGGCAACACAATCATCGGTCCGGCGGAAGCGGTCGATTGCACCAATGTGCTGATTGAAAGCGATGGCCCGCGCGTGTCGGCAATCGGGCTTGAGAATATCATGATCGTGGTCGATGGCGACGAGGTTCTGGTGACGACCGCGGATGGCGCGCAGAAAGTGGGCACATTACACGGGGCATCATCGCAGTGACAGCGCATGTTGCCTTGAAAACCAAATCGGTTGAAAAGGTGTGGGGCAAGGACATATTGCCCGCGCCATTCCTTGCACCAGAGGGGCAGCGGATTGGCGAGATCTGGTTTGAACCTGCCCCGCCCTGCGCAGATTTGCTCGCCAAATATCTGTTCACGAGCGAGAAATTGTCGGTCCAGGTACACCCGTCCGATGCGCAGGCACCCGAGGGGCTCAGCGGCAAGGAAGAATGCTGGCTGGTGCTTGACGCCGATCCCGGTGCGACACTCGCAATCGGTTTCAGACAGCCGCTCGGCCCGGACGCAATACGCGCTGCCGCACTGGACGGCTCGATCGAACAGCTGCTTGAATGGCACCCGGCAAAACGCGGCGACTTTTTCTATCTGCCTGCTGGTACAGTCCATGCCATCGGGCCGGGGCTCAGCCTTGTAGAAATTCAACAAAACAGCGACATCACCTACCGGCTGTTTGATTATGGCCGCCCGCGCCAATTGCATTTGGATGCAGCAATCGCGGTGGCGCAGGGGGCCCGGCATCCGGCCGATTTACGCCGTACTATCGATATGACCCGTTCTGCGCAGCTGGTCAGCGGCTCGCATTTCCGGCTCGATCTGCTGGCCGGTCCGCCTGACCAGACTATGCTCGCGCGGTTCGGCGGGCCGGTTCTGGTCATGCCGCTGAGCGGTGAAGTGACTGTTGCAGACGAATGCATAGCAGCTGGCGAGTGTGCCGCGATTACTGCGCTTGCCTCGGCAGGTTTTTCTTCTCAAGGATTAACGCTCATCGCGCAATCTCTGAGGTAACGTGTCATGATCGCCGAGATTATCCAGGTCGCCCTCGCTCCGGTGTTTTTGCTGGTTGCCATCGGCAGCATGCTGAACCTGCTCACGGTCCGGCTTGGCCGGGTGGTGGACAGATCACGCATCCTGCAGGAACGGCACCCCGAAACCCAGGGCGTGGAACATGACATGATCGTGTCGGAAATCCGCAATCTGGCAAAACGAATCGAGTGCACCAACCGGGCAATATTACTGCTGGTGCTAAGCGGCCTCGTAACCGGGCTGACGGTGGTTCTGCTATTCGTGCGCGGCTTTACCCGCTTCGACCTGGAAGTTTTGCTTGCAGGCGCATTCATCCTGTCAATCGGGCTGATGATGACAGGGCTGATTTATTTCTTGAGGGAAACCCGCGAAGCCTCTGCCAGTTTGCGTATCCCGTCAACCTATCTGGAACTGGACCGCAAACTATAGTCAGTATGGTCAACCCGGTTTTGGCGCTTCCAGCAATTTTTCACCCTGTTGGCGCACCGCACCGGAAATGATCGGTTCGACAAAAGCCAGTGCCATCGGCAGGGCAATCTCGAAGACAAGCTGATGATCCTCTATATTCACTGTGCCGCATAAATCCTGCCCCATCGCGCTGATATTGATCTGCAGCGTATCCTCGCCGGTCCAATCGGTGCCGACTTGGGCCACTGCCCCAGGGATGTGGTCGGCAATTTCGTGGCTGCGTTCTTTCAAGCGGCGCCGCACCTCGTCGCGGCCCAGATCATGTGGAATGGCGACGCGCATCAATGGGCCTTTGTTCTGGTTGCATTGAAATCAGGCAGCGGCACCCCGCTATCGCCGGCCAGGCCGTCATTATATTTGTAATCAAGATAGCGGGTTTTGATGGCCAGATCATCGAGCGATCCTTCCGCCAATTGCCGGGTGACATTGTCTATCTCTCGGCTGATCTTGCCGAGGCTTTCGGTAACCTGCTGATCGGGCGTGGCACCGCCCCGCCTTTCACCGCCCCGCCTTTCACCGCGCAGATGGGCAGGGATATTGCGGTAAGCATCTATTGTGCCGGGCAGCACTTCGCCCACCAATTTGCGTATTTCACCGATCGCCGGATGCGATTGGTCTACCGTCTCCAGTTGCACGCCAAGCGAATCGAGCTGCACGCCCATATCATCGACAATTCCGGCAGCAGCTGGCGGCAGTTCACTGCGTTGATGCTCCAGCCATAATTCCGTTTTGCCAACCATCTGGCGCAAATCGCCCTTGGCCAAATCGGCCCGTTTTGGTGTTTTGACTTTGGGGTAATTGGAAAGCACCGCAATGGCGATAATGCTTGCGATAAAGACGCTCATCACCCCGATAAAACCGATGCCATTGAGCACTGCGCCCGCAATACCGGCCGTTACAAAAATGGCACCAACCGCGATTATGATATTGCGGATGCGTTTGACCCAGTTGGCCCGTTTAATCCGTTTGGAACCCTGGCCAATCGAGGCCATCCGGTGACGGCCGCCATTGCGGTTATCGTCACGCACCTGCTTGGCATGGTTCAGTATCTGTTCGCTCTGGTGGGTAAGGTCATTCATCGAAAGATCAGTCCTCAACCGTCAGCAAGCTCGATTCGCTGAGCTGTTTGGAGGCCTGTGCCTGCCCTTCCGCGCGGGCGATGTAGCCTCTTGATTTCTCAACCTCACCCGACAGCGCATTGACAGTCTGCTTCATCGATTCAAGCGAACGCAGTTTGAACGTGTCCACTTCATCCATCGTGTCGTAAATATTCTGGAAGGCGCGCTGTAGCGTTTCCAGCGGAATAGTGCTGGAGGCGGCCTGTTCGTGTATCTTGCCGGTCTGTTCGCGCAGCATCGCCGATGTGCTGTCGATAATGCCTGCGGTTGTTTCATTCAGCGCAGTGATTTGCCCCAATACCAGACGCTGGTTGGTCATCGCTTCGGATACCGTCACCGCAGTGCGCAATGCGCCGACGGTGGTGGTGCTGGCGCGGTCGACGCCTTTCACCAGTTCGACATTGTTCTTTTTCACCAGATCAAGCGCGAGATAGCCCTGGACGCTGACCGCCATCTGCGTAAGCAAATCCTGCGTTCGCTGACGGACATAGAACAATGCCGTTTCGCGCACTGCCTTGGCTTTGGCTGGATCGGTTGAATCAAGCTCGGCTGCCTTTTCCTCCAGCTTCGCATCAAGCGTTTTGGAGATATGGATCATCTGTTCCAGATCACCCATTGCCTCCCACAGTTTCTGCCGTTCCACATCAATGGCGGCATTGTCCATGATCAGCTCGTCTTTGCCGTTACCCAGCTTGGACAGAATTTCCTGAATATGGGTTTGCGCGCTCTGGTAGCTGCGGAAATAATTGGTGAGCTTATTACCCCACGGAATAATGCCGAAAATCTTTCGCGTACCGGTCAGCTTGCCGCGTTTGCCGGGATCAAGATCCTCCACGACATTGCGCAATTCCTGCAAATTGGCACCAACGCCCTCGTCCTTGTCCATCGCACGGATGGGCCGGTCGAGGAAGCGGTTGGACATGTTGCTGGCCGCCATAATTTCCTTGCGGCCCATATTGGTCAGTTGATCGACCTTCTTCCCAAATTCTGGCGAATTGGCATCTTCGGACAGCAAATCTGTCACGAAGCCTTCCACTTTGGTGGCCAGTTTTGATTGGACCTCTGCGGATACCGGTACAAGGCCGGCCGCTTCGGCGGGCTTGATTTCGGGGACCGGATCGGGCGCTGTCAATTCGAGCTTCAGATCGGTGGCGGTGAGTGTGTCAGTTGCGCTCATGGC
This sequence comes from Pontixanthobacter sp., assembly GCF_049682855.1. Classification (NCBI taxonomy): domain Bacteria; kingdom Pseudomonadati; phylum Pseudomonadota; class Alphaproteobacteria; order Sphingomonadales; family Erythrobacteraceae; genus Pontixanthobacter; species Pontixanthobacter sp. The sequence goes on along the minus strand of NZ_JBAUIK010000004.1, from coordinate 53,845 downwards.
GGCGGGCCAGCTCCATTAATGCCGCATCTTCCCATGTCCGGGGGCAATGCGGAAAGTGATATCTCCACTGTATTAAGCCTATAAGACACGAAGTTCAAGATTTGTGCGTCATACCGGCTCTTATCTCTGTGCTTTCTTATGTGAAACCGGCAAGCTATGCTGGGGCAAATAATAAAAAGGAATGCCCGCTTATGGCGAGCGAAGCGCCCGAAACCAACAATCTGACGTTTGCACGCGCGGTATATTCGTGGCGGCTATGGTGGCGGGAATCTGTGATCGGCACAGTCGATCAGCAAGCAGTGATCGAGAGACGGCGTGCCGAGTGCACTATGTCAGCGCGATACATGTTCATGACGGCGATGTCGGGCGGGATCGCCATTCTCGGCCTGTTGTTATCGTCCCCTGCGGTGGTTATCGGGGCGATGCTCCTGTCGCCGCTCATGGACCCGATCATCGGGCTGGGGTTTGCATTGGCGACAGGAGATTACAAGTGGCTGAGACAGTCGGCGGTATCGCTGGCATGGGGCACCTTGATGGCGGTGGGCCTGTGCGCGCTGATCGTGTTTCTATCCCCGATCCAGACAGTCACCTCGGAAATAGCCGCGCGGACATCGCCCAATTTATTTGATCTGCTGGTGGCCCTGTTTTCCGCTCTTGCAGGCGCCTATGCCATGATCCGCGGGCGCGAGAATACGATCGTTGGTGTGGCGATCGCGACCGCATTGATGCCCCCTCTTGCAGTGATCGGTTTTGGTCTGGCAACGTGGAACTGGACGGTTTTTTCAGGCGCTCTGCTTTTATACGTCACCAACTTGCTGACCATCGCGCTGACTGCATGGGGCATGGCGCGGCTTTACGGATTTCGATCGTCCTTATCGGAACGCCAGAGCCAGTTTCAAAATTTCATGGTCGTTGCGGTTTTTGTCGCATTGTCAATTCCGCTGGCATTTTCCTTGCGTCAGATTGCGTGGGAGGCGAATTCAGAACGCCAAGTGCGGTCCGTATTGATCGATACTTTCGATGACGTCTCGCGATTGGATGAAGTCAATATCAATTGGGATACGCGCCCGATCACCATTGATGCGACTGTCATGACCCCGACCAACCGGGAAAACGCCGAAGCACAGGCCGCGCGTGTGTTGACCCGGCAATTGGGTCAGGATGTCGATTTGCGAATAAACCAGTATCTGGTCGGCACTGGAAGTGCCGCGGCGGAACAGGCGCAATTAAGCGCGGCGCGCGCAAGCCAGGAAGCGGCGGCTGCCGAACGCGTTGCTGATCTGACCAGCCGGCTTGCGATTGTTGCCGGGGTGAAGGAAGACGAGCTGCTGATCGACCGCGAACGGCGCAGAGCGGTGGTGAAGGCGCGCGAACTGGATGGTGCGACGATGGCTGCCTATGCCGATCTGGAAAACCGCATCGGCGCGACCGCGCCGGATTGGCGGATCGAGTTGATCCCGCCTGCCAAGGCACTGCCGGTGATCGCCTTTGTGGATAGCGAGCCAGCCGATGCCGGGGCCGCGGCAATCGGGCTGATTGCATGGGCGGGCCGCCGCGTGGGCGCGCCAATCATTCTCACCGGACCTGTTGCGGACGCTGAAACTGCTGCTGCATTGCTGCGGGCAGAGGGTTTGGAAAACGTCACGGTTGAGGCCGGACGCGGCCCGAACATCATCGCAAGCTGGGGCGATATCGCCCGTTAGGTACCACTACTGCGCGGTGTGGCCCTAAGCCGCAACGGGCATCTCTATTGGCTGGATTTCGCCTGCCAGATAAAGCCGTTTTGCCTTCGCGCGGCTGAGTTTGCCAGAGCTGGTGCGCGGCAGCGTGCGCGGCGGGACCAGTTCGACCACGCAGTGCATGCCGGTGATCGAGCGGACTTTCTCGCGGATCTGCTCGTGCAGCTTTACCCGCTCCTGCGGATCGGACACGCGGCAATGGACCAGGACAGCGGGTGTTTCCTCTCCATCATCCTTATCAATCGAAAATGCTGCAATATCGCCGTGATTGAAACCGGGCAGTTGTTCGACAGCCCATTCGATATCCTGCGGCCACAGGTTTTTGCCATTGATGATAATCATATCCTTCGCGCGGCCGACAATGAATAAATATCCTGACGCCAGATATCCCATATCCCCCGTGTCCAGCCAGCCATCGACCAGACATTGACTGGTCGCGTCTTCATTGCGGAAATAGGAATGCATCACGCTCGTGCCCCGACACCAGACTTTGCCAATCTGCCGATCGCCCCGGACTGCGCCGTTTTCACCGCGAATCTCCACTTTCATCCCGCGAACGGCTTTGCCGCAATTGACAATGGCACGGTAGCGCGCCGGACGCGACAGGTCACGCGGCGTTCCCGAAAGGCTTTCTTCCTCGACCAGCTCAACCCGAATGCCTTCGCGCGGCGGCATCACCGTAACCGCAAGAGTCGCTTCAGCCAGGCCGTAGCTGGGGGTGAATGCGCTAGCCATGAACCCGGCATCGGCAAATGCATTGACGAAATTCTGCATCACATCAGGCCTGATCATATCCGCGCCATTGCCTGCTGTGCGCCAGCGCGACAGATCGAACCGGTCGGCGACATGGCTCTGGCTTGAGATACGGCGCGCGCAGATATCGTAACCGAATGTCGGTGAATAGCTGAGCGTGGTGCCTTGGTTGCGGCTGATCAGATCCAGCCATGCGAGGGGCCGGCGTGCAAAATGTTCGGTCTTGAGATAGTCGATCGACACCTGATTGGCGATGACCGACAGGAAGCATCCCACCAGCCCCATATCGTGATACCAGGGTAGCCAGCTGACAACACGGTCACCCGCGCCGACATCCATCGAAATCGAATGACCGGCCAGATTGTCGAGCAATGCACGGTGCGTGACGGCAACGCCCGTGGGGAAGCGCGTGGATCCGCTGGAATATTGCAAATAACAGATGTCATCGGGTTCTGGCGGGGTCAGTTCACAAGCGGGCGCGGGATATTCAGCAAAACTTTCCCAATCACAGCCGGTGCAGCCCTGGCGTGCAGCGGCGGCCTCCCCCATTTCGGAAATTTCTGCCGGATAGAGCAGAAGAACAGGATCAGAGCTGTCCAACTGTACCGCCAGCTGATCAATATAACCTTCCTTGCCGCCAAATCCTGTGGGCAGGGGGAGCGGAACCGGCCACGCCCCGGCATAGATGGCACCGCAAAACAGCGCGGCAAATTCTGCGCCCGTTTCGGCGATTATCGCCACGCGGTTTTCCTTGCCGATACCTGCGGCCCGGAAACGCTGTGCCATATCTATGGCATCTTGGTGCAGATCGACATAGGTATAGACGCGCTCAAGCGTGCCGCGCATATCGTGGAAATTCATGCCCTTGGCGCTTTGCGCGGCATATTCGACCGCCTCTGTAAAGGTGGAGAAATCAGATCTGCGGCGCGGCCAAGGGCAGTCATTGGGTGTAGGGGTGAGAGCGGCACTATCTGATGCGGTATCAATCATGTAGTCAGTTACAACCCGTTTGTTGCGCGCCCTCTGGCGCTTCCAAATGCCGCAGCGAGGAACCGTTTCTGATGCCATCGCTGTACTCGTTCCCATTTCCCTTAGACTGTGGCACGAATATGGCCGATGAACGATAAGCGATCGGGAAAAAAACGGGAACGGCAACCGCGAAAGCCGCCCAAGCCGCTCAATACGGCTGGTTTGCGCGATCTTGCATTGGCCTATGTCGCCCGGTTTTCCACCAGTTCGGGCAAGCTTCAATCCTATCTTGCCCGAAAAATCCGGGAGCGCGGCTGGGCACAGGGAGAGCCACCGGCTGATATCGCTGGCCTGGTCGCGCGGTATACCGCGCTGGGTTATATTGATGATGCGGCTTACGCAGCATCGCGCGCAGGCGGATTGCTAAGACGTGGATACGGCCCGCGCCGCGTATCGCAGGATTTATACGCTGCCGGAATTGACGAGCATTTACGTGACGATGTCGCGCCTGGTGAAGCGGATCAGCGCGAGGCCGCGCTCAATCTGGCGCGCAAACGCCGCTTTGGCCCGTTCCACCGCGAGGAGCTGGACCAGAAACGGCGTGACAGGCAGATTGCGGCGATGCTGCGGGCAGGCCATAGTTTTGATATTGTCCGCGCAGTAATCAATGCGCATAGCGAAGATGCGGCTGAACAATGGGCATGCGAGGCGCGTGATGATGAACCCCTGTAAGGATCACCGAAAATGAGATTTTTTCATGTCTTTGCTGTTGCTGCGCTTGCCATGACCGCATGCGCCCCGCAAAATACGCAAGAACCCCCTGCGGCAGCGCAAATCGCTGCAGTGCATCCCGAATCGGGACTGAACATTATTCCGCTCACCGTGACCAGCGGTAACACGCGTCACGAATTTCAGGTGGAAGTTGCCGCCAGTGATGCCGATCAAGCCAAAGGGTTGATGTTTCGCACGCAGCTTGGCCCCGATGAGGGGATGATTTTTCCGCGGACTCCGCCCGATATTGCCAGTTTCTGGATGAAGAACACGCCGCTGCCGCTGGATATCATCTTTGTCGGAACGGACGGCCGGATCTTGAACATTGCCGCGAACACGGTGCCGTATTCGCTCGACCCGGTGCGTTCTGCCGGGATGACCGGAACCGTTCTTGAAATCGCTGGCGGACGGGCCGAGGAACTGGGTATCACAGCCGGTGATCTGGTCGAATATTGAAGCGCATGAGTTAGAGGTTGGAAGGGCGCTGGGAAACCGCTAAGCGGCCCTCAAAGAGGTAAATGATGAAGTTTCTCGGCAAAATTTTCACATGGTGGAACGGCGGTACGATCGGAACACTGCTCAACAGTTGGCGAACCGGTGAAAAAGTCGGGACCGATGCGCAGGGCAATGCCTATTACCGGGCCAAGAAAACCAAACATGGCGCGCGCGAGCGGCGCTGGGTAATCTATGACGGCGCCAATGATGCAAGCCGCGTGCCCGCAGAATGGCATGGCTGGCTGCATGGATCGTTTGACGGTGTACCCGAAAGCAATCTGCCGCCTGCGAAAATCTGGGAAGTCGACTATATCCCAAACACCACTGGCACCGCTGCTGCCTACCGCCCGAAAGGTGCGCTGGAGCAGGGCGGCAAACGGGCAAAGGCCAGTGGTGATTACGAAGCGTGGACACCCGAAGCCTGACGATGCGCAGTTTTGCCACTGTTTTGATGAGCGCGGTGTTGGCCAGCATGCTGGCTGCGTGCGGTCAGGATACGCCCGAAGCGCCGGTCGCACAGGAAACTGCGGTTCCCGAAGACTTGCAGACAGCCGAAGCACCGCCCGATCCTGCCGAAATCACGCCGGAAATCGGCACGCCGATGGCGGAGCGAATTGCGACGCTCGGCGTACTCAACAAGCGTAACAATGTGTCGCAGGACCTGGAGATGAAACCGGGTGAGGCGCGGCGGCTGGGCGATGTCATCATCAGGCTGTCTGCGTGCGAGCGAACCCCGCCGTGGGAAATGCCCCGCGAGACCGGCGCGTTCGTGCAGGTTCTGACCATAATCAAAGACGCTGATGCAGAGGCAGAGGACCGGTGGAAGCGGGTTTTTTCCGGCTGGCTGTTCAAAAATTCGCCATCGCTTAATGTGGTCGAGGATCCGGTCTATGACGTGTGGGTTAAAGAATGCGCGATGAGCTTTCCGGGAGAGGCATCCCCGCCAGCGTCCTCTGCGCCTGAGCCTGCCGCGCCGCCGCCAGATAACAACGAAACGTAAGCTTCATGAAGCGACATGGCAGCAGGGCCACTGGCTTTGGCGATATGCGCGCAATAGTCCTGCTGCGACATGACCACCGCACCCAGTGATGCGAGATGAGCGGTCATAAACTGGCAATCGAGCACTGCATATCCGGCGTGTTTAAGCAGCGCGATCAACCATACCAGCGCGACTTTGGATGCATTATCGGCACGACTGAACATGCTTTCCCCGCAAAAAACGCGGTCAAAACTGACTCCGTATAATCCGCCGATCAGCGTGTCACCGTCCCAGCATTCGACCGAGTGGGCATGGCCAATATCGTGAAGCGCGACATAGCTGGCGGCGATCCGGTGGTTGATCCAGCTATCGGGGTGATCGGGGCGGGGGGCTGCGCAGGCTGCGACCACATCGGCAAATGCGGTGTTGCACGTTACGCGGTAGCGACCTTGCCGAACGACTTTGCGCAGGGACCGCGCCATACGGAAACTGTCAATCGGGAATGTCGCCCGTTCGCGTGGCTCAACCCAGAATATCTCTGGATCATCGCGGCTATCCGCCATCGGGAAAATTCCGCTGCGATAGGCGAGTAGCAGCAAATCTGTCGGAATCAATGAAGGCGCGGCAGCGGGCATTGCCGCGCATTGTAACCACGCATTGCCGCAGCGCCTAGCGGTCAGTTTGCCGGCTTTGCCGCGGTCATATTTAACATTGCCATGCCCGCGCGAGCGCATTAATTGCGGCTAGGCCTGCAGGGGCGTAGCTCAGTTGGTAGAGCGTCGGTCTCCAAAACCGAAGGTCCAGAGTTCGAGTCTCTGTGCCCCTGCCAGGTGGATCATCCAGACACCTTCTGATTTTGATGCGTTGTGATTTTGACACGCAAGAGGATTTTGCGCCTCTTTTGCAACCCATCGCTATGCCTGAACGAACGGCACAATATGTGTTCAGGGAACGCGCAGACGAGCTGTGCATTATTAGCGTCAGAACGAAATACAAGAAGGAAATCCACCATGTCCAGTTTGACTTACCGTAGCAGCCGCCCCGATGCCTGGGTTCAACCGCGTGCCTATCGTGATGCCTCGCAGCGTATGCAGCAGCACGGCAAAATCATCCCGATGGATGCGCCCGGAGTTTTGGCCCGGCTATTCGGCGCGCGCTAAGCCAGGCGGCACCGCCGCCAAAAAAAAGGGGGGGCCGGTTGTACGACCGGCCCCCCTTTTTTAACGTCTGAAGGATCAGTATTCGTTGGGTTCTTCCGGCGTGTCGGCGCGGAAATCCCGGCCAGCCTTTCTGTCACCTTGTGCCAATTTGAACACCACGCCGGATAACAGGGCCAATGCCAGCAGGTTTGGCAATGCCATTGCGGCGTTGGAAATATCGCCCATCCGCCAGACCAAGGTGAGGTCCAGCGTACTGCCAAGATAGATCACCACGCACCACAGCACGCGCCAGATCATGTGCAGCACTTTCTCTCCGCCGCGTGTCGAACCCGGAATACGGTCATAGATAAACGTGATCGCACGCTCCCCGTAATAGGACCATGTCAGCAGGGTCGTGAACACGAACAGGATCAGTGCGGTACTGGCGACCAACGTACCGATCGGGACGCTTGCAACGGTGAGCGGGAATGCAGCAGCAAACGCGCCCGATGTCATCGCAAAACCTTCAAGATCGGAGTTCCAGGCATGCGGCACAGCTTGCCCGCCGCCGGTAAAGTCGCCCTGAACGGTCAAGATAACCAGCGCGGTCATGGTACAGATTACAATCGTGTCGATAAACGTGCCCAGCATCGCCATGCGGCCCTGCTGTTCCGGATCATTGGTCTGCGCGACAGCGTGAGCGATCGGAGTGGAACCCTGACCCGCCTCGTTAGAAAACAGGCCGCGCGCCACACCGGCCCGGATCGCGAGCATAATGGCTGCCCCGACAAAGCCCCCGGTCGCCGCTTGCGGGTTAAACGCGCCGTAGAAAATCAAACCGAATGTCGCTGGAATATCTTCAAGGTTCAGCATCAGGGCGATGAAAGCCATGATGATGTAGGCGGCTGCCATGAAGGGAATAATCTTTTCTGCGACACCGCCAATGGATTTGATCCCGCCGATAATCACGATGAACACCAGCACGGCCACGATCAACCCGCCGAGCCATTCTTCAATGCCGAACAGTTCATTCAGGCCGTCAGCCACTGCATTGGCCTGTATCGAATTGCCCGTGACCAGCGCGGAAAACAGCGTTCCGATGCAAAACAGGATCGCGAGCCAGGTAAATTTCGGGCCCAGACCCATCATGATGTAGCTCATCGGCCCACCGCGATAGACGCCGTCCGATGTTTTCTCACGGTACCGAATGGCCAGCGATCCTTCAGCAAAAGCAAGCGCCATGCCGACCAGTGCTGTTATCCACATCCAAAAAATCGCGCCCGGCCCGCCCAGCGCAATTGCTGTCGCCACGCCGGCAAGATTGCCTGTGCCAACCTGGCCGGACAAAGCGGTAGACAACGCTGCGAAGGGAGAAATTTCTCCGTCGCCGTCGCTCTGGCGGCCTTTGAACAGACCGGCAAAGGCGCTGCCCAGTTTGCGGATCGGGTAGAATTTCAGCCCGATCATGATCCACATGCCAATACCCAGCAGGATCAATGTCATGGGCGGAATGGGTTGTCCGCCTATCGACAGCCATGAAACGACCTGCCCGTTCCATGTGCCGCCCCAGATAAAATCGGATACGTTCGTGACCTGGTCGATAAAGCTTGTCGCACCAGTTTCGCTTGCAGCCATTATCGGCCCCCCTATCGCGTAATTCCTCAAGCCGTGCACGCTAGAGCGGTGCGCGTGGCAACGCCAGCGATAAAACACCGCAGCCAGCCGGGGACGTTTTCACGTCCTTGCTTTTGGCCAGATGTGGCCCTAAATAGCTCGGACTTCCTACATTGGAACAATCACAGCCCCTCCCGGAAACAGCCGGGGCGGCGATTGGCCTATCCCGGAAGTGACGATTTTTAAGTCGCGTTTTTGATACAGGACGGCGAGAGTTTACGATTATGGCCGAAAAGAAGACCAGAACGACTCCGGGCGAATTCATTCGCCAGGTCAGGACCGAATCGAGCAAGGTCGTCTGGCCCACACGGCAGGAAACAATCACGACCGCGATTTTCGTGGGTATCATGATGGTGATTTTGTCGCTGTTCTTTCTTGGTATCGATTCGCTGTTCGGCGCTTTGGTTGGCTGGTTGCTCACTCTGGCGTGATTTCGGTGTCTTGTAATTGCGCGACACCATTTTTGCCCGCAACGGGCTGACCAAAATTTATTACTAATGGGGATCACACATGGCTCGCTGGTATATCATCCACGCCTATTCGGGTTTTGAAAATAAAGTCCGCGACGCAATTATTTCGGAAGCTGAGCGTTTGGGATTGTCCGACGGCGTTGAAGAAGTGGAAGTTCCGACCGAAACCATCACCGAAGTCAAACGCGGCAAGAAGGTTCAGGTAGAGCGTAAATTTATGCCGGGCTACGTGCTCGCCAAACTGCAAATGACCGATGATGTGTATCACCTGGTCAAAAACACTCCAAAAGTGACCGGCTTCCTCGGTTCAAACAATAAACCGCAGCCGATTACTGAAAAAGAGGCCGCACGCTACTTTGGCGGTGTCGAGGATGCCAAGGCTGCGCCGAAAACACAGGTCAGCGTTGATTATGAAATCGGCGACTCGGTCAAAGTGCTCGACGGCCCCTTCGCCAGCTTCAACGGCGTGGTGGAAGAGCTCGATTTCGACAAAGCCAAAGTCAAAGTATCGGTATCGATCTTCGGCCGTGCCACTCCGGTTGAGCTGGAGTTTGAGCAGGTTGAACTGTCGAAGTAGGACCCGGACGGCGGCGCCGCTTGTGCCCAGCTCTGAATTGCTGCGGCTGAAGCGAAGGTGATGCAGGAGATTACGGGCCATATATTTAGGCAATGTGTTTAGGCCATATATTCAGGCCATATAATCAGGCCATTTGTTTAGACCTTGTATTTGCCGCACAAAACGCTATCAGCGCCGCTCCTTGAAAGAGGAATTCGTGTGGGAGGCAGCAGGCTGCCGTTTGACCACTTAACATGACCCCAGACGTGATCCGGGGGATAGTGTGAAAGGAGGCCGTTATGGCCAAGAAGATTGAAGGCTACATCAAGCTGCAAGTGCCCGCGGGCACAGCCAACCCGTCCCCGCCAATTGGTCCGGCTTTGGGTCAGCGCGGCGTCAACATCATGGAATTCTGCAAGGCATTTAATGCCGCGACACAGGATTTTGAAAAGAATGCTCCGATCCCGACGATCATCACCGTCTATGCGGACCGTTCGTTCACATTCGTCACCAAGACCCCGCCTGCCAGTTTCCTGATCAAGAAAGCTGCAAAACTGAAATCCGGGTCGAGCGAGCCGGGCAAAGTCGTCGCCGGTTCGATCAAGCAGAGCCAGGTTAAAGAGATCGCCGAAACCAAAATGGTTGATCTCAACGCAAACGATATCGATCAGGCTATGAAAATCATCGAAGGCTCCGTGCGTTCAATGGGCCTTGAAGTGGTGGAGGGCTGATCCGATGGCTAAATTGACAAAACTGCAAAAAGTCCGCGCTGAAATGGACCGTGAAAAGCTTTACAGCGTTGATGAGGCGATCGCCACATTGCGCGATCATTCGAGCAAGAAATTCGACGAGACAGTTGAACTTGCCATCAATCTGGGGGTGGACCCGCGCCATGCAGACCAGATGGTGCGCGGCATGGTCGCTCTGCCATCGGGCACCGGCAAAGACGTGAAAGTTGCCGTGTTCGCACGCGGTGACAATGCTGACAAAGCCGTTGCTGCCGGTGCCGACAAAGTCGGCGCGGAAGATTTGATGGAAGATATGCAGGCCGGCAACCTTGATTATGACCGGGTTATCGCATCGCCCGATATGATGGGCGTTGTGGGCCGGTTGGGTAAAGTGCTCGGTCCGAAAGGCTTGATGCCCAACCCGAAGCTGGGCACTGTGACGCCTAACGTGGAACAGGCCGTGAAGGACGCCAAGGGCGGCCAGGTTGAATTCCGCGTTGAGAAGATGGGCATCATCCACACCGGTATCGGCAAGATGTCGTTCAAGGATGCAGACATCAAAACCAATTTCGAAGCGATCACCCAGGCTATCGTGAAAGCGAAGCCATCGGGCGCAAAGGGCAAATATGTGAAAAAAGTCTCGCTGACTTCCACAATGGGCCCGGGTCTGAAAATCGATCTGTCGGAAATCGAAGGCGCTTAGGCGGTTTTATCATTGCCGTAAAAATATGAGTAGGGCCGGGGGGAGATCCTCCGGCCCACATGCTGCATCATTGAATGACCGGCGCAGGGTGCAGAAAATGGCGATGATGGAACGGTTGTATGGCGGGACGGCAGTACAGTCAGATACCACCAGGGGTGAAATCATAACCCGACGTACCAAGCCCGTCGCATAGCGTATCGACACAGCTCTGTAGATCATCGGGATCGGTGGACCGTATCACGAAATTCGAGCCGACTTTGCCATCCCTGAAAAAGGGATAGCTGCCGATCTGGCAGTTTTCATGCGCCTGTTCTGTCTCTCGCAGCAGATCAGATATTTCGCTTTCCGGTATCCATCCGCCAATTGTTTCGGTCAGCAGCGGCGCGCCGCCTTCCAAGGTCCCGGTCAGCGCGTCGAGCATTCCTGCGGTGATATGCGGAACCCCTGCCATAAGAAAGATATTGCCGATCTGAATGCCCGGCGCCCCCGATGTCCGGTTCGCGATGAGCTGCGCCCCGTCGGGCACACGCGCCATGCGCAGCCGGCCGTCATTGATACCGCCTTTGTCCGCGTAATAGCGTTCCAATATGGCGCGCGCCTCAGGATGGATAATCACATCCACGCCGAGCGCCGCGGCAACCGCATCAACGGTGATGTCGTCATGCGTCGGGCCAATGCCGCCGGTCGTAAACAGATAATCATTGCGGGCGCGGAGCGTATTGACCGCTTCCACGATCCGTTCCTGAACATCGGCGACCACTCTGACCTCGTCCAGCCGGATGCCTTGCACTTGAAGCCAGCTTGCCACTTGCGCGATATTCTTGTCTTGGGTGCGGCCAGACAGGATTTCATCACCAATGACGACGAGCCCTGCGGTATAGATTTTTTCGCTCATAGAATTTCACTAAGCGAACCCCGCACGAAGGTGAAGCAGCGTTTGCCTATTCTGCCGGTTCTAATTGCTCTGCGCTGGTTTGCGCATTGGCACCGGCAGCATGGATCGACAGGATACCGTCTTCGACTGCGCCTTCCTGCATAATCTTTCTGTCGGTTACATATTCCTGATTGAGCCGCCAGGGATAGGCCACGGCGTTCTTTGGCATAATGTGTTTGCTGCGCTGGATATATCCGCTGGAGAAATCGAAAATATCATCTTCCTGCAGCGTGTGATTGGCGGGAAGTACTGGTACGGCGACATTTGCTTTCTTGGCACGCATCGTGTTGATGACACGGCAGATATATTCAGAATTGACATCAGACCGTAACGTCCAGCTGGCGTTAAGGTACCCAAACACGACCGCCAGATTGGGTAGGTTGGAAAACATGCAGCCTTTATAGTAGAACCGCTGGCTGAAATCGACCGGAGCACCGTCCTGGCTCACCGCGATCTTGCCGCCAACGGCCAGTTTCAGGCCGGTCGCCGTGACGATAATGTCGGCATCCAGATGGCTCCCATCATCCAGCGCGATGCCGGTTTCGGTGAACTGGGAAATCCTGGCAGTCACCACCTGCGCTTTGCCCGACTTCATCGCCTCGAAAAGATCTGAGTCAGGCACCAGACACAGCCGCTGGTCCCACGGATCGTAAGGCGGGGTGAATGTCGGTTCGTCAAAATTGTCTTTGCCGAGGGCTTTCACAATACCCTTTTTCAGCATTTTCTTGACGCGTTCGGGTTTGCGGCGCGCCTGTTTGAAGGCAAAATCCTGCAGTTTGATGTTCTTCCAGCGTGTGATCCTATATGCGGTTTCTTCGGGCAGAATCTTACGCAGAAAATTGGCCAGGGCATCCTTTGCAGGCCGCGCGAACATCCAAGTCGGGGTGCGCTGAAGCATCGTCACCTTGGCGGCTTTGTCAGTCATTGACGGGACGATTGTCACCGCTGTCGCACCCGATCCGATTACCACTATATTTTTGCCCGTATAATCGAGAGTGTCCGGCCAGAATTGTGGATGCAGCACCTGGCCTTTGAAATCACCAAACTCAAATCCTGGGTCATAGGCCTGATCATAATCGTAATAGCCCGATCCAAGATACAAGAAATTGGCCGTAACCCGCGTTTTGGAACCATCCACCAGTTCAATGCCAACGTGCCAGCGCGCTTCGTCGCTGCGCCAATCAGCACAGATCACTTTTTGCTGATGGCGGATGTGTTTGCGAATACCGCGCTCATCGACAATTCGATTGAGATATTCGAGAATCGAGGGCGCATCTGCAATGCTTTTTTCATGCTTCCACGGTTCGAAAATAAAGCCCAGAGTATGCATGTCGCTATCGGACCGGACGCCGGGATAGCGGAACAGATCCCACGTACCACCCAGATTTTCACGGCGTTCCACAATTCCGTATGATACTCCGGGGCAATGCATTTCCATATGCGCCGCCATCCCGATTCCGGAAATACCGGCGCCAACAATCAGAACGTCGAAATCAGGGGCAGTTGCAAGCATGGGTGTTCTCCTAAGGCGGGGATGTAAGCACAGCTTGCCGATAAATGCGAGCCTAGTTGCAATTCGGTACTGACGCGAGCGGTAACCATCGCTAGGCGTCATCCCATGCGTTACAAAATTATGATTGCTGCGGCCCTGATGCCTGCCCCTCTTTGCGCTCAGGAAGATAGCGGGGCCCAGCAAACAGATGATCGGTTCGCGATTGTGGTCACGGGAGAAGGTCTGCCCGATACGCCGGCTGTGCCTGCCTATGGCGCGATAACGCTGGACCGGGATGTGATTACAACATCGGGCTCTGGCCGGATTGACGATGTACTGGCGTCTGTCGCCGGCTTCCAGCAGTTTCGCCGGTCAGACAGCCGCAGCTCCAACCCCAGCGCGCAAGGTGTCACTCTGCGCGGTCTTGGCGGAAATGCAACCAGCCGCGCGCTGGTGCTGCTCGACGGTGTGCCGATGGCCGATCCGTTCTTCGGCTATATCCCGCTCAGCGCAATTGCGCCTGAAAGGCTGGAAACCATCCGCGTGACTCGCGGCGGCGGGGCGGGACCGTTTGGGTCGGGCGCGCTGGCCGGGACGATCGAATTGATGAGCGCAAATGCCGAGACATTAGGCGCCTTTAATGGCTCGGTACTGGTCAATGATCGCGGTGATACAGAAGCCAGTGCGAGTATTGCGCAAGACCTTGGCGGCGGTTTTGCTGTACTCAGCGGACGGTGGGACCGTGGTGACGGGTTTTTTACCACGCCGCAAAACCAGCGCGTTCCCGCCAGTGCCAAAGCGGGTTTTGATAGCTGGTCCGTGAGTGCCAGAGCTGTTGCCCCGATCACGGCGGATATAGAGCTGCAAGCGCGCGGTTTGGTGTTCAATGATGAACGCACATTGCGGTTTGCGGGCGCCGATAGTTCGAGCGAAGGGGCCGATGCAAGCGTAAGGCTGGTAGGGCGCGGCAATTGGGAATTTGACGCACTTGCCTATCTCCAGTCGCGCAATTTCTCCAACATCGTGATCAGCTCGACACGGTTCGTGCGCGTCCTCGATCAGCGCAACACGCCGTCCACCGGGATTGGCGGAAAGCTGGAAATACGGCCGCCCGTAGGCCCGGATCACACCTTGCGTATCGGCACAGACTATCGACGCGCATCGGGCGAATTGCAGGAAGAGGCCTATAGCGCGTTTTCGGGCAATCTGACCGAACGCCGCCGGGCTGGCGGGCGCAATAGCGATTGGGGCCTGTTTATCGAAAATGACTGGTCGCTTGGTGATCTGGTATTGACCGGAGGGTTGCGCGCAGACCGCAGTGTGGTTGAAAACGGATTCTTTCGCGCCACCGATGCAGATGGGCGTGAAGTGAACGAGGCGGCCGCATCAGACCGATCCGACTGGACGGTATCCTACCGCGCAGGGGCAGCGTTTCAGGCCAGTGACACCATCAGGTTACGGGCGGCGGTCTATCGCGGTTTGCGTTTGCCCACTCTGAATGAATTATACCGGCCCTTCGTGATTTTTCCTGTGGTGACACAGGCGAATGCCGCGCTCGAAAATGAGGTGCTCGAAGGGATCGAAGCCGGTATTGATGTGACCCCGTCGGAAACCGTCCAGTTGGCACTGACCGTTTTTGATAACCGGTTGAAAAATGCGATTGCCAATGTGACGCTCACCCCGACTTTGCGCCAGCGGCAGAATTTGCCAGCGATCGATGCCCGCGGTGTCGAAGCAAGCGCGTCAATTACGCAGGGACGGGTGAGCGTCAATGGCACCCTTGCCTATACCGATGCCGTCGTCGATGGCAGCGGTGCGTCGCTGGCGCTCAATGGCAATCGTCCGCCGCAAACGCCCGAATTCTCGGCCAGCGCGACGGTTGCCTGGAAGCCTGCAACTGGATGGCATTTCGCGGCGAGCGTGCGGCATGTGGGCGCGCAGTTTGAAAGCGATGAAGAAACGGATGTTTTGCCTGCAGCGACGACTGTGAACGCCTTTGCCGAATTTCCGTTAAGCAACCGGTTCGCGGTAATCCTGCGCGGTGAGAACCTGCTTGATGAAACGATCGTGACGCGCAATGCGAACGGCGTCCTCGATGTGGGTGTGCCGCGTACTGTGTGGGGCGGCATTCGCGCTGCGTTCTAGATCCTGGCTCTAATTCGCCGTAACGGATAGGCGCTGGGCTGCCATCCCCATCGATACGAGAATCGCAGATTTGGTCTGCTCGGCTTTGAAGGCAGTTTTGCTGTCCATACCGCGCCAGTCAGCCAGGATCAGCGATTGTGCTACAGCCCCGCCCAAAGTCGTTCCGGGTCCGGTGACGATAAACAGATCGGGCGCGAATTCGCGCGCTGCCACTGCGATGGCCCGGCTGAAATCATAGGGTTCAGTCACCTGATAGCCCAAAGTATAGTCGCGTAGCTGCGCGGTGTTCACCGCATGTGGCCACCAGATAGAGCCTCGCCCGTCAATCAGCGGTATGTCGGGTTGCCGGAACAGGCCGGCCCCCAGCAGGGCGGCACCTTTGCGGGCAACCGGGTGCTGCAACGGTGTATGGAACGCCGCATGATTGCCAAGGCGCATCGGGAACCGGCAATCAATCCGCTCCACGGCGTTTTCAAAGGCCGATAGTCCAGCCTCGTTCCCGGCCAAGACCAGCATCCCGCCCAGCTCGATTGAGAGTAGCAGGACATGACCGGGCTGTGCGTTGATCTGTGCCGCAAACCCCAGCAATGTGTCGCGGCGCGCGATATCGGGTGTCCATTCCTCGCCCATAAACGGATAGACAAGCTGTCCGCCAATGAGCGCCTCCTGCATCAGCGTGCCCATTGTGTTGGCCAGGGTAAATCCGTCTTGCGGGGACATGGCGCCCGCGCATGTGAGTGCAGAATACCACCCCATCGAATTGCCGGTGATGGCCACTATCTCGACCGCATCGCGGTCTATCGATAAAAAGTCACCCAAAGTGGCGGCAAAAATCAGGCCTGAGGCATTGTCGCCGCGCGTATGCCTGCTGAGGCTGAAGCGGTCTGCGCTGTCGAGGGCCGTCAGTGTTTCCTGGTCTGCGCTGCGTCTTTGGGCGTCGAAGCCGGCAAGCATCCCGGCATCAGGGAAGTGCTGTGCCAGATAGCCAAGTTCGCTTGCATTATAGGTTCCGCGCCCCGGGCAGATGAGCACTGCGGTTTTGCGCGTCCCCGTCATGCCCGCGCACCCGTGAGCGCGAGGGCTGCGTCCACAATACCCTCAGCGGACGGCATTGTCGCAGCATAGGCCGGCCCGGTCGCAACAAAGCTGTCCTCGGCCGTCAGGCGCCCGTGCGGGATATCGGTTTGTTCTGTAAACAGAGCCATTAACGCTTCGGCGAGCCCGCCGGTGCGGCGTGTCTCATCAACGATCAGAATATTGCCGCACTCCCCGACCGCTTCGAGCAGCGAAGCTTCTGGCAGAGGCGATAGCCACCCCAGATCAATCACGCGCGCGTCAATGCCCTTTTCAGCCAAACGTTTCTGCGCTTTCATCGACAAAAATGTGCCATTGCCGAATGTCACAATCGCAAGGTCCCTGCCTGCGCCATGTACGCGGACCTGGCCAAAGGACATGCGGTCTGACACGGCAGGGTAGGTGTGCATCCAGCCGCCATCACCGGCATCATGCAGATCGCGCATTGGATAAAGCGCAATTGGTTCAAGGAAAATCACCAGCCGCTGCTCTTCGCGCGCCAACCGGACGGCCTCGCGCAGCATCCTGACCGCGTCTGCACCATTGGAAGGACATGCAAGGATCAGCCCCGGAACATCGCGGATCGCGGCAAGGCTGTTATCGTTGTGAAAATGCCCGCCAAACCCCTTTTGATAGCCAAGCCCCGCAATCCGCACGACCATTGGGTTGGTATATTGCCCGCTGGAAAAGAACGGCAATGTTGCGCCTTCACCGCGAATCTGATCCTCGGCATTGTGGTAATAGGCCAGAAACTGGATTTCCGGGATTGGCAGAAACCCGTTTTGCGCCATTCCGAGCCCGAGGCCGAGAATGGATTGTTCATCCAGCAATGTATCAATCACGCGCGCCCGCCCGAAGCGTGCGGCCAGTTTCTGGGTGACGCCGTATACGCCGCCTTTGCGCCCGATATCCTCGCCCATCAAGGCAATCTCGCCGTGCTCCAGCATCAAATCGGTCAATGCCCAATTGATCAGGCGGGACATGATCTGCGGCTGGTCCATCTGTTTCAGATCGCTCCCAAACGCGGCCGCCCGGGCATCGCCGGTGGGGCCGCCTGACGGTGCGTGCTCGCGTCTGGGCGGAATGATGCTGGCCATCACCTGCTCGGCAGTTTGCAGCCGCGGGCGGTTTGCGGCCTCCTGTGCAATCCTGTCCACGCGTGCCGCCGTGCTGATATAGATATCCAGCGCGGCATTGTGAGGCAGAACGCCTGCCTCGCCTAGCAGCCGCGCTGAATGCAGTAACGGGTCGTCGGCCTCTTCGGCTTCGACATCGGATTTCGCCATATAGGTCGTCGGCACGTCAGCACCGGCATGGCCATACAGACGGATCGTGCGGATATGCAGGAAAGCGGGCTTGCGGCGCTTGCGAACATAATCGGCGGCCTGTGCTGCCACGCGGAATGTTTCATACATATCCAGTCCGTCGCAATAGAAATATCTGATCCCCGGCCGCGCGCTGAAATTGGCCGCAATCCAGCCGGTGGGGGTTCGGGTGGAGATACCGATCCCATTATCTTCGCACACCCATAGCAGCGGCATGGGAACGGTCTGATAGGCGGTCCATGCCGAACTGTTGATCGCCCCTTGCGCGGTCGAGTGATTGGCCGATGCGTCACCAAAACTGCAGATCACAATCGCATCATCTGGTAAATGCCGGTGCTGCGGGGGATGGCGCTTTGCCAAACCCACCGAATATGCCGCGCCCACAGCTTTGGGCAAATGGCTGGCGATGGTCGATGTCTGCGGCGGGATGGAGAGGGCCCTGGACCCCAAAACCTTGTGCCGTCCGCCCGAAATTGGGTCGTCACTGGAACAGGCGAAAGATAGCAGCATGTCCCAGGTGATCGTCTGCCCCATGCCAGCGGCACTGACCTGTTCTGCGCGCTGAATTTGAAATGCGGCATCGCGGTAATGCAGGAACGCCATATCGGTGGGGCGAAGCGCGGCCGCAACCGCCGCCATCGCTTCATGACCCGATGATCCGATAGTGTAGAAGCCTTGGCCCTGCGCCTGCATCGCGCGGCTGGCCCGGTCGAGCGCGCGGGTTACACAGCCCGAACGATAGATTGATACGGCCATTGCCGGATCAAGCGTGCCCGCAGGGGGATTGCCCGCAGGAAAATCCGCCTGTGCGCAGCGGCGCAGGAAATTGTCGTGAACAATATGTGCCCGGTCCATGCGGGCCCCTTAACGATGTTCCCGCTTGTGGCCAAGCGGCGGGTCGAAGCCGGCGGATAAATCCTGACCAAGCAACGGTGGTGCGCTCGCCGAAATGAAAACTGGCCCGTAACTGTCCGTAAGCGGCTCCCCGGTCCTGATCCTTTGCCCGGCTTTGATGCTTCGCCCGATCGCTTTGCTTCAATAAACCGGTTGATAACAGCGCCGTTCAATTACACGAAAATCGGCACGTGATGCGTGTCTTTGACCTCTTCCATGACCGGGAAAGAGGACGTCTGTTCCACAAATGGCAACTGCGAAATGACATCCCCGATGAGGATACGGTAACCATCCATATCGCGCGTGCGCACTTTCAATAGATAATCATAGCCGCCTGACATCATGTGGCACGAGATGATTGCAGGCACATCTTTTACTGCACGATTAAATTCCTCAAGGCTGGCGCGTGAGGTGCTTGATAGTTTCACCTGATTGTAGACCAGATAGCCCTGATCCAGTTTGCGCGGATTTAGCCGTGCTGAATAGCCTTCGATGATGCCCTGATCCTCAAGCCCGCGCAGACGTTTGAGGCATGGCGTCTTGCTCAGATGGATGCGTTTGGCGAGTTCTACGACGGAAATCCGCCCATCTTCCTGAATGCATTGCAAGAGCTGCAAATCGATCTTGTCGAGCGCGATTCGTTTCATCTGTTAGTGATCCTTTTGACTATGATATGACCAATATCGATCAAATATGAATAGTAATATTGCATTCTTTGGACCCAAAAACTGCAATTCGCAACTATTGTAGTTGATATGAACATTACGACATCCGCTTTGACGCAGGCCAATTTCGGTCAATTGGCGGCAGCCTTTCTGGCTGATGAGAGGGCGTGTCTTCAGGCTTTGTCGCGGTCTCTGCAGCCAGATGCCGGGGTGCGCGACGCTGCCTATAAACAGGCGAAGGCCTGGGTCGAAGCGGTCCGCGCAAACGGCGCAAATGAAAGTCTGCTTGATGCTTTCATGCGCGAGTTCAACCTTTCCAACAATGAAGGTGTTGTGCTGATGCGCCTGTCGGAGGCCTTGATCCGAACCCCTGACCCAAGCACTGCAATGAGACTGGTCCGGGACAAATTGCTGGCCGGCGACTGGGGTGATCACGCGGGCGCGAGCGACAAGATGCTGGTCAATGCGGGCGTCACCGGCCTTAGACTATCGAAAAGCTGGATTGAGGCAACCGGAGGCGAGCAGGCGCGGAGCATTGCTGCGAAGCTGGGCGATAAGGTGATGTTGGCCGCAATGAAGCGCGCTATGGACATTATTGCCCGCGATTTTGTGCTCGGTGCAACGATTGAAAAGGCGGTTGCTACTGGCAAAAGTGCCGGGGATGGTGATCGGTACAGTTTTGACATGCTGGGTGAGGCCGCGCGCACCCAGCATGATGCCGCAAACTTTTTCTCCGCTTACAGCCATGCGATCGCCCATCTCGCATCGCAGTCACAGGCGCACGATAATATCCACGGCGCGCCCAGCGTCTCTGTTAAGCTTTCCGCTCTTCACCCGCGATACGAGCCTGCTCAGGCCGATATTTGCGTAAAGGAGATTACTGAACGGCTTCTAAGCCTCGCAGCCCAGGCGCGCGATGCAAATATTGGTCTGATTATTGACGCTGAAGAAGCGGATCGTCTGGAAATTTCGCTTGATATCTTTCAGCGACTAATAAATGCGCCGGGGTTTGAGGGCTGGGATGGCCTGGGCATTGTCATTCAGGCCTATCAGCGCCGCTGCGCAATGGTAATCGACACTGTGATTGGCATGGCGCGTGAGGCCAATCGCCGGATATGTGTGCGGCTGGTCAAAGGCGCATATTGGGATATGGAGATCAAGCGCGCCCAGGAACTGGGGCTGGAAAGCTATCCCGTTTTTACGCGTAAAGAACATTCAGATTTAAGCTTTGTCGCTGGCGCGCAGCAACTTCTGAATGCGCGGGATATCGTCTATCCGCAGTTCGCAACGCATAATGCGCTTTCTGCAGCGACCATTTTCGAGATGGCCAAGGCAAGCCGCGACGGCGTGGCGGGTTTTGAATTTCAGCGCCTCCACGGTATGGGCGCAGACCTTCACGCAGAAATAACGCGCGCGACCGGTTTGCCAAGCCGGATTTACGCCCCTGTCGGAGCACATAAGGAACTGCTCCCCTATCTCGTGCGGCGCTTGCTTGAAAACGGCGCGAACAGCTCATTCGTAAGTCAGATCAACAATCCGGACATATCGGTTGATGAAATTGTTGCAGACCCCCTTGCGGACAGCATGGCCCGGGATTTCGCGCCGCATCCGCGGATAAAGGCCCCGCGCGATCTGTTTGACGGTTTGCGCCTGTCTGCCAAGGGCGAGGACTTCACGCAGAATTCTATCGCAGCGCGGTTGGATGCCCTTGCGTCAATCCCGCATTTGGACAGCATGGCGGATGCGAATGCGGGTGCGAATGCGAATGCGGCTTGGCCAGCGGGCAGCGGCAGACACGGTGTGCCCATCGGTTGTGCTGCGCGATCTGATCCGCAGCGCGCCGAAGCGGACACTGCAGTCCCGCCTGACAGGCGCACGCTCGGCCAGGCCATGAACCGCGCTGAACCCTCTACGCAGATGGGTGGCAGCGCGTTTTTTGCGCCTGAAAACCTCGACGACGCGCTGAACGGCTTCGACCCGGCATACTGGCGTGGTTTTACACCAGAAGCGCGCAGTGGGGTGCTGGTGAAGATTGCCGATCTGATGGAGCAGGAGGCTGACGAACTGATGCTTCTCTGTGTTCAAGAGGCCGGCAAGACCTGGGATGATGCACAGGCCGAGCTGCGCGAGGCAGTCGATTTTTGCCGCTATTATGCGCTTGAGGCGCTGGCGCCGGAAAACGCGAAGCGCGAACCGCTGGGAACAGTCGCCTGCATCTCACCCTGGAATTTCCCGCTTGCCATTTTTTCCGGTCAAATCGCCGCAGCATTGGTGATGGGAAATGGTGTTCTGGCAAAGCCTGCGCATCAAACGCCGCGCATCGCAGAACGCGCTGTTGACCTGTTCCAAAGGGCCGGTGTGCCCGTCTCAGCACTGGCTCTGCTTCCAGGAGGGCGCGCGCTGGGCGCGGCATTGGTTGTCCGGCCCGAAGTGGATGGCATCTGCTTCACCGGGTCCACCAAGGCTGCTCAGGCGATCGCCCGTGCCCGCGCCGATATGGGCAAAGCGTCCGCCCCACTCATCGCCGAAACCGGCGGCATTAATGCCATGATAGTGGACAGCACGGCTCTGCTTGAACAGGCGGTGATGGATGTGGTCGACAGCGCATTCCAAAGCGCAGGCCAACGCTGTTCCGCCTGCCGGATAGTGTGCGTTCAAGAAGGCATTGCGGATGAGTTCAATACGATGCTTGCAGGTGCGATGGTGCTGCTTCGTGCAGGATATTCTGGCGACCTTTCGACCGACACCGGGCCGCTGATTGACGCAGAGGCGCACGGCCGTATTGGCGAATATGTGGAGCATGCCCGGGCAAAGTTCCGGGTCATTGGCGAGGCGCCAGCTATCACTGAGGGCGGACCGCCCAAACATAATGACGGGCCGAGCCATTCTTCTGGCCAAAGCTATTTCCAGCGCCCGATCGCATTTGCAGTTCCGCATGTGCGCGATGTGCAGCAGGAAGTGTTCGGGCCTGTGCTGCATGTGGTGCGCTTTGCTGCCGATGGGCTCGATGCACTGATTGATGATATCAATGCGCTCGGATTTGGCCTTACTATGGGACTGCACACCCGGATTGATACACGGGTTGAGCATGTCCGCTCGCGTGCCCGGGTTGGCAATCTCTACATCAACCGCAACCAGATTGGCGCCGTGGTCGGGGTTCAGCCATTTGGCGGAGAGGGTCTATCAGGCACCGGCCCCAAGGCGGGTGGCCCGCATTATCTGGGCCGGCTCAGCAAGGGTGGCGGGCGATGCTCAATGCCGGCCATCTCAATGCCTGAGCCAAAGCGGCTGGAGGATGATGCTGCGGGTGTTTTGACCAAGCTTGAGACCGCATATTGCAGCGCCCCGGCGCACCCTTATCACACCGCACAGCTTCCCGGACCAACGGGCGAGGAAAATACCCTCTCCCTCTACCCCCGTGGGGTGATCCTGTGCGTCTGCCACCCGGCCGAGCCGCAGCGGCTTGCATTGATGATCGACCGGCTGCTCGAGACGGGGAACATCCCGGTTGTCGCGGCAGAAGACGCGGATGTTGCAGGTATCGCCGGTGATCAAAGCCGCGCCATAATCGTGGGGGCAGGGCCAGCTGATATTGCCCGTTACGGCGCAATTTCGGGAGTGCTTGCAAGCAGGGAATTGGCGGAATCTGTCTCGGCGATTGTGGCGCAGCGTGATGGCGCCCTGTTGCCCGTGCTTGACCTGGAGGATTCCGCGAGCCGCTTTTTCAACGAGCGCACGCTCACCATCAATACAACAGCCGCAGGAGGGAATGCTTCACTTATGTCGCTGTGAGGGAAAGGCGGCACGCAATTCAGAGCATAGTAAAAGATAACGATAGGGGATAGAAATGAAATTGATCAAAATTCAACTGCTCGCCGGGGCTTGCCTTGCCGGTCTTGGCTTCGCCGCACAACCGGCATTGGCACAAGATGCCGCCAATGTTGATGAGGGCGTCGAGGAAACCAGCGTCATCACGGTTCTCGGCAGCCGCCGCGAAGCCCGCTCGGCAATAGATTCGCCCGTTCCAATTGATGTCGTTCAAGCAAGCGAACTGATGAATCAGGGGTCAAGCGACATTATTGACGCGTTGACGACTGTGGTCCCGTCTTTGAGCGCCAACCGCGAGCCCATTTCCGATGCGGCAACGCTGGTTCGCCCGGTGAACCTTCGTGCGCTGCCCTCTGACCACACGCTTGTGCTGGTCAACGGCAAACGTCGTCATCGCGGCGCCGTTGTCGGTGAGTTTGTCTCAGGGGTCAATCGCGGCGCGCAGGGCGTGGACATCAATCCGCTATTCGGCGCATCACTTGAACAGGTTGACGTGCTGCGCGACGGTGCGGCGGCGCAATATGGCTCTGATGCGATTGCCGGCGTGATCAATTACCAGCTGCTGAGCGATCCCGATGCGCGCAACATCGACGTGCAGATTTCGCAAAGCTATGAAGGCGATGGCCGTATTCTTGAGGCATCGGGCGCATTCGGCGCGTCGATTGGCGATGGCGGGTTTGCCACAGTTGCCCTGCAATTCCGCGATCAGGAAGCGACCAGCCGAGGTGTGCAGGATGGCGAAGGCAGCAATGGCGGTGCAGCGGGATTGGCAGCGGCAGGTTTCCCGGTTGCGGACCCGGTTGTTGTCTGGGGCCAGCCTGAAGTTGAAAATGACTTCAAAGCCGCATTCAATATGGAAATTCCGGTTGGCGATGCTGCGGTATACTCGTTTGCGACTTACGCCATGCGCGATGTCGACGGTAGCTTCTTCTATCGCAATCCCACCAACCGCGCGGGCGTGTTCGCCAATGACGGGAACGTACTTTTCGCGGATTTAACCGGTGAGGGCGGTTGTCCCACCGGTCCCTTGCCAACCACATCCTTTGCCGATGCAACGGCATTTGTGGACGGCGCACCTGCCAATTGTTTTGCCTTCTTCAGCAATTTTCCCGGCGGCTTTACTCCGCGCTTTGGCGGCACGGTGAATGACAGCGCACTGTTTGTCGGCTTCAAAGGCGAAGTGGGCGGAAATTTGACCTATGATGTGAGCGGCGGATATGGCCGGAACAAGGTGGATTATCAGATCCGCAACACAGTCAACGCATCGCTCGGGCCAAACACACCAACCAATTTTAATGCCGGTTTTCAGGCGCAGACCGAGCTCGTGTTCAACGCCGATTTCACCTATGGCGTTGATCTTGGCTTCGCTTCGGATTTAAACATCGCCTTTGGTGCCCAATATCAGGACGAACAATTTGAAATCGGCGAAGGCGACCGCGAAAGCTACATTGCAGGCCCCTTCGCCGCGCAAGGTTTCTCGGTTGGCTCCAACGGTTTCCAAGGCTTCTCTGATCGCGTGGCAGGCAAATTTTCGCGCGACAGTATCGGGTTCTATGTCGATGCAGAAGCGGACATAACCGACAGCCTGCTATTGTCTGGTGCGGTGCGTTTTGAGGATTTTTCCGACTTTGGATCGACCTTCAACGGCAAGGGGTCATTCCTTTTCCGTCTGTCGGACAGCTTTGCCCTGCGCGGGTCAGCAAGTACAGGTTTCCGGGCCCCGACCTTGGGACAGTCAAACCTGCAGCGGGCATCCACCGGCTTTTCCGGCGGGCAGCTGGTTGAGCAATTGGTGATTGCCTCAACCGATCCGATCGCGGTCTTCTTTGGCGGTGGTCAGCTCGATGCCGAAAGCGCAACAAATTTCAGCCTTGGTACGACGGTGGAGCTTGGTCCGGTCACAATCACTGCCGATTACTTCAACATCAAGGTGGAAGATCGCGTCGCGCTCACCTCGCGTGACATTTCTGCCGCCGACCGTGCTGCGCTCGTTGGACAGGGGATTGCGTCAGCTGCAACCGTCAGCAATGTACAGTTTTTCGTCAATGACTTCGACACGCGTACAAGCGGCGTGGATATTGTTGCGAATATGCCCGTCTTCTGGCTGGGCGGCAAAACCAACTTCACTCTAGCGTACAATTATACCGATACCAAAGTGACCAATCGGGGGACCACCATTTCAGCAGGGCGTGAGCGTGAGATCGAAGATGCGCTGCCGGCAAACCGCGCAACCTTCACCGCAGCGCATACCGCCGGGGCGTTTGACGGCCTCATTCGGCTCAACTATTTCGGTGAAGCCTATGAGAGCCTGTTCAATGATGACACGCTACCGGTCGTGACGCCATCATTGCTCGTGGTGGATGCCGAGATCGGGGTCACTGTTGCCGAGCATTTCCGTTTGGCGGTAGGGGCGAAGAACCTCTTCGACGCCTATCCCGACGAATGGCAGATCGGAAACTTCACCGGCCGTACACCAGGCTTCCTGGGTGCCATCTATCCGCTCAACCACCCGGCTGGCTTCAATGGTGGCAGCTATTATTTGCGGATATCGACTGACTTTTGATGTAACGTACACATCTGCAAAAAAAGGCCGGAGCAAGGATGCTTGCTCCGGCCTTTTTTAGGTCGCCTGCCTGCCGCTCTCACAAATCGGGCGCGGATACTGGCCAGCGATCAATTTGCCCAAAGCTTCACAGATGGTGCTCTTGGCCAAGGCACTATGCTGCGCGCGCCCGGTTACTGGCACTGATATGCGCAGAGCAGACAAAGCCGGCTCGGCTTTTAAAGCTCTGCGAACAGCGTTCCGGACATCTTTTTTAAAATACGATATTTCGCAGCGCCAGGCCAATCAGTGTACCCGCTTCGACTATACCATCGTGCCATAAATGGGCGCTACCATCGCCGTCCCAGGTAGCTGGAATGGCTCGAACTACCGGAGTGTCAGGAGCGCACCGGAAAAGTAAGGTGGAGGAGACGGAGGGATTCGAACCCTCGATAGGATTTACTCCTATGGTTCCTTAGCAGGGAACTGGTTTCAGCCACTCACCCACGTCTCCGGATTGCAGCAGCAATGTGAGCGGCGCTATAACGCCGGTGCCTGCATGCGGCAAGTGGGCAATCGGTGCGCCCGGTTATTTGCCGTTGGCTGATGCAGCATGGTATCTGGCACGGGCCAACACGGGCCGGCACGGGCCGGCGTGTCCTGGCGCATAGCGATCTCGTTTCAGCGCAAAAGGGAATCGCTTCGCCGCCCATTCATTGCCGCTTCAGCCGTAAAGGATTCTGGTAACGGCTTCTACCCATCGGTACCGTTTGGAGAGACCATGAGCATCCTATCCGCCGCCCGCCAGCACGTCCGCAACGCCTGTATCGCCGCGTTCGCAACGGCCGCCATCATGGCCGCGCCGCTCAACGCGCAGACAATCGAAACGGTCGATCCCACTGCAGTCATCGATGGTGATCTGAGCGAATCTCCGGGACAGGGGCCGGTCTATGCCGATGAGCAGCCCGTCCCGCAGACCCCCGATGCCGCCCAGCCGGATTTTGACGAGGCGATGACCGGCCAGGCCGGTACTGCGTCTGACGCTGCATCCGAAGCCGGGGCGGATGTTGCCCCAACATGGTCGAACCCGGCAACCGGCGCGGAAGATTACGCGGTGAATACCAATACCGGGGTGCAATCCGATACCTATCAGGAAGACGATCTGATCGGCGCGGCTGAGGGCGTATTTGGCAAGGGCGCCGAAGGTTTGGCCGGCCTGATCCAGGATCTGCTGAAAGAGCAAGGCGAACCCAATGGCTATATCGTCGGGCGCGAGGCGGGCGGTGCCTTCATTGTCGGTGCGCGTTATGGTTCGGGCACTTTGTTCCACAAGGTCGAGGGTGAACAGAAAGTCTATTGGACCGGCCCGTCGGTGGGGTTCGATGCAGGGGCCAATGCGGGCAACACATTTGTTCTGGTGTATAATCTGTATGATACACAAGACCTGTTCAAACGCTTCCCGGCGGGGGAGGGGCAGGCCTATCTGGTTGGCGGAATGCACGCGTCCTATTTGCGCCGCGGCGATATCGTGATGATCCCGATCCGCGTTGGCGCGGGTCTGCGGCTGGGGGTGAATGCCGGATATATGCGCTTTTCCAAAAAACAGCGGTGGCTGCCATTTTAATGCACAATACCGCGCTTGCGCCATATCGCGTGAGCCGGTCCGGCAAACAGTTTCGCATGCGGGCTGAATAAACCTGTTGCAGCGGCTGGCGGGGCTGGGCATGGGGCGTGCCATGTTAGATACTCTTCCCCCCCAATCGCCCGATGCGCTGCTGGCGCTCATCAAGCTCTATGCCGCCGACGAACGCAGCGACAAGATCGATCTTGGCGTGGGCGTATACCGGACCAATGAAGGCGAAACGCCGGTTTTTGCTGCCATCAAGCAGGCGGAGGCGAAGTTGGTGGCCGAACAAAACAGCAAAAGCTATCTCGGCCCAGAAGGCGATCTGGGATTTGTCCATGCGTTGATGCCATATATATTCGGCAAAGATGCGACCAAGGGCGGCCGGATCGAAGGCATGCAGACCCCCGGCGGCACCGGCGCGGTGCGGCTGGCGGTGGCGGTGGCGCAAAAAGCGGGCGTTACAGCCGTCCATATGGGCGTGCCCAGCTGGCCAAATCACGCGCAAATCCTGAATGATATCGGGCTGGAAACTCGTACATTTGGCCATTCGCATGATGATGGCACGGCCCATCTCGACAATGTTCTGGGCGCGATCCGTACCGCTCAGGCGGGCGAGGCGGTGCTGCTGCATGGCTGCTGCCACAATCCCACCGGTATTGATTACACCAATGATCAATGGGACCAGATCTCTGCCGCTTTTGCGGACAGCCCGGCTTTGCCGATTCTCGACAGCGCCTATCAGGGGCTGGGTCAAGGTATGGAAGAGGATGCGTACGGTGTCCGCACCGTCCTCTCCGCTGTGCCGGAGGCGCTGGTCGCCTATAGCTGTGACAAGAATTTCGGCATGTACCGTGACCGGGTCGGCGCGCTTTATGTCATGGCGCAAAATGCCGATGCATTGCCGCCGATCCTGTCCAATCTCAATGCGCTGGCCCGCGCCAGCTGGTCGATGCCGCCAGATCACGGGGCGGCGGCTGTGCGGCTGATCCTGCGCGATGATGACATGACGCAGATATGGCTGGAGGAACTGGCCGCAATGCGCACGCGCATGCGCGACGTGCGCGGCCAGCTGGCGGCTGCCGGTGATGTCGGCACGCTCGATCTGCGCCCGCTGGGCCAGCAGCACGGATTGTTCTCGGTCCTGCCGCTCAGCAAGGATCAGATTCAGGCACTGCGTGATGATCACGCGATTTACATGGCTGGATCGGGCCGGATCAATATTGCCGGATTGCATGTGGGCAATATCGAAAAATTTATCGGCGCGCTTGAAGTTGTGACGGCGCAATAAGGACAGACGTTTCGCGTGTAGGGAAGGGACGCTCCGGCGGTTTTTCACGGGCGTGACTTTCGGCTGGGGGTTGCCGCGTTCGCGCCGCGCCGCGAAGCCATCCCCAGCGCCTGTGAAAGCTGCAAAAGCGCGAAATTGTCGGCTTTTCGCCGCACTCCGGCATAACGGCCGCGGTGCAGGATGATCTGCCACCGCCCGCTGGCAATGCGCCATTCCAGCTCCGCAACTGTGACCTTTGCGGACGCGGTGTGACTTTTGAAAATGCTCTCAATCGCATGGCCAGCCGCCGCATCCCAAGCGGCACAAAAGCTTTCCGCCCATTCGCGCCGCCGCAGCCGGTATGCTGTCTCGCGCGCCATCCCGACGTGCTGCGCCGCCAAACTAACCGAGCGCGTCTCCGCCAAATGCCCGATAAACTCCGCTTGCCTCAACGGCGTCCACCCATCTGCCCGCGCTTTGCCCGGAACGGCATAAAAGGACGGAATACGGCGCTGGGGTGATGGCGTAGGGGCGAGGCGCGAAGGATACTGCTTCATCGCGCAGGATTAGGCAGATTTTTCGGGTGTAGGAAAGCGATGTTAACAGAGAGCTTTACTGGTGATCTGCATCGGCTCAGGGATGCAGGTAATGGGCCTACGTGATCCGATTCGGTTGATCCCGATACTCTTTCTGGGTGCGATAGCATTTGGAACTTTGCTGCTTAGTCTGCCTGCCGCGACATCTGACGGCACGCCGACGCCGATATTGACCGCGCTTTTCACCGCGACCTCTGCTGTTGCAGTGACCGGCTTGATCGTGGTCGATACAGCCACCTATTGGTCCATCTTCGGCCAAGTGACGATCCTGCTGCTGTTCCAGATCGGTGGTCTGGGTATTATGACTGCTGCCACTCTGTTCGGACTGATGCTGGGCCGGGGTGTCGGGTTGCGCGACCGGATGGCAACGCAGGTAGAGCGCAACCGTCTGGAAACGGGCGATGTAGCTGCCGTTTTGAAACTGATACTGATTATTACCCTTACCGTTGAAGCCATTGTGGCCGCTATTTTGGCCGCGCGGCTGATGGTAACGCACGGCGCAGCCCCGTCAGACGCGATCTGGCACGGCATTTTCCATTCCGTCAGCGCCTTCAACAATGCCGGTTTCTCAAGCTATTCGGATAGCGTGATGGGTTATCAAGAGGATCCGGTCATTCTGGGGCCGATCATGTTGGCCGTCTTTATCACTGCGCTGGGCTTTCCGGTGATGCAGGATATCCGCGCAAACCGTTTCGGCTGGCGCCGCTGGTCACTGCATACCAAGATCACTGTATCGGGCACATTGGCGTTGTTGCTGTTCGGTTTTGTCTCAATCCTCTGGATGGAATGGGACAATCAGGCAACGCTTGGACCGATGCCGCTCGGCAGCAAGATACTGAATGCTGCGTTCCATTCGGTGATGCCGCGTACTGCCGGTTTCAACAGCCTGGATGTCGGCGCATTCGAAGATGAAACGATTATGGTGAACTACCTCCTGATGTTCATCGGCGGGGGGAGCGCCGGCACAGCGGGCGGCATCAAGATCACGACATTCGTGGTGCTGTTTGCCATTGTTCTGTCCGAAGTGCTGGGCCGCCGCGATGTCGGCCTGTTCCAGCGGCGGTTTGGCCATGCGGTCGAGCGGCAGGCTTTGTCGGTAACAGTACTCGCAGCGGCTCTGATATTCGCCGCGACCACCTATATTGCGTCGATCACCACATTGCCGCTCGACGATATATTGTTCGAGTGTATTTCCGCCTTTTCTACCGTTGGCCTGTCCACTGGCATCACTGCCGATTTGCCGCCCGCCGGGCAGTTGGCCATTATCGCGCTGATGTTTATCGGGCGTGTTGGAACAATCACTGTTGCCACCGCTCTGGCGCTGGGCAAACGAGAAATCCCTTACCGCAATCCGCAGGAGAATCCCATTGTCGGCTGAAAAACGCAAACCAGTATTGGTCATCGGCCTGGGCCGATTTGGCGGCGCGGTCGCGGAAACGCTGGAGCGCATGGGGCATGAAGTGCTGGGCGGGGATACCGATCCACAGATCGTACAGGAATACGCGCCCACGTTGACCAAAGTGGTCGAGGCCGATTGTACCGATGTGGATACGCTCAAACAATTGGGCGTGCGGGATTTCGACGCTGCTGTGGTGGCGATCGGCAGTGATATCGAAGCCAGTGTTCTGACTGTGCTGGCTCTATCCGATTTGGGGATCACGAATATCTGGGCCAAGGCAACCAATGATCGGCATGCCCGCATATTGGAGCGTACCGGCGCGCATCATGTCGTGTTCCCCGAACAGCGTATGGGTGAGCGCGTGGCGCATCTGCTCAACGAACGGCTGCTGGATTTCATTTCTTTCAGCGACGAGTTTGCCATTGCCCGACTGGCCGCGCCAAAGCCGATTGTCGGCCTACCGCTTGTGACTAGCGAATGCCGCAAGAAGTACGAGGTAACCGTCGTCGGGGTGAAACGGGAAGGAGAGGATTTCATCCATGCCGTGCCCGACACGCTGATCTTTCCCGATGATGAGCTGGTCGTATCGGGCCGGATTACCGATATTGAACGTTTCTCGGCAATCTGAGTTGGGCCCTACTTCTTTGTCGGCGGCTGCTTTCTCGAAAACACCATTTCACTCTCGCTCGACGCTTTCGCATCGTAGGCGTAACCCTCGGCGTTGAAGTCCTTCACGCCCTCGGCGCGGTCCACGCGGTTATCCATGATCCAGCGGGCCATCAGACCGCGCGCAAACTTCACGTGATACATCAGCTGGCGCGCTTCACCGTCTTTCACATTTAGGAAGGACGCGGTGATGACGGGGGCGGAGAGCGCCTGCGCATCGACCGCTTTGAAATACTCGTTTGAAGCAAGGTTGATGATCGTGCGGTCATCATGGCCCGCCAGATCGTTCTCCAGCGTTTCCGCAATCCGGCTGCCCCAGAAATCATACAGCGATTTGCCGCGCGGGTTTTTCATCTTGGTGCCCATTTCCAGCCGGTAGGGCTGGATCGCATCCATCGGGCGCAGCAGACCGTAAAGGCCCGACAATATCCTCAAATGGTCCTGCGCATAGGCCAACGTTTCATCGCCCATGCTGCTGGCTTCGAGGCCCCAATAGACATCGCCATCAAATGTCAGCCCGGCGGGTTTCGCGCTATTGCTGCGCCCGTCCAGATCAAATGCCTTGAACCGCTCAGCATTGAGCTCGGCCAATTTGTCCGAAATATGCATCAGCTTTTTCAGATCGGCGGCGGATTGTTGTCTTGCCACCATCGCAATTTCGCGCGTGTCGCTGCCGAGGCGCGGCTGGGTAATTTCCCGCTGCGTTTCCAGCGGATCATAGTTCAGCTTCTTGGCGGGGGAGAGCAGAGTAATCATGGCAGGGCCCAAGTCTTTCAGAGGTCGGTTTGTGTGTCGGTTTTGGTGTAACGCTTCAGCCGCGCAAACTTTCCATCCGTTGCAAATAGCGCGCCAGAACGTCGATCTCCAGATTGACATGGCTGCCCTGTTTCAGCGAGCCCAGCGTCGTCACTTCCCATGTGTGCGGGATGATATTGAGCGCAAAGCTGCATGATCCATCGGGATTGTCGGTCACCGCATTGACCGTCAGAGAGACGCCATCGACAGTAATAGACCCCTTGGGCGCGATATAGGCGGCAAGCGCCTGCGGGGCGCGGATCACGACCGTGTGCGATCCGCCGATTTCGGCCGTGCTTTCCACTTCGCCCACCGCATCGACATGACCGGTGACGATATGGCCGCCTAGTTCATCGCCCAGTTTCAGCGCGCTTTCCAGATTGAGCGCGGCGCCCGCATCCCACATGCCGGGCGCGGTTTTGGACAGGCTCTCCTCCGAAATATCGACGGCGAACCAGGCATCACCCGGGGCTCCGCCGCGTTCAACCACCGTCATACACGCGCCCGAACAGGCGATGGATGCGCCGATGGCAATCGTCTCGGGATCAAACGGGCATGCCACGCGGACGCGCAGATCGCCGCGCGCCTCGCTGCTGTCAATGGTGCCAATAGCGGTGACGATGCCTGTAAACATGAAGAGTTCCTGTTGGGTTTTCTTACGTGCCGGGTATTCTAAGCGGTGGGTGACCGGCGGCGGACATAGGCTTCGAATGTATCGCTGCCAAGCTGGCTGCGCTGGACAAGGTGCCATCGGCCATGCGCATCGGCCAGCGCCGTCAGGCCGATATCGCCCAATGCGGGCAAGCCCGTGCCCAGCAGGATCGGCGCACGGTACAGCTCGATCCGGTCCACCAGATCAGCGCGCAGAAATGATGCAGCGGTCTGCGCGCCGCCTTCAACGTAAAGATAGTGTACATCATCCAATTCGGCGATCTGGCCGGGGATATTGATGATCCGTATCCCGTCAATCGGAACACCGCGCGTCAGAACCACACGCCGGGGGCTGCGGTCTTCAATGCCGGGGAGCCGCACGTCAAGGCGCGGCTTATCCGCTCGCCAGGTGCCGCCGCCAACCAGAATTGCATCCGCCATCGCGCGGCGTGAATGGACATGCGCGCGGGCCGTTTCGCCGGTGATCCACTGGCTTTCACCCGATGGCAGCGCGATGAGCCCGTCCAATGACATGGCGAGTTTCAGCGTGACGTGCGGGCGGCCCTGCACGCGGCGCATCATATACCCGGCAAGACTTTGCTCGGCAGCGGCGCTGTCGATCTGCGTCACGGATATTCCGGCTCGCTGCAAAATCGCCGCGCCTTCACCGCAGGTCCGTATATCGGGGTCAAGACAGGCAAACACCACACGTGCAATGCCCGCCTCGGCAATCAGGGCGCTACAGGTTGGTCCGCGCTGCGACGGGTGGGCGCACGGCTCCAGCGTTGTGTACAGGGTTGCACCGCGTGCAAGGTCGCCGGCCTGCGATAGCGCCATCGCCTCACCATGCGGCCGGCCGCCAGCCTGCGTCCAGCCGCGCCCGGCGAGCGTTCCATCCGCCACAATAATCGCGCCAACGCCGGGGTTGGGGCGGCTCAGCGGGCGTCCACGCATACCCAACCGGGCTGCGGCGGCCATCCATTGCCCGTCACTCGGCAGGTTCAGCGGCCTGTGCAGCGTTTACCGCCGGTGTGGCGGGGCCAGCTGCTGCTTCCGCCTGACGTTGTACATCTTCGGGGATATCCTTCACCTGGCCGAGCATGACATCGCGGATACGCTGCGCCTCTTCGGCTTCGGCTTGCCGTTCGAGCGCGCCCTGCCGTTCGATCTCCTCGACATCCATGCCGCTCACTTCGCCCAGAGTGCGGTAAAGTTCGCGCTTGCGCTCCTCGCGCTCGGCAAGAATCTGCTCAAGCTGGTCTTTGCGCCGTTGATTGGCGATATTACCGGCCAGAATTTCTGCATCGCTCCGGTCAGACGCAAAGCTGCTGATATAGGTCACTTCGGGCGGGATCGGCGGACCCTTTACGCCCTCCTGCGTGAACATGAAAATCAGCGTAAATGTCATCAGCCCCGACACGGCAAGAATGCGCCAGCGATAGGGGTTGGGGCGGCTGAATTCGCGGACAAAATCCGACACGCCTTCTTTGGGATTGAGTCTGCTGAAAAAGCCCATGCGGCCAAGATAGGGCGGTAGGCGCGCTTTCGCTACCCGAAATATCCGTAGAGCGACCGGCCATGCTGCTTCAGCCAGCGGTTTGCGGGCGCGACCGGTTCGTCGAGCAGATGATCCAGCAATGCATGGAATGCGGGGCTGTGGTCGAAATGGACCAGATGTGCGGCCTCATGCGCGACGACCGACCGGCGGACAAAATCGGGCGCCATGATCAATCGCCAATTGATCCGTACCGTGCCCGCGGAAGAACAGCTGCCCCAGCGCCGCTGCGCGCGCGACAGTCTGATGGGCGGTGCATCCACCCCGGCAGCGGCGCAATAGTAAGCCAGATCGCTTTCCATCAGCGGCACAGCATCCGCGCGGAGCCATTTTTCCAGCCTCTGCGGGATGCTTTCCTGCGCCCCGCCGATGATCAGTTGCCCGTCATCCAGCATGGGCATCCGGCGGGCGGTGGCATCCCACACTATATCCAGCATGGTCCCGCGATAGGGCAGCGTCGCCCCGTCTCCAACTGGATGGGCACTGGCCACATCGCCCAATTGCCGTTCCAGCCATGCCATTCTGGATTGCGCAAACCGCACCGCTTCGCGCGACTGCCCCCAACGCGGCATGGTCACGCGGATTTCGCTGCCATCGGGCGCGAGCCGCATGACCAGTTTCTTCGCCGTCGGATGGCGTTTTATCGCCAGCGGCAAACTGCGCCCGGCAACGTCGATCACCGGGTCGGCAACATCAGGCCTGAGAGCGGGGATCAGCCAGCGTGTCATGCATCGTCCCAATCGGTCAAATGATGGTCCAATGGCCCGGCACTGACTTCGCTGATCACGCGGCCAGCAACCGATATGCCTGCCTGTTTCACACTATCGCGATCCCCCGACAGCAGATAATGCCAGTCATGCAGCGGTTTGTTCTCGCTGCGCAGCCTATAGGCGCAGCTGGGCGGCAGCCACGCCACGCTTTGCACAATGCGCAAGGTCAGCCGCATACAATCGGGAACATAGGCTTTCCGATTGCGGTAATCGCTGCATTGCGCCGTCTGTATATCGAGCAGTTTGCACGCGACATTGGTGCCCTGGATGTCGCCTGTATCTTCATCTTCCAGCTTGTGCAGGCAGCATTTGCCGCAGCCATCGCACAGGGCCTCCCATTCTGCGCGGTCAAGCTGGGCCAGCGGCAATTCCCAGAATTTGTCCCTCACCGCACCCACTTTGCCAGTTCGGCCGCCACCGCCTCTGGCCCCTGATCGGCAGGCAATGTCGCCAGCGGATCGCCGCTTGGCCCGAACAGATAGAGGATATTGGTATGATCCATCAGATAGCCGCCGCCGGGCTGGTCTTCGCCGCGCGCATAAAAAACCTTAAATGTATCGGCGGCTTGCCTGATCTGGTCCGGGGTGCCGGTCAGACCGATGATATTGTCCGAAAATGCGCTGGTGAATTCAGCCAGAACTTCGGGCGTATCGCGCTCTGGATCGACCGTGATAAACATCGGCTGGATGGTCTTGGCCAGCTCCGGCTGGGCCTTTTCATATTCGGCCAATCCGCGTGCGAGCCGGTTCATGTCAGTCGGGCAGATATCGGGGCAATAGGCGAAGCCGAAATAGACGATCCGGTACTTCCCTGCAAAATCCGACCATCTGACAGTCTCGCCAGTGCTGCTGGTAAGTTCAAACGCCCCGCCAATATCAGCGCCCGCCAATGGCGCCTGATCCAGCGGCGGCTGGACAGTTGCCGTACCGGAATTACAGGCGGACAGAGCGGATAACATTGCCAATGCGGCGGCGTATATAAGAGTATGTTTGATCATCATAGCGTTTGGGTTCATGCTCTGCTAATTGCCCTGATGCAAGGTTTGAACAGGGGGCAGGATACGGCCCTTTCACATAGGTAGATATTGGAGAATGAAAATGGCCAACGCCGTTTTCCGGTTGAACAGCATGGTCCGTGCCAGCATTCTGGCATCGGGGCTGGCAGCGGCAGCGGCAATCACGCCCGCCACCGCCCAGACATTTTCGGACGGTTATGAATTTTTGAAAGCGATCCGTGACCGCGATGGTGATGCGGTGACCAAAGTGCTCGATCAACCGGGCAGCGTGCTGGTCAACACCCGGGACATCAGCAGCGGTGAGACCGCGCTCCATATTGTGACCGAGCGACGCGATTTGGCGTGGGTGCGTTTTCTCGCGCAGAAGGGGGCCAATCCCAATATCCGCAACAAGGATGGCAATACACCGTTGCAACTGGCCGCATCGCTGGGTTTTCAGGAAGCGATAGAAGTGCTGATGAAGGCCGGGGCAAATATCGATGACAGCAATGTGGCTGGCGAAACGCCGCTGATTACCGCTGTACATCGCCGTGATGTACCGATGATCCGCATTTTGTTGGCCAATCAGGCCGATCCTGACCGAAACGACAATTCCGGCCGCTCGGCGCGCGATTATGCCGAGCTGATGACCGGCAACACTCTGATGATGAGCGAATTTGCCAAAGCTGACGCCGCCCGTGAGAACGACGGCGCTGCTGGTGTAACCTATGGACCGAGTTTCTAATGCCCCAATCTGCCGAGCTGGACCCTGCCGATATGACATTGGATGAACTGCGTATCGCGCTGGCCCCTGCGCTGGCGGATTCCGCGATTTTTGATGGCTGGAGTGACGAGGCGGTTGTGCAGGCAGCGGAAATGTTCGGCGCTGATCCCGATGTCGCGCGTCTCGCCTATCCTGGGGGTGCGATGGATATGATCGGGGCGTGGATCGAATCGGTCGACGCACGGATGATGGCCGAATTGCTTGGCGAAAAGCTGGCCGACATGAAAATTCGCGAACGGATACGCGCTCTGGTCCAATTCCGGCTCGATGCGATTGACGGGCAGGAAGAGGCGCTGAAACGCGCCACTGCGATCATGGCGATGCCGCAAAACGTGCCTGCCGCGCTTAAACGCGGTTGGGCGTCTGCGGATCTGATGTGGCGGCTGGCCGGGGATACTGCGACTGACTATAATCATTATACCAAGCGGACTATTCTGGCCGGACTATACACCGCGACTTTGGCCGTATTTGCCGATGACATCAGCGAAGGCAAGGAACAGACCAGAGCATTCCTCGAACGGCGCATTGACGGTGTAATGCAGTTTGAGAAAGTGAAAGCGAAATGGCTTAACTCTGACCGTGAGAGTTTCAGCCTGACACGCTTTCTGGGCCGTTTGCGATATGCCGCACGATAGGCGGACAGCGCCTTATTGATAACCAGTTGCAATAATACGGCGGCTCTGGCAATCGGCCGGGTATGAAACCTGCTATGACATTGGACTCGCTCGCCTGCGGTAGCCGCGCGATCATACGCACCATTGACTGGGCCGTGCTTGCGCCAGAAGAAGGCACGCGATTGCGCGCTTTGGGCATTGACCTGGGGGCGCAGATCGGCGTGGCGCATAAGGGTGTTTTTGGCGGCAGTGATCCGATTGCCGTCACCATCGGACGCATGACGATTGCCATTCGCAGGGCGCATGCCGCCGCCATGCATATCGAACCCGTGTGACCGCCGCGGCCGCTCCCATCCGGATTGCCTTTGTGGGCAATCCCAACGCTGGCAAAAGCGCGCTGTTCAATGCGCTGACCGGGGCGCGGCAGAAAATCGCCAATTATGCCGGGGTGACGGTGGAACGCAAAGCGGGCAGGTTGATCCTGCCATCGGGCGAAGCGGCAGAATTGATCGATCTACCCGGCAGTTACGGGTTTGACACGGTCAGCCCCGACGAAGAAGTCACCCGCCAGGTCGTGATGGGCGAATTTGCCGGCGAAGCGCGCCCCGATGTGCTGGTGATCGTGCTCGATGCGGCCAATCTGCAGCAGCATCTGGTGTTCGCGCAGGAGGTGATCGGGCTGGGTCTTCCCGCTATCGCTGCGCTCAATATGGTCGACCTGGCACAGAGGGACGGACTGACGCTCGATCCCAATGCGCTGGCGGCGGCGCTGGGTATTGCGGTGGTTCCGACAGTTGCGGTCAGGCGCAGAGGTCTGGCTGAACTGGCCCGGGCGATAGATGCAGCGCGGCAGTCGCCGAGCACGCAACCGCGCCCGCCGATAACGCTTCCCGAACGGCGGCTGGCGGCGGGCAATATCGCCAAAGCGGCCATTTTGTCAGAAACCCGCGAGCGGCGGCTGCATGCGGGCATTGATAATGTCCTGCTGCATCCCTGGCTGGGCCCGCTCATTCTGCTTGGCTTGCTATTCGTGGTTTTTCAGGCGGTATTTGCATGGGCGGCGCCGTTTATGGACGCGATCGAAGCGGCGGGGGATGCGGTCAATGGGTGGCTGCTATCGGCCATGCCGGGCGGGTTTGTGCGCGATCTGATTACCGAGGGATTGCTTGCCGGGGTTGGTTCTGTGCTGGTGTTTCTGCCGCAAATCGTGATCCTGTTTGCGTTTATCCTGATTATGGAATCAAGCGGATATATGGCGCGCGCGGCCTTCATCATGGACCGGATGATGGCCAGCGTTGGCCTGTCGGGCCGCAGCTTCATCCCGCTGCTATCCAGCTTTGCGTGCGCTATTCCCGGCATCATGGCGACGCGCAGCATTGCCGACCCCAAGGACCGCCTGACGACTATCCTGATTGCGCCGCTGATGACATGCTCGGCGCGGTTGCCGGTCTATGCGGTAATTATCGCTGCGGTGATACCGGCCCGCAATGTCGCCCCCTTTGTGGGGCTGCAAGGACTGGTGCTGTTTCT
Source organism: Pontixanthobacter sp. (assembly GCF_049682855.1). Lineage (NCBI taxonomy): Bacteria > Pseudomonadati > Pseudomonadota > Alphaproteobacteria > Sphingomonadales > Erythrobacteraceae > Pontixanthobacter > Pontixanthobacter sp. Next base: position 14,722 of record NZ_JBAUIK010000004.1, on the reverse strand, counting down.
GCTATATCTCGCGGGCATAGCCGGGGCGATGGCGGCGGCGCTGATCTTGCGCAAAACGGTTACCGCCGGTGCGGTGAGCGGTCTCATCATGGAATTGCCGCGCTATCAGTGGCCGCAACTGAACGATCTGCTGATCGGTTTGTGGCAGCGGGCATGGGTATTTCTGCGCCGCGCGGGCACCATCATTTTCGCCGCGACGGTGATTTTGTGGCTGTTGCTGACATTTCCAAAAGCGGGCGAGGGTGAGAACCAGCTCGATATGTCTTACGCGGGGCAGATTTCCGCTGCGATCCAGCCGGCGTTTGATCCGATTGGCTTTCATCAGGAAATGACCTTGGCGCTGGTACCCGCGATGGCGGCGCGCGAGGTGGCGGTGGCCTCTCTCGCGACGACCTATGCGGTGAATTCTGAAGACGAGGTTGCAGCCGAGGCGGCATTGCGCGATCAGATCAGCGCCCGCTGGAGCCTGCCCACCGCGCTGGCTTTTTTGGCGTGGTTCGTGTTTGCCCCGCAATGTATCTCCACCATTGCTGTGGCGCGGCGGGAAACAAACGGGTGGAAATGGCCCCTGGTGATGGTGGCGTACCTGTTCGCTTTGGCCTACATATTTGCGGGAATCACCTATTGGAGTGCGCTGGCCTCAGGGCTGTAGAAGCGCCGCAGATGTAAATTAAGGAAGTGTTATGGCCGGGTCTCTCAACAAGGTAATGCTCATCGGCAATCTGGGCGCAGATCCCGAAGTGCGCAGTTTTCAGAATGGCGGCAAAGTCTGCAATCTGCGGATTGCCACATCCGAACAATGGAAAGACAAGAACTCGGGTGAGCGTCAGGAACGCACCGAATGGCACACGGTCGCTATTTTTTCCGAAGGTCTGGTCAATGTGGCCGAGCGATTTTTGCGCAAGGGCAGCAAGGTCTTTATCGAAGGCCAGTTACAGACCCGCAAATGGCAGGACCAGCAGGGCAATGACCGTTACAGCACCGAAGTTGTCCTGCGCGGCTATAACGGAACATTGACCATGCTTGACGGGCCCGGCGGAAATCAGGGCGGCGGGAATCAAGGCGGCGGCGGAAATTACGGCGGCGGTTCGGGCGGCGGCTCAGGCGGCGGCTGGAACCAAGGCGGCGACGGTAATTCGGGTGGCGGCAACTTTGGTGGAGGCGGCTCTGGTGGAGGGGGCTCCAATTATGACGATCTGGATGACGATATTCCGTTCTGATCTGAGGAAAACAGCCCATCATCCTAGCAAGGCCCGCCAGTCTCTCTGGCGGGCTTTTTGATTTGCTGGGCAAGGAACCAGTCCAGCAATGTTAAACTCTATTGACATTTCCGATAAAATGTACAAATGTCTTTACATCAATGGGAGTAGCGATGTGAAGAGTATGACATATAGGCAAAAGATGTGGGCGCTTGCGGCAATGGCTATCCTCACGTCCATAGCGGTTGGCGTGGTGATGGGTATGGTGAGCCGGGATATCGCATCGCCATCGAATATATGGGTGGTGGCACCGATTTTGATTGTGTTATTTGCAGTGCAATTGATCGCGATACGCCCGTGGTGGAACCATTTGGATGACCTTCAAAAACAAGCGCATCTGACGAGCTGGTACTGGGGCGGCATGTCCGGGGCTGTGCTGTTTATCATCTGGCTGGTTGCCAATACAATGCACCACAGTGATTTCGGCATGGGCGCCGGGGCCATGTTCTTTGCGCAATTTGCCGGCTTCTGTGCGTATTATCTTTATTGGCGGGTCCGGGGGCGGGGACCGGCGGAATGAAAAACTGTCTGCGCGAATTGCGCAAAGCGAAAGGTATCAACCAAGCCGAGCTGGCTGAAGCTATCGCGGTTTCACGCCAGTCCATTATCGCGATGGAGGCAGAGAAATATGATCCATCTTTGCCGATGGCATATCGCCTGGCGGCTTTTTTCGATATTCCGGTAGAGGAGATGTTTTTCAACCCGTGGCGCGCGCAGCAAGGGTAAATCCGTGCAGTACCGCGCTGTCCGTGGGGGCGCGCTTACCGCTTCAGCGCCGCCAACATTTCTGCCAGCGGTCCGCCATGTTCGCCCTCCACCGAAAGATTTTTATTTTTCCGCGCCGTTCCTGCAGCGGGGCCGGTCGCATATGGGTCAATCATCAGGCCGAAGCTCTGCGCAACCGCTTCGCCCAGATCGAAACTGTCGCCGTCATATTCCAATTCATCCAGATCATCTGCGCTCAGCTCGAGCTCCTCATCGGGAGCATAATCGCGGCGTGCCGGCACAAAGCGGAGCGATAATTCCTCGCTATCCGTTACTGCAAAATCCTCACCCGACACCGCGCAGCTTTGTGTCCAGGCCGCAGCGAGCGTTCCGACTGCCGCGATTGCCTCGCCATCGGGCGTCACCGTCAACACCGCGCGGAGGCGGCCGATCGCGGGCACATCAAAGCGTTTAGCAAGCGCGCCGCGTTCCGCTTCACTGGCGGTAATATCATAGCGGCTTTCCGTGATCGCCTTGATTTTGATCGGCCGGTGCAGTTCGCCTGTTTTCATCTCTGGCGCGTCCATCAGTCGGGGAAACCCGCCAAGACCCGATCATTGGGCGCCGCTGAAAGGCTGTGCGACACAGCAATCAACCGCTGCGCCATTGCCGATCCATCACTGCCCTCAGTAAGGTTGGCGTTGCGGATGACGACTGCGGTGGTCGCCTCCAGCCCTTCGGGAATGGCGGTACGGAACGCGCCGAGCCGGCCGCCCATAGCTTCCATCATTTCACCCATTTTCTTGCCCAGGGTCGGGTCACCAAAACCAAGTTCGCGCAGTTGCCCTTCCATGTCATCGACGAACAATTCGGTCAGCCGGGAAGATTCGGCAATCAATTCACCGTTCTGTTCCAGCCGCAACATGGCAATCGCCAGCACGTTGGTGATCATATCGAACCGGCCGTCAACCGTGTCCGATGCGCCGCATTCGCGGTACCATACCGGATTGCGCGCTTCGTTCACCACCCATAGCCATAATGGGCGCAATTCTTCCTTCGGATCCGCCTCTGTCCCGAATAATCTGCCGAAAAATGACATGAAATACGCCCTTACATTCTGTTTGGTCAGCATCCGATTGGCGCCCGATGGCCAAATACCGTTCATCGATAATTCAAACGCGCCCCGCCAACCGGCCAGAGCGGTTCCCCTGGCAGCAGATGATACTGAATGCCGAGTGTTGCACACTCTGCACTGCCGCCTTAAGGGATACTGATGATATAGGGCTTGGTTCCGCCCATCCAAGGCGCGCACTGCGTTTGGAGAGCGGAGCGGAAGGCTGATGATAAAAAGTAGGATATTCATGTTCTCACGCAAAATGCTCGCTTGTCTCGCTTTGGCCGCCAGTGCGACCACCATCAGCGGCTGCGCATCTATCCGTGAAAATCGCGGCTATATCGTCGATCAGGGACTGATCAGCGCGGTCCAGCCCGGCATTGATAACCAGCAATCGGTTGCCGCCACGCTTGGGCGCCCGACATTTACCAGCCAGTTTGGTGAACCGGTGTGGTATTATGTATCCAGCACAACCGGGCGCAAGCCCTTTGTCCGCCCGCAGATACGCGAACATACCGTCCTGGCGGTCAAGTTTGATGCGGCAGGCAATGTCATTGCAGCGGACCGTTCGGGTCTTGAGCAGGTGGCCTACATCTCCCCCGATGGCGATCAGACGCCGACTTTGGGCCGCGAACGCGGGTTCCTGGAAGATCTGTTTGGCAATATCGGCACGGTTGGCGCACCGGGTGCTGGCGGGGCTGGCGGCCCCGGCGGTCCGTAAGCCTATTGGCTGCGGCGCATCCCGGCATCCCGGCACCTGACGCCTTGACCGGTTGAGGCGGCTCCCCATATCCCTGTCATGAGTGATACACACAACCCGCACGGGCTCGTCCAATGGCACGGGACCACGATCATTGGTGTAAAAACAGGCGGCAAAACCGTTATCGCCGGCGATGGTCAGGTCTCTATGGGCAACACGGTGATGAAGCCCAATGCCCGCAAAGTCCGCCGGATTGGCAAGGATGGAAACGTCATTGCCGGTTTCGCGGGCGCCACCGCTGATGCCTTTACCCTGTTTGAACGGCTGGAGAAAAAGCTGGAGCAGCATCGCGGCCAATTGCTGCGCGCTGCGGTGGAGCTTGCCAAGGACTGGCGGACCGACAAATATCTGCGCAATCTGGAAGCATTGATGATCGTGGCGGATACGGAAAGTCTGCTGGTGTTGACCGGTAATGGCGATGTGCTGGAGCCCGAAGGCGGCGTTACCGCGATCGGATCGGGCGGAAATTACGCTCTGGCGGCAGGGCGGGCGCTGACAGATTATGAAACCGATGCAGAGCAAATTGCGCGCAAAGCGATGGCCGTGGCCGCCGATATCTGCGTGTTCACCAACGGCAATGTGACCGTGGAAGAAATCTGAGATTTAGACACATGACACAAGCACTTACCCCCAAAGCCATTGTGGCTGCGCTGGATGAACACATCATCGGGCAGAAAGACGCCAAACGCGCGGTGGCTGTTGCCTTACGGAACCGGTGGCGGCGCCAGCAATTGGGTCTTGATCTGCGCGATGAGGTAACCCCCAAGAATATCCTCATGATTGGTCCCACTGGCTGCGGCAAAACCGAGATCAGTCGCCGCCTTGCCAGGCTGGCGCAGGCCCCGTTCGTAAAGATCGAAGCGACGAAATTTACCGAAGTTGGCTATGTCGGCCGCGATGTCGAACAGATTGCCCGCGATCTGGCCGAGGAAGCGATCCGGCTGGAGAAAGAGCGCCGCCGCGAAGCCGTGCGCGAGGCAGCCAGCAAAGCTGCGATGGACCGTTTGCTGAACGCTCTGGTGGGCGAAAATGCCTCCGAGGCGACGCGCGAAAGCTTTCGCCAGCGGATCACCGATGATTCGATGAACGATACTGAGGTGGAAATCGATGTGATCGATGCCCCTTCCATGCCGATGGATATTCCCGGTATGGGCGGTGGGATGGGGATGATCGACCTGTCCGATATGATGGGCAAAGCGATGGGCAAGTCCAACACCAAGCGGCGCAAATTAAAAGTGCCCGATGCGTGGGACAGGCTGGTCGAAGAAGAGGCCGAGAAGCGGATGGACCAGGATGATGTCGCCCGCGTTGCATTGGAAAATGCGGAAACGAACGGCATCGTGTTCCTTGACGAGATTGACAAAATCGCGGTCAGCGATGTGCGCGGCGGCTCGGTTAGCCGCGAAGGCGTGCAGCGCGACCTGTTGCCGCTGATAGAGGGCACGACCGTATCGACAAAATATGGTCCGATGAAAACCGACCATATTCTGTTTATCGCCAGCGGCGCGTTCCATGTCTCCAAACCCTCCGACATGCTGCCCGAATTGCAGGGCCGCCTACCGATCCGGGTGGAATTGCGCGCTCTGACCGAGGAAGACTTCGTCCGTATTCTGGGCGAGACGCGGGCCAATCTGGTGGCGCAATATAAGGCGTTGCTGGCTACTGAACAGGTGACAGTGGAAATGGGCGAGGATGCCATTGCCGAAGTTGCCAGGATTGCGGCGCAAGTGAATGAAAGCGTTGAGAATATCGGCGCGCGGCGTTTGCAGACTGTCATGGAAAAACTGCTCGAAGATCTAAGCTTTGAAGCCGAAGACCATACCGGCGAAACGATCACAATCGATGCCGCCTATGTGCGCGAGCGGCTGACTGATCTGGCAAGCGATACCGATTTGAGCAAATATATCCTGTAAGGCGGAGGTGCGCGCTCCTGGCCGAGCGCCATCATACACTGACAGAATAGTCCGCCTTGCCGGTTGCCATATGGCGTCTGGCTTGGTTAACTGGACCCTGACGCCAATCACCGATCAGGGGACTTTGCCATGCTTCGCTCAATTCTAACCGTCAGTACTGCGGCCTTTGCCTTAATGGCAGCCGGGCCCGCTTTGGCCGATGGCCATAGTGGCGGACATGCAGATGGGCATATGGGCGATACAGCACCGGCCATTGCAGCGCCCGAAATCGAATATACCGAATGGATGCTCGATAACGGGCTGCGCGTCATCGCGATTGAGGATGATACAACCTCCACCGTCACCACATCGATGTGGTATGATATTGGCAGCAAGCTGGACCCGGAAGGGCGCAGCGGTTTCGCGCATCTGTTCGAACATATTCTCAGCCGCAAGACGGAGAATATGCCGTATAATATGATTTACGGCCTGACCGCTGATATTGGCGGCACGCGCAACGCATCCAACAGCCCCGACCGGACCAATTATTTCGAGCAGGTCCCGGCTGAATATCTGGAGCGGATGCTGTGGACGCATAAGGAGCGGATGGCGCTGCCGGTTATTGATGAGGACGTGTTTGGCAAAGAGCGCGAAGTGGTGAAGGAAGAGCTGCGCCAGCGTGTGCTCGCGCCGCCTTATGGCCGGTTCCAGCGATTTGTTCTGGCGGAAAATGCGTTTGATGTGCTGCCGCAGCGCCGCCCCGGTATCGGCAGTATTGACGATCTTGATTCCGCCACGCTGGATGACGCGCGGGCATTTTATCAGGCCTATTACGGGCCTGATACGGCGACGCTGATCGTTGCGGGCAATTTCGATATGGCGCAACTGCGCGGCCTGGTCGATGAATATTTCGCCGATATTCCGCGCCGCGCCGCGCCGGTTCCGCTGGAGATTATCGCGCGCGAACCCGAACGGACCGAGCCGCGCTTCATTACGGCCACCGCGCCCAACGTACCGCTGCCGCTGCTTGGTGCCTTGTGGAAAATTCCCGGTGCCGCGCACCCTGATGCGGCGGCATTGGAAGTGCTCGACCAGATAATGTCAGGCGGCGATAACAGCCGCCTGCACAAGGCGCTGGTGCGGACCGGTAAGGCTGTCCAGTCGCAGCATTTTGCGTCATTAAGCGAGGAGGGCGGTTTTCTCGCCAATTTCGCGGTGGTCAACCCGATGGCCGACGCCGATGAAGTAAACGCATTGCTCGCCGCAGAACGCGAAAACGTGCGCACGCATCCGGTCACCGGTGCCGAACTGGCGGAAGCGAAAAACGAGATTTTTGCCGCTGCCCTGCGCCGCCGCGAAACTGCGCGCGGGCGGGCGTTTGAAGTGGGCGAGGCATTGATGCTAACCGGCGATCCCAAGGCGGCTGATATCCGGCTCCAACGGATCGCGGCGGTTACTGCCGATGATATCATGCGCGCCGCGCAGACGCATATGAAGCCGGAGGCGCGGGTCGAGTTTAAATATATCGCCGGGGAGGATGATCCGGCAAGCTATGCCAACCCGCATCCATTCCCGGTATTCCGCGCCTTGCCAGCAGCCACCGGCACGCCGCGCCAGGTCAAAGCTGATGGGGAGCGCGAGCTGCCTCCTGGCCCGGGAGCCAAGCCTGTTGTCGAGGCCCCGGCCATTGCCGAAACGATGCTAGATAATGGCATGGCTGTGGTGGCAACGCAGACCAGCAATGTCCCGATGGCGACCATGACAGTCCTGTTTCCCGGCGGCAGCGCCAGCGATCCGCGCGATAAGGCGGGCATTGCCGAATTGGCGGCAGGTCTGGCCGATAAAGGGACAGCGACCATGTCGGCCGGCGAGATCGCTGCGCGGCTTGAAAGTCTGGGCGCGTCTTTCGGCGGCACCGCTGCGACCGATGGCACCTATTTCAGCCTGACCGCGCCCGCTGCGGTTTTCAAACAGGCGGGGATGATCTTTGCTGACATTGTCAGCAGCGCATCCTATCCCGGCGATGAATTCGAGCGCGAGAGGAAGCGCGCTCTGGACGGGTTGCAGGTGCAACTGAAAGATCCCGGGGTTTTGGCGGGGTATGTCGCGTTGCCGGTCATGTATGGCGATGCACCCTATGGCACATTGTCTGATGGCACACCCGACAGCCTGGCCGCCATCACTGCGGCGGACCTTACCGCGCACCGCCAGAAATACTGGCACCCGCAGCGCGCGAAAGTGATTGTCAGCGGGGGTATGGCCCCCGATGCGGCCACCGCAATGGTGGCTGAATTGATGGGCGATTGGACTGTCGATACAGCGCCGCCAGAACCGGTTGCGGATCTCGATGGGGAGGCTTTGCCGCCGCGCACCATCGTCATTGATATGCCGGAGGCCGGGCAGGCGGCCGTGCTCGCGGGCGTACGCGCCCTGCCGCGCGCGGATGAGCGGTATTATGATCTGATGCTGGCCAATGCTGTGCTGGGCGGCGGATCAAGCGGGCGTCTGTTCGATGAAATCCGCACCAAGCGGGCGCTTAGTTACGGTGCCTATAGCGGTTTTGGATCGCGGGCAGGTGCATCCGTGCTGACTGCCAGCGCGCAGACCAAAAACGAAACTGCCGCCGAGGTGGCAAAGATTTTCCTTGATGAGTTTGCGCGTCTGGGAACCGAGCCGTTGGCCGATGATCTGCTCGAAACGCGGCGGCTTTTCCTGGGCGGCAGCTATTCACGCGCGCTGGAAACCAGTTCCGGTTTCAACGCTATCGTTGCTGGATTGATGCTGCAGGGACTGGAGCCCGCAGAAGCGTCCCGCCTGGCGGAGGAATTGTCGGCTGTCAGCGCACAGGATGCTTCATCGGTCGCCACGGATATTGTCGATCCCGACAAAGCAACCATCATCATCGTCGGCGATGCGAAGCAGTTCATCGACAAATTGCGCGAATTGCGCCCCGATGTGGAAGTGATCCCTGCCGAGGGGATTGACCTGTCGAGCGCCGATCTGGGCGTCACATCGGCTGAAAGGAAGTAAGCCAGATGGCCGAAGGGGGATGCCAATGCGGTGCGGTACGGTACGCCATCACCGGTGATCTGGAACGGCATGCGCTGTGCCATTGCAGCGATTGCCGCGCGAGTTCGGGCGCGCCGATGATGGGCTGGCTGGTGGTGGAACAGGCCAGGATGCAGATCACCAAGGGTACGCCGCAAGCCTACCAATCATCCGAGAATGCCAGTCGCCATTTTTGCGCCACCTGCGGGACGGGATTGTTTTATTACAATCCGGTCTATCTGCCCGGTATGGTGGATGTGCAAAGCTGCACGCTGGATGATCCGGATGCAGCACCGGCCGGAGCGCATATCATGGTCACCGAACGCGTGGGCTGGATGGAACACGCGCATGACTGGCCGCAATTTGAAACATTTCCAGGCGAGTAGGAGCGAAGCTGTCTAGCTGCTCTCACTCGCCTGCCGCAGCCACATTTCGGCATAGAGCCCGTCTTGCTTGAGCAGATCATTATGGCTACCGCGCTCAGCCAGTGTCCCCTGGTCCAGCACCAGAATTTCATCCGCATCGGCAATTGTTGACAGGCGATGCGCAATCGACAGCGTGGTCCGGTCGCGCGAAATCCGGTCCAGAGTGGCGAGAATATCCTGCTCGGTCCGGCTATCCAGCGCGCTGGTGGCTTCATCGAGCATAAGTATGGGCGGGTTTTTCACCAGGGTTCGCGCAATTGCAACGCGCTGCTTTTCACCGCCTGACAGTTTCAGTCCGCGCTCGCCGACTTCGGTGTCAAAGCCTTGCGGGAGCTTTTCGATAAAAGGCAAAATCGCTGCATCACGCGCAGCGGCCAGCATTGCCGCTTCATCCGCGCCGCCTTTACCGTAAGCGATATTATAGCCGATGGTATCGTTGAACAGAACGCTGTCTTGCGGAACGATCCCGATTGCATCGCGCACCGTGGCTTGCTGGACAGAGGCAATATCCTGCCCGTCGATCAGAATGCGGCCCGACCACGGATCGTAAAAGCGAAACAGGAGGCGGGCGATGGTCGATTTGCCCGCACCCGATGGGCCAACAATCGCAATATTATCGCCTGCAGGGACTTCAAAGCTGAGGCCTTGCAAAATGGTGCGATCGGATTCGTAGCCGAACACGACATTATCAAACACGACCGTTGGCTGGCGGATCACCAGAGCGGGCGCGCCGGGTGCGTCTTCCACTTCAACGGCGGTGTCGATCAGCTTGAACATTGCGCCCATATCAATCAGCCCCTGCCGGATCGTGCGGTAGACAAAACCAAGCAGATCGAGCGGCCGGAATAGCTGCATCAGATAGGTATTTACAAACACCAGATCACCGACCGTCAGCGCGCCCTTGCTCCAGCCCCACACGGTGTAAGCCATCGCGCCCGCCATCAGCGCGTTGGTAATCAGCGATTGGGTGATGTTGAGGAGGCCGAGCGAGTTGTCGCTTTTCACTGCCGCATCGGCATAGGCATGCGCGGCCTTGCTATAGCGTTCTTCCTCGCGCGTTTCGGCGCCAAAATATTTGACCGTTTCGTAATTGAGCAGCGAATCCACCGCGCGGCCCAAAGCGCGGCCATCCATATCGTTCATCTCGCGCCGTAACTGTGTGCGCCACTCGGTGATCCAGCGGGTGACAGCGATATAGGTGATGACGGTGAAGGCCGTTGCCGCAACCAGTTCCCACCCGAAATTGAGGTAGAAGATAATCCCCACTGCGATCAGTTCCACAATGGTTGGCGCGATATTGAACAGCATGAAATAGAGCATCGAATCGATGGTCTTGGTGCCGCGCTCGATTGTTTTGGTAATCTCTCCCGTGCGCCGGGACAGATGGAAGCGCAGGCTCAGCCGGTGGAGGCGGTGGAAGACATCCTGAGCAAACTGGCGCGTTGCGTCCTGCCCGACCCGTTCAAACACGATGTTGCGCAGATTATCAAACGCGACGCTGGCAAACCGGCCAAAACCATAGGCCAGCACCATAGCGAGCGCGGCCAGAAACGCTTCGTTCGATACCGTCGCCATGCCATCCACGGCTGCGCGGTAGGCGAAGGGCAGCGACAGAATGGTGGCCTTGGCCGCGATGACCAGCAGGATCGCAATAACGATCCGCAGTTTCAGTGACGGATTGTCGCTTGGCCAAAGATAGGGCAGAAACCGTCTGAGTACGCCCCAGCTTTCGTGATCGGATGGTGCGGGGGAAGCGTGATCTGGCGGCATGGACGCCTATGTGGCGATGATCGCTGTCCGCCGCAATGCCGTTATCTGCAATGTCCGCGCGCCGTCAGCGGCGGCTGGATCGAAATCCGATATCGGTATCGCGCACGTTGCGGGTATTGGCAGGCATATCAAACAGCACTTGGCGCCGCTCAAAATCAATGGCCAATCGGTCCAGCAAACGCAAATCGCGCATACCCATAATCAGGGCAGGGCGGCGATCCAGCTTGAGCGCAGCAAAGGCGGGGCTGTCAGCAAAGGTGATCGGCATATTGACCAACTGCATCCGCTGGATGCGGACCGATTTTGCGATGTGACGATCACCAACCAGCACGGCGCCGTTGACGTCGGTTGCGCTTACTTCTTCCCGGCTGCGCGACCGCAATTTCCGTTTCAGAGCGGGATTGCCGAAGCTGTTTTGAGCGCCGGTATCGATAATCACCGCGGTTTTGACGCCGTCAATCACGGCATTGGTGATGATCAGGCGGCCGAGGCGGCGGCGCGCGCGGACGACGATTTCATACCCGGCATTCCCGCCCAGTGCCGCGGCATTATCCACTGCAATCGAATTGGCCCGAAAATCGATCAGAACGCGCAGGTCCTGCAGACTGTCGAGGCCCAGGATGCCGTCCGCGCCGATATTGCGCGCCTCCAGCATAGGCGCTTCGATAGTGCCGAATATTCGCGCGGCAAATTCCAGTCCGCTCAGCTCGACCAGATCCACTGCCTTGCTGCTGGCCATGCCAACCACCGTGGCGCGGCCCGCAGATGGCAGTTTGAGCCGTTCGGTCAAACCGCGCGTAACCACTGTGGCTTGCGCGCCGGTATCAATCATGAAGCGAAACGGGCCTTCGCCCTTGATGGTGACCGGCACGGTCAGCCGTTTGTGAAAATCGGCTTGCCCCTCGACCACCTCTTCGCCGTTTGTCGCGCCGCTCTGCCCAGTGTTTTCGGGCGCAGTGTTTTCGGGCGCAGTGTTTTCGGGCGCAGTGTTTTTGGGCGCTGCGTCTTCGCGGTCTGGTAAGGAGTGGGCCGGGGCGATTGGCGCAGCCAGAGCAGACCCGGCGAGAAGAACGAAATGGAGCATAGTGAACGGGTGTTTCTTAATGACGAGACGTGGATATACCACGCCGCGGCGCCGCCACCTAATCAGCTTATCGCGCCGGTCCTGCTGGTATCGCTATCCGGGACGGCACTGCGCTGGCGCAGCATCGCCCATGTTTCGCGGATTACAGTTGGCCAGACCAGCCATAATGTCCCGGCATATGTCGCCCCGCCAATCGCGGCCAGGCATAGCAGTTCAACGGGCGCGAAAAGGCCAGCTGTCAGAAATTTCGCGCCGGAAACCGTTGCAGCCATCACCGCGCAGCCGACCATTGCAGGGATCAGCTGGGCTACCAGATCACCGAACCGCACATTGATGGCGGGCAGGGTCAGCACCAGCGTTGTCACCAGCAATCCGGGGGCGGCAACCCACCACGCATGAACAAGCCCCATCGGGCCAGCCGAAATGCCCCACAGGAAGGCGCAGGGGAACAACACCGCACCCGCAATGCTGCTGGCCACATATATACGCGGCCGGCCAATCGCATTGGTGGCAGGGGAGCAGACAATTTGCAGTGCAAAGAAGGGCATGGCCAATGCAAGGCCGGCAGCAATCGGTGCCATTTCCGTCCATTTGGGGCCGAACAGGGTCAGGATCGCGGCATCAGCGGTCAGGGCAAGGCCAACATATAAAGGCGCGGTGACCAGAATGACTGTACGCGCGGTGCGCAGGAAGGGGGCGGCCAGAGGCTTCCCTTTCTTGTGCAGTTCCGCATAAGCGGGAAAGGCGACTTCGTTAATCGGCGGCAGAAACCGCGCGGTAATTATGAGCGTGACAAACAGCGCCTCTGCATACAAGCCCAGATCATGCACATCGAAAGCGCGCCCCGCAATCAGGATGTCGCTCTGACTCTGCACAATCCAGAATAGCTGGCATAGGGTCAGCGCGCCGCCAAAGCTGATTATGTCGCCTGCGCCGCGGAAATCAAACACCGGCCACACCAACAGCCGGGCAGAGATCGTCAGGCCGAGAGCTTTGACGGTGAACATCGCGATCGGCGCATAGACCAATGCCCATACACCGTAACCCAGCCATGCCAGAGCGAGCGCCGTGCCTGCGCCCACCGCGGCACAGAGCAAATTCACGAGACCCTGATTTTTGAACTGTATCTGCCGCGACAGCAGCGCACTGGGCAGCGCGATGAACGGGGTGGTCAGGAAGATCACGGCCTGGACTTTCAGCATCGCTTCGACTTGCGGCTGCCCGTAATAGTCCGCTGCAACCGGGGCGAGCAGGAATTGCGCAATGGCAAGGCATGTATTCATTATCAGTAGCAGGGCGAACACCTGCCCGGTGCGCCGCTGATCTATATGATCGGCCTGTATAAGGGATGTCGCGAAGCTATATCCGTTGAGGAACGCGAGCGCGTTAAGCATAACGTGCGTCATTGCGAACAGGCCGTAATCGCTCGGCTCCAGCAAGCGCACGACTGCGAAAGTGGACGTCCAGGTGATAATCTGCGCCAGGACCTGCGTGCCCCAGCGCCACGCGACGGCATTGCGTACGCGTATACCGAAATCGGGATCATCGCCCGACTCGGCTCGCGAATCCGGGGAAGTGAGGAACACGTCTTGCGTCACTGTCCCGCGCATAGAGGGCAAAGGTGAAGAATCAGCCAATAAACGGGCCGATTAACTATGTGGTTGAAAGTTCATCCGCCATGATCGGACCGCGTTTTGCGGTTGTTTTGGCCGCACCCGCCTTCGATTCTTCACCGGATACCCGTTCCAGAGCGGCCCCGCATCCGCAAACATGCCGCAGATACGGGAAAATATAAGCGGAAAAACCCCGGATTTCCGGGATTTTTCGTTCAATTTCGTTTCTTTTGTAATAAAATTGCAAAAAGCATTTGACGATTTTCAGAACCGCCAGTAGAAGCGCCTCACCAACACGGAAACGACGGCTTTGCCGCTTCGCCGGGTTGGTCGCCAACATTAATCGGATAGCCGGTCCCCCGGTGTAAATCGGGGAAACCATTGCTGTCCGCTTTTATGTTGAGCGGCTCTTTGACATTGTTAGTTTATGATGAAGGGACATGTGGGCGACGGCGCCAGGTCTATAGGCTTTAGGGCTATAGATACCTGTTAAATTAAGTCGATGCCTAATCTTGGTACACGCCAAGACTAAACATGTCTCAAATGTATCCATAAAATACGTTTGTATGCAGGTATCGACTCCTTAAATTCAAGCTACTTGGTTTGCTGCCCCTGGGCAGTGCCAATTGGTTTGTGACACAAACTTGAGAGTTTGATCCTGGCTCAGAACGAACGCTGGCGGCATGCCTAACACATGCAAGTCGAACGAACCCTTCGGGGTTAGTGGCGCACGGGTGCGTAACGCGTGGGAACCTGCCTTTAGGTTCGGAATAACAGTTAGAAATGACTGCTAATACCGGATGATGTCTTCGGACCAAAGATTTATCGCCTTTAGATGGGCCCGCGTTGGATTAGCTAGTTGGTGAGGTAAAGGCTCACCAAGGCGACGATCTCTAGCTGTTCTGAGAGGAAGATCAGCCACACTGGAACTGAGACACGGTCCAGACTCCTACGGGAGGCAGCAGTGGGGAATATTGCACAATGGGCGCAAGCCTGATGCAGCCATGCCGCGTGTGTGAAGAAGGCCTTCGGGTTGTAAAGCACTTTCAGTT
>NZ_JBAUIK010000003.1:0-158950 GCF_049682855.1 Pontixanthobacter sp. | reverse complement strand
ACGCGCGCCCGGCGGCCATCTGCGCCGCCGCCCGCCGCGCAGCAGCGCGCGTCAAGGCCGGAACCAGACAGCCGCCCGGCACGACCGGTCAGTCGCCGCGATATGACACGGCCCCAAAGGCAACCCGAATAAGGCTGTATTATGTGATGGAGGAGTTGCTCGCCGCCCGCTCGTGATGGCGGATGACTTCCTCGATAATGAAACGCAGGAATTTTTCGCTGAATTCAGGGTCAAGCTGGGCTTCTTCGGCCAGCCCGCGTAGCCGCGCGATCTGGCGCGCTTCACGGCCAGGATCAGCCGGGGGCAGCGTCACTCTTGCTTTATACTCGCCAACCGCCTGCGTGATGCGGAACCGTTCTGCCAGCATGTGAATCAGCGCCGCGTCGATATTGTCGATGCTACGCCGGAACGACGCCAATTGCTCGTCATGTGCGGGCATGTGCCCGGTGCTGGCCGTTGTGCTAGCCGCGGTACTGCTGGGGCTGTCTGTGTTGCTCATCCTGCGCAGCTCTATCACGCATTTTGCAACCTTTCTACGCCGCTTCGCACTTGCCATTGAAGCGATGGATGGCCATGTGCGAGTACGTAATGAGCGCAGACATCATCCCCCTCCCGCAAGGGCGCCCGACGCTGGACCCGATGCTGGCGCTGACCGCGCAGGACATGAATTCGGTCAACTCGGTTATTCTGGACCGGATGCAGAGCGAGATACCGCTGATACCGGCACTGGCCGGCCATTTGATATCGGGCGGCGGAAAACGCCTGCGCCCCATGTTGACCTTGGCTGGGGCGGAACTGGTCGGTTATCAGGGCACCCGCCATCACAAACTGGCTGCAGCGGTCGAATTTATTCATACGGCCACATTATTGCATGATGATGTGGTGGACGGATCCGATCTGCGCCGGGGCAAGGCGGCGGCCAATATCATATTCGGTAATCCGGCGACAGTACTGGTCGGCGATTTTCTGTTCAGCAGAGCGTTTGAGCTGATGGTGGAGGATGGCAGCCTGAAAGTTCTGAAAATCCTGTCGAGCGCCAGCGCGATCATCGCAGAGGGCGAAGTTGATCAATTAACCGCGCAGCGCCAGATCGAAACCAGCGAGGAGCGGTACCTCAACATCATCAGCGCAAAAACCGCAGCCCTGTTCGCCGCAGCCAGCCGTATATCGGCGGTTGTTGCTGAGTGTGACGATGCGCAGGAACGCGCCCTGGATGATTATGGCCGCAATCTGGGCGTCGCGTTCCAACTGGTTGACGATGCGATTGATTACGATTCCAACGCTGCTGAAATGGGCAAGGATCAAGGCGATGATTTCCGTGAAGGGAAAATGACGTTACCCGTTATTCTGGCCTATTCACGCGGGACCGAGACCGAACGGAAATTCTGGAAAGCCGCAATTTCGGGCGTACGCAGCTCTGATGATGATCTGGCCGAAGCAATCGCCCTGATTGCCAAATATGATGCGGTAAGCGACACGCGTGAAAGAGCGCGCCATTTCACGCACCGTGCGATCGATGCAATTTCGATCTTTCGCGACAGCAAGGCGCGTCAGGCAATGGCCGAAGCGGCGCAATTTGCCGTTGCACGCGGATATTGAGGCGCAGCCTCTTTTCTTTCGTCTAACCTCCGATCCCGCTACAGCAGCGGCGTGACCACGCTGCCGATCCATTCTGTCCTGCCTGAATTGCTAGAGGCGCTCGGCACATCGGGTGCCGCCGTGCTGATTGCTCCGCCGGGGGCCGGGAAAACGACATCGGTTGCGCCAGCCTTGTTGAACGAGAGCTGGTGCAGCGGCGCGATCATCCTGCTGAGCCCCCGCCGGGTCGCTGCACGGGCAGCGGCTGAACGCATTGCGGACATTCTGGGCGAAAAGCCGGGAGAGACGGCCGGTTATCTGACCCGGATGGACAGCAGGCAATCGGCCAGAACGCGCATTCTGGTCATGACCGAGGCGATTTTCGTGAACCGCATCATCAGCGATCCCGAATTAACCGGGGTCAGCGCGGTGTTGTTCGATGAAGCGCATGAACGCCATCTGGACAGCGATTTGGGGCTGGCGCTGGCGCTGGAAAGCCGCGCTATTGTTCGCGAGGATTTACGCATCTGTGTGATGTCTGCCACCATTGATGGCGAGCGGTTCGGGCAATTGCTGGGCCCTGACGCGGCAATAATCGAAAGCGAAGGCAAGGCCCATCCGCTGCATATTGAATGGCTGGGCACGCGCGCAGAATTGCCATTGGAAGATCAGATGAGCGGGGCGGTCATCACTGCATGGCAGGGCGGCGCAGGCGATATTCTGGCGTTTCTGCCCGGTGTGCGTGAAATTGAGCGATTGCGCGAAAAGCTGACGGTCAAACTACCGAATACGCCGATACATCCGCTTCACGGCCAAGTTGATCCGGCTGGGCAACGCACAGCATTACGCCGTGATCCGGAAGGCAAGCGCCGGATCATTCTGGCGACCTCTATCGCTGAAACGTCATTGACGTTGGATGGTGTGTCCATCGTGGTCGATAGCGGATTATCGCGCCGCGCTGAGTTTGACCGTGCTGCGGGTACGACGCATCTGGTGACAGGACGGGCCAGCCAGGCCGCATCTGCGCAGCGGGCGGGGCGCGCCGCGCGGCAGGGGCCGGGCACGGCCTACCGCCTATGGACCAAAGCCGGTCACGCGGGGCGGCCTGCCTTTGATCCGCCAGAAATGGAAACGGCAGATTTGGCGCCGCTGGTGCTGTCTCTGGCACGGTGGGGTGTGCAGGATGCAGGCTCCTTGGCGTGGCTCGATCAGCCGCCGCCCGCATCGCTGCAATCTGCGCAAGACAGGTTGCGCCAATTGGGCGCGCTGGATGATGGCGGGGCGATTACCGATTGGGGCGAGAAAGTCGCGGCTCTGCCAATGGCACCGTCCCATGCAGCGGCGGTATTATTCGCTGCAAAATCGGGTGATGCCCTGAACGGGGCAAAGCTGGTTTTGCTGCTGCAAGAACGCGCCCTGGGCGGACGCGGGGAAGATTTACTTGGCCGATTGGCGCGCTGGAACACTGACCGTTCGCCTCGCGCGAAAGCATCGACACAATTGGCGGCGCGCTGGGCAAAACAGGCGGAAAAGCTGGTTGATGGCACGCAAGCACAGCCCATTCCGCCCGCCATATATCTCGCGCAGGCGATGCCTGCCAATATCGCAAAGCGGCGCGGTGCGGGCGGTGAACACTGGATTTCTGCGGGCGGGCGCGGCTATGGGCTCGACCCCATATCACCTTTGGCGCGCGCCGAATGGCTGGTGATCGGTGATGCTCAGGGCCATGCGAAAGGCGCACGGATAACTGCGGCTGCGCCTTTGGAGGCGGATGAGGCCGAACATTATCTGGCCGAGATGATCGCTCAGCAATCGGTGCTCAACTGGAACGCGCAGGCACAGCGTGTCGAGGCGCGGCTGGAGCGGCGACTGGGCGCAATCATGCTATCGAGTGGTCCTGATCCGCAACCCGATGATGGTGCCGTGCTGGATATGGTGCGCGGTAAAGCCCTGGACATGCTGGAAACACTCATTCCCGCCGCGCTGCTTGCGCGCGGCCGTTTTGCAGCAATTGCATCGCTGTCACCCGACGCATTGCGGGACAGCGCCCCGCTATGGCTTGATCCGATTTTGGCGGGCAAGCGCACTCTTGATTTTGGCGCGGGACAGATCGCCAATGCGGTGCTCAACATGATGGGTTGGCACGATCGGCAGACGCTGGATGCGCGCGCGCCGGAATATTTCATCAGTCCTGCAGGTTCGCATCATGCAATTGCGTATGCAGGCGATGGCGCCCCATCTGTGGAGGTGCGCGTGCAGGCTCTGTTCGGGTTAGACCGGCATCCGCTTATCGGTGACACGCCGTTGCTGCTCAATCTGACCAGTCCGGCACAGCGCCCGATCCAGGCAACGCGCGATTTGCCCACATTTTGGCGAGGCAGCTGGAATGATGTGCGCAAGGATATGAAGGGGCGATATCCAAAACACCGCTGGCCCGATCAGCCGTGGCTGGAGAAGCCCAGCCTCAAAACCAAGAATGCCTTTTCACGCAGCGATTCCTGATTTAAGGGCGGACACCTTATAAGGCAGGGCATCATGGCAGCACGTATTTATCAAATCCCGAAAAGCGCAATGCAATCTGGCAAGGCAAAAACGGATACATGGCTGCTGGAATTTGAACAAAGCGAAGCGCGCAGGCCCGATCCGCTGATGGGCTGGACCGGCAGCGGTGATACGCAGGCCCAAGTGCAGCTGAAATTCCCGACCAAGGACGCGGCAAAGGGCTATGCTGAAAAGCACGGGATCGCGGCACGGGTGCATCAGACCCCGCCCAGAACGCTCAAAATACAGGCTTACGCGGATAATTTCCGCTAAGGTTCTGACGGCTTTATCGCAGGTTTAGCTGGCCAGCTTCATACGCCGCGCGGCAATCATTGGCATCCCCGCGAATATCTTCATCAAGCAGCGGTGTGGTGGTCATGCCCGGACCTGCAAAACGCGGATCATCGCATTCGCCATCATTGGCCCATTCGCTGCTGTTATCACCGAAATCGATCGATGAAACCGGCTTGCGCGGGGCGGACGCTTTCAGCGTTAATTGCCCTGCCTCATAGGCTGTGCGGCAATCGGTTGCATCGCGTTTAATGTCGGTATCGAGCAAAGTCGTGCGTGTCATGCCGGGGCCCTCAAACCGTGGATCGTCGCATTCGCCATCATTGGCCCATTCGCTGTCATCATTGCCGAAATCAATCGATTGCCCGAGCACTGGCTGCGGCAAAGTGAGAGCGAGGGCAATGCAGCCCGCGGTTAGTTTGGTGATTGCGCGTGTCATATGTGTCCTCTCGCGATTTTCAGTACTGATGGCTGCGTGCCAGCGCGCCAATCCGCTGTCCAGTCTTGGCCAGTAGAGCGAGACATCATTATTGCATTATTGCGGCCACCCCTTGAGATACGCATGTGACGGCAGCGTTGGGGTATGGCGGCGTTGGGGTACGGCGGCGTTGGGGTACGGCGGCCGGGCCAATCCGTTTTCAGCATGACCGCGCTCTTGATTAACCGCCGCCGCTTCGCCATATCGTTCGCGGGAGTCGGGTGGACGTTTGCGTTCGCCAACCTGGTCAGGTCCGGAAGGAAGCAGCCACAACGATTTTGCTGCGGGTCGCCCGGCTCCTTTTTTTCCCCAGAAACAGTTCTGTTCAGCGCACAAATTCATCGCCGAGCGGTCATGACATTGCCGTGGCTTCATCCTACACTGAGGGGATGAGCGACTCACCTGACCAATCTGACACTCCGCCTTGGCAACATGGTGCGCATGATGGCGCTGGTCAAAGCGCCGGGGGGGACGAGCCACAAACCGCGCCGACTGCTGCCGAGCTGGAGGCCGCCGGTCAGGATACGATGTTTGGTTCCGCGGCGCCTGTGCCTACTCCTGCGTCTGTGCCTGCGCCTGCGTGTGAGCCTGAGCCTGGCGCACAAACGCCGCACCTGCATGCCGGGCCGAAACCTGAGGTCAGTGACCAGCCTTACCGTGTTCTGGCGCGCAAATATCGCCCGCAGACATTCAGCGAGCTGATTGGACAAGAGCCGATGGTGCGCACGCTGGCCAATGCGATAGAGCGTGACCGGCTGGCGCATGCGTTTCTGATGACCGGGGTGCGCGGGGTCGGGAAAACCTCGACCGCGCGGCTTATCGCGAAGGCTCTTAATTGCATCGGCGCTGACGGCCAATGCGGCCCGACGATTGACCCATGCGGACAATGCGAACCCTGCGTCGCCATTGCAGAGGGCCGCCATATCGACGTTATCGAAATGGATGCCGCATCGCATACCGGTGTTGATGATGTGCGCGAAATTATCGAGGCGGTCCGCTATGCTGCGGTCAGTGCCCGGTACAAAATCTATATCATCGATGAAGTCCATATGCTGTCGCGCAATGCTTTCAATGCCTTGCTTAAGACACTTGAGGAACCGCCAGCGCATGTGAAATTCCTCTTTGCAACCACCGAGGTGGACAAACTGCCGGTCACAGTGCTCAGCCGGACCCAGCGATTTGATTTGCGGCGTATTACCAGCGATCTGTTGCACCAGCATTTTGCCAAGATTTGCAGCCTCGAAGGGGTTGAGGCGGAGGCCGAGGCGCTGCACATGATCGCCGCCGCTGCCGAGGGATCGGTGCGCGACGGGCTGTCAATACTGGACCAGGCAATCGCCCATGCGGATTTGGGCGGGGACGGCGCGGTTGCGGCCAGCCGCGTTCAGGAAATGCTCGGCCTGGCCGATAAAAGCGCGCAGCGCCGCTTGCTCGGCTGTTTGCTGGATGGCGATGCGACTGGCTTGCTGGCATCAGTGAACAGCCAATATGCGTTGGGCGTAGAGCCGCTGGCATTGATGCGCGGCCTGATGGATCTGGTGCACCGGATCACGGTCAGCCAGGTGAGCGGCGGGGAACCCGATGCGCCAACCAGCGAAGAGCGTGATGCGCTGAAAGACTGGGCAGGGCGCCTGTCCGCCGCGCAGCTCCACCGGCTGTGGCAATTGCTGCTGAAGGGGCATGACGAAACGCGCCAATCGCCCGATCCGCTGATGTCCGCGCAAATGGCGTTGCTGCGTGCATTGCACGCATCCGACATGCCTGATCCGGGTAAGCTCGCCAAAAAGATTGAGCATCTGGCCGCCACCGGTGTGCCGGCCGCATCTGCGGGATCAGGTGACGCATCTGGCACGTCTGGAAGTGCGGCCGGTTCGCTCAATTGGAAGCAACTGGTCGAACAGGTCGAGGCCAATGGCAATCATTTGGCAGCGAGCATCATGCGGATGCAGGTGCGGCCCATCAGTGTCGAAAAAACCAGCTTGATATTTTCTCGCTCGCCGCAGTTCAAGGACGATATCATCCCGCAAATACGTGAGGCGCTGATGGGCGCAACCGGAGAGCGGTGGACAGTCGAGCACGTCGCCGAAGGCGGCGCGCCCTCTCTGGTGGAGGTGAGCGAAGCGCAAAGAGTTTCCGAATTGGAGAAACTTCGCGCCCATCCGCTCGTTCAAGCAACAATGACAGCCTTTCCAGAGGCGGAAATGGTTGAAGAAGATCACGGCCCGCATGCGCAATCTGCGGGCCGAAATACGTGGAGTAAACGCGCATGAAATCGATGGAAGAAATGATCCAGGCGGCGCAAAAAGCTGCTGAAACCATCCAGACCCAGATGAACGATGTTCAGTCCAAACTCGATGCAATCGAAGTCACGGGCGAGGCAGGCGGCGGTCTGGTGAAAGTGAAATGTTCTGCCAAGGGCCGCGTTCTGGGCGTCAACATCGATGACAGCCTGATGAAACCCGAAGAAAAGCAGATGGTGGAGGATCTGGTGACGGCGGCATTCAATGATGCGCGCGGCAAGGCAGACCGTGTTTCTGAAGAGGAAATGAAGAATATCCAGCAGGGTATGGGTCTGCCACCAGGGTTCAACTTGCCCGGTATGGGGTAATACCGGTTCTTAGGACGGTGTTAACATCTCTGCCCTAGGCCGGTAGACGGCTAGGAGGCCACGATAAAAGGTAACGTCATGCGTGACATTATCACCACAATTGCATGTGTTGCAGCGTCGCTTGTCATAGCGGGTTCGGCATCTGCAAGTTCGACATCCAGCACAATGGATGTCTCTGTAGAAGTACAAAATAACTGCCAGATTTCGGCTGGCGCACTGTCATTTCCGGTGGCGCAAATCCGCGATGTTGCATCGGCAAAAACAGCGATTGATGCGCAGAGCCATATCGATGTCCTGTGCACTGCCAACAGCCAGTATCAGCTCGCCATTGATGGCGGATCGAACCCGGTTGACGGCCGCCGCGCCATGTCGAACGATTCTGGCGGGCATCTGTTCTATGATCTTTACACTGACCAGGGCCGCTCGCAAGAATGGCTGGCCGGGACACTGCGTGATGGAGCGCAAGGCTCGGCGACAGGCCCGGTCCGGACGGTGGTATATGGCCGGATCAATGGTCTGTCTGCGACCACCCAGTCAGGCATTTACCGGGATACTCTGACAGTTACAGTCAACTTTTAAGGCGGGATAACATATGCGCCTGTTTGGCCGGGAAAACCGATAATCGTTAATGGCGGGTTATCCTAAGTTTAATCTGTCCCTAAGTCTTTTTGGCTAACCCAGCCGAACAGATAGAGGACTCTGAAACTCGGGTGAGTAAACGCACTATTCTTGGTATGACCGGCTGCCTGGCCGGATTGGTATGTTCTGTGCCGGCATTCGCCCAGTCCGAAAGCGCGAGCATGCCTGTGAGCGGGCAAGTCGTGAACCGCTGCGGCGTACGCGCAACGCCAATGGATTTTGGAACAATCAATCCCCGCAGAACCGGGCCGATTGACGCGACCGCCACTGTCACTGTGCGGTGCACGGTGTTTCAGTATGTTCAGATCCGCATGGATAATGGGCAGAATGCGATTGGAAACCAGCGGCGGATGGTCAATGGATCGGGCGAGTTTATCGAGTATAATGTCTATCTGAATGCTGCGCGCACTTTCCGCTGGGGCCCAGCGCCCGGCGGATATATGCTGGCGGGCAATACTGCCGGCATCAGCGATATCGGCCTTACAGCCTATGGCCGGATTGATGCATTGCCGGCGGGCGTGAACGGCGCATATTCCGATGTCGTAACGGTAAGCGTCATTTTCTGACGGCTTGCCCGATCGCCGCTGGCGGCACTGCACGCATCAACCGGCGGCGGCCCATCCACCACCGCCCGGCACAACGCCATTGCAGCGCGCCGAGTCTATACCCATATCTGTCCAGGCAGCGCATCTGCGCGGCGCAATATCGATCAAACGGACCCTTACATGAGCACTTTCCCCCTTCTTCCCCTTCGCGATATCGTCGTTTTTCCCGGTATGGTCGTGCCGTTATTTGTCGGGCGGGATAAATCTGTGGCGGCATTGGAAGTGGCAATGGAGGGCGATAAGGACATCTTCCTGCTGGCCCAGCTCGATCCCGGCTGCGATGATCCGCAGCGCGACGATCTGTTTGATGTCGGCGTCATCGCTCAGGTCCTGCAATTGCTCAAATTGCCCGATGGCACCGTGCGGGTACTGGTAGAAGGCACCAGCCGCGCAACATTGGAACAGCTTAAGGCTGCTGGCGGGCACACGCTCGCCGATGTCAGCATTGGCGAACCGGTGACCGCATCGGGTAACGAAGTGGTGGCGACCATGCGGTCCGTCACCAAGCAATTCGGCGAATATTCCAAGCTGAATAAGAAGCTGGGTGACGATGCATCGCAGGAGCTGGAAGAGATAGATGATGCCGGGGCGCTGGCCGATGCTGTTGCCGCTGCCATCAATGCCAAGGTGAATGATAAACAGGCTCTGCTGACCGAAGCCGATCCGTTGAAGCGGCTGGAAATGGTCATGTCCTTCATGGAAGGCGAATTGTCTGTTCTGCAGGTCGAACGCAAGATCCGCGGGCGGGTGAAACGCCAGATGGAAAAGACGCAGCGCGAATATTATCTCAACGAGCAGATGAAAGCGATCCAGAACGAGCTGGGCGGTGAAGCGGAAGAGGCCAATGAAATGGCCGAGCTGACCGAAAAAATCGAAAAGCTCAAACTGTCAAAAGAGGCGAAGGCCAAAGCCAAAAGCGAGCTGAAGAAGCTTAAGGGCATGCAGCCGATGAGCGCCGAAGCCACCGTGGTGCGCAACTATCTCGACGTGCTTCTGGGTCTGCCCTGGGGCAAGAAAAGCAAAGTCAAAAAAGACATCGCAGAGGCGCAGGAAATTCTCGATGCCGATCACTATGCACTGGAAAAGGTGAAGGACCGGATCATTGAATATCTGGCCGTGCAGGCGCGGACGAACAAGCTGAAAGGCCCGATCCTGTGTCTGGTCGGCCCGCCCGGTGTTGGTAAGACCAGCTTAGGTAAATCCATTGCCCGTGCCACCGGACGCGAATTTGTGCGCCAGTCATTGGGCGGTGTGCGCGATGAAGCCGAAATTCGCGGCCACCGGCGGACCTATATCGGGTCTTTGCCGGGCAAGATCGTCACCAATCTGAAAAAGGCCGGAACCAGCAACCCGCTGTTTCTGCTCGACGAGATTGACAAGCTTGGTCAGGACTTTCGCGGTGATCCGGCCTCGGCGCTGCTCGAAGTGCTAGATCCGGAACAGAATGGAAAATTCCAGGATCACTATCTCGAACTCGACCTTGACCTGTCGGATATCATGTTCGTGACCACCGCCAACAGCCTGAACCTGCCGCAGCCTTTGCTTGACCGGATGGAGATCATTCGGCTGGAGGGCTATACTGAAGACGAGAAAGTGCAGATTGCCCAGCGCCATCTGATCGCGAAACAGGTGGACGATCACGGGCTGAAAGACGGCGAGTTTGAACTGACTGAAGACGGATTGCGCGATCTGATCCGTTATTACACCCGCGAAGCCGGGGTGCGGACGCTGGAACGCGAAATCGCCCGGCTAGCGCGTAAGAGCCTGCGCAAAATTCTTGAAAAGGAAGCGAGCAGTGTGGTGATCACGCCAGACAATCTTGGCGATTTTGCCGGGGTGCGCAAATTCAAACACGGCATGTCCGACAGCGAAGCGCAGGTGGGCGCGGTCACTGGCCTTGCCTGGACCGAAGTTGGCGGGGAACTGCTGACGATTGAAAGCGTGACCACGCCGGGTAAAGGCGAAATCAAGACCACTGGAAAGCTGGGCGATGTGATGAATGAATCCGTCGCGGCGGCATTCAGTTTTGTAAAAGCGCGGGCACCAGCCTACGGTATTAAACCGTCGATTTTTCAGCGCAAAAATATCCATATACATTTGCCCGAGGGCGCTGTGCCCAAAGATGGCCCCAGCGCAGGTGTCGGCATGGTGACGTCGATCGTATCGACCCTGGCCGGCATTGCCGTGCGCGCCGATGTTGCCATGACAGGCGAAGTCACGTTGCGCGGCCGGGTGCTGCCAATTGGCGGGCTCAAGGAAAAGCTGCTCGCGGCACTGCGCGGCGGCATCACCACCGTGCTGATTCCGGAAGATAATGTGAAGGATCTGGCCGAAATTCCGGCCAATGTGAAAGACGGGCTCAAGATCGTGCCGGTCAGTCACGTTGATCAGGTTCTGGAGACGGCGCTGACATCAATGCCGCGCGCGATCGAGTGGACCGAGGCGGATGATCTTGCATCGCAGCCGGGCGCTGCGGGACATGGCGTGACCCCGCCGACTGCGCATTGAGTACCGCGACGCAACCGATTCGTAACAGAATGAAAACACTGGCGATAATCACCTAGCGCGAATCCGGCAGAGCCGTTTTGGAGAGAATCCGGCGTCTCTGAGTTCAAAAAGTCAGGTTTTGGCGGATTGTCTTTGACAGCCCGCGTAAAATTCCCTTCTAATCGCGTCTTTCGAATTGCTGATTCATATCGGCTGCGGTTGACAAAGATTTCAATGGGGGTTCATCATGAACAAGAACGATCTGATTGGTGCTGTTGCGGAAAATAGCGGCCTGTCCAAAAGCGATTCCGCCAGCGCGGTAGAAGGCGTCTTTCAAACAATCACGAAAGCCCTGTCGAGCGGCGACGAAGTCCGTCTCGTAGGGTTTGGCACTTTTTCTGTCGCCAAGCGGAAGGCATCGACCGGGCGCAATCCGCGTACCGGCGAACCGATGGCGATCAAGGCCTCCAATCAGCCCAAGTTCAAAGCGGGCAAGGGATTGAAAGACGCAGTCAACTAGGGTCCTGACCCTAAGGATCACGTGCAAGCGCGCTGGGTCCAGCCCATCTGAAAAAGCCCCGTTCGGTCCCGTGCCTGACGGGGCTTTTTCAGTGTGGGATCGTCTCCGGCGTGCGCACGACATTCCGGTGGGCATCTGTCCATGCTCCCGCCAGATCCCCGCCAGATCCCCGCCAGATCCCCGCAAGATCCCCGCAAGATCCCCGCCAAATCTTCGCCAAATCTCCGCCATTTCAGCGGGAGCGGGGCGCGTTCCCACCGGCTGCGCGGGGCCGCTTCGGATGTCAGCATCCGGCCAGCGCAGAAACAGCGCGGCAGCGCCGCAGCGCCGCAGCTACCGAGTGGCAATGGCATATAGGGCAATGGCTGCCGCGTTGGACACATTCAGGCTTTCGATGGCGTTGCTGATTGGCAAACGGGCCAGCGCATCGCAATGCGCCGCGATATTTGGCCGCATTCCGCCCCCTTCCGCGCCCATCACCAGCGCCACGCGCCCTGCCGGAAGTGCCTGTGAAAACGTTGCTTCGGCTTCACCTGCCATGCCAATCCGCCAATACCCCGCTGCCGCAATGTCGTCGAGTGCGCGGGCGAGGTTGACCACCCGAACCCACGGCACGGTTTCCAGCGCGCCCGATGCAGATTTCGCGACCACGCCCGATTCCGGCGGCGCGTGCCGGTCCTGCGTGATAATCGCGGCTGCCCCAAATGCCGATGCGGACCGCAGGATCGCGCCGACATTATGCGGATCGGTCACGTGATCCAAAATCAGCAGAGGCCCCTCAGATGGCGTCTCCAGCACATCGCCCAGATGCAAATCCTCCAGCGGCGCGCATTCCAGCACGAGGCCCTGATGCGGGGCATCGCGGCTGACCAGACGGGCCAGATCAGCCACTTCGGCATATTCAATCGGGAAAGTTTCCGGCAGTTCCCCGTCAAGCGATGCAATGCCTTCGCGCGTGGCCCATAATTTGTGGTGGCTGCGCTGGGGGTTTTTCAAGGCAGCCTCTACCGCGTGGCGGCCCCACAGGCGGATTTGGCCGGAACTTGCCCGCCCGCTGCCGCGCCCACCCTGCATCCGGCCCGCGCGGCCACGTAATGCGCGTTTGCTACCGCCTTTGGCCATGAGCACTCCCTTAAAAAATTGGATCAGTTCAGCGGTTGCCCCGCTGATTATCGATGCCATGCCAGCAGACCCCCTTATGCCAGCAGGCCCCCCATGCCAGCAGCCCCATTGACAGGCAAGCGCCGCTTCGCCATTGGGGCGCTTCTCGGCGGGTCAGTCTTGTAAATACGGTCCGTATTTGCAGATCACCAACGCAGCGGGTCTTCCCGTATCAAGCAAGCCAGTGGACAGGTGGCCGAGTGGTTAAAGGCAGCAGACTGTAAATCTGCCCGCGCAAGCGTACATAGGTTCGAATCCTATCCTGTCCACCACTTGCCTCAGCAACTTGCCCGCGCCGCTCATCGCCATGTTGAATGTGCATACGCGGCGCTTTGCGTACCTGTTCCTGTTCGCACGCGGTATCCTGTGCGCATGCGGTAGAGCGTAAAGCGGGGCGGGGCGGGCCGCGCACCCCCGCCATCCCCCTTCTCCCCCGGTGTCAGAACCGCCCAGTTACCAGCGCCCCGGGCACCGCGCGCATGCGCGGCTGGATATGATGCAATTAAGACACTCAAGCGGAATGTTGCGCAAAAAACGACTAACATGTCATTGTGTAACTCTGCATAGCTATGCAATAGCGTTTCGTAACAGCTTTGATCCGCAAAAGCGGGCGCTGCGTAACACAGTATCGGCAACGATACGCGATAAAAAGGGAAGAGGATGAAGAAAGCACTTTTGGGTTCGACAGCTGCCGTCTTGGCATTCGGTCTACCAGCCACGGCCTACGCGCAGGATGCTGACAGCAGCGAGGCTGCATCTGCCCTTGATGATGAAGACATTATCATCGTTACGGCGACCCGCCGGGCTCAGGATGTTCAGGATATTCCTCTTGCGGTTACGGCGGTCGGGCCCGCACAGCTGGAGCGGCAGGGCGTGAGTAACATCACCCAGGTTACGTCAGTCGCGCCGAGCTTCTCCAGCTCCACCGCGCAAATCGCATCCGGATCAGTCGTTCTGCGTATTCGGGGCGTTGGTACCACGTCGAATAACATCGGTTTTGAATCGGCAGTGGGCATCTTTGTTGATGGTGCGTACCAGTCCCGTCCTGGCGTTGCCCTGTCTGAATTTGTCGATGTCGAGCGGGTCGAAGTCCTGCGCGGGCCGCAAGGTACATTGTTCGGGCGCAACACATCCGCTGGTGCGCTCAACATTACCAATGTCCGCCCTGATCTCAGCGAATTCGGCGGTTTTGCGAATGCGTCTTACGGCAATTTCGATGAGTTGAGTCTGCAAGGCGCGGTGAACGTGCCGATTGTTCAGGATTCATTGGCTCTTCGTGTGACCGGCGCTTACCGTAAGCGGGACGGCTATCTCACCGTTGTGGACGAGAACGGTACACCGTTCGATGATACGAATGATGTCGATCAGTTCTTGGTCAGGGGCCAGCTGGGTTTTGAAACCGAAGGCGGCATTCGCGGCCGTCTGATCGCGGATTATTCAAAAAGTACCAGCAGTTGCTGCGGCGCTATCGAGCTATATGAAACGCCGCTGGTCGCTTTGGGCGCGTTTAATGCAGTCGGCCTTGGCCCAAATGCGGGTAACGGACAAAGAACCGTATCGCGCAATCCGTTTGGCCAGGATACCTTCCAGCAGGCGGTTGACGATCGTATTGTGTCGCTCAATTTTGCACCCGAGGCCAATGTCAAAAATTATGGTGTGACGGGTGAGATTGAAGTACCGATCAGCGATAGTGCGGATCTGATCTTCATTGGTTCCTATCGTAATTTTGACTCGTTCGAACGGTATGACAGCGACTTTACAGCACTCGATATTTTCGATGTTGATCCAAACCTCGTTAAAATTGAAACATACACCGCCGAATTGCGCCTCCAGGGCGAAGCTGCTGGCGGTCGTTTGAATTATCTGATCGGCGGTTATTATTCTGACGAGCAGATTAATACCGAACAAACATTTGTTCTGGGCGAAGATTACGGTGAAAATGTTGGTGCATTTCTGGGTGGGGGCTTCGGCGCAAACCCGCTGACGACATTTACCGGCGTGGAGCCTGCCGGCACGCGTACCACCAATGCGTTCAACCAAAGCGCGCAAAGCTATTCGCTTTTCACGCATAATTCATTCGAACTGGTCGACGGTCTGACGCTGACACTCGGCGCACGATATTCGTTTGAGGAGAAGCAAGGCGGCTTCGATCAGCTCTCTACCAATAATGCAATCTGCCCGGCATCGGTAAACACCGTTCTGGCGGCTCCAACCAGTCCGCTTGTACCGGCACTGATCGGATTGGGTTGCTTTGGTTTTGCAGCGCCAGCGGATTTGCCTCAGGCTTTCGCGCCGTTCAACTTGCCGCTGGTCCGGACATTTGACGCGGCGTTTGAAGATGAAGAGCTGATTTATACCATCAATGTCGGGTATGAATTTGCCGCGCCGGTCAATGTTTACGCCAGCTTCACACATGGCTACAAATCAGGTGGTATCAACCTCGATACCACGGCGGCTGTGGGCGGCGCTGACCCGACCTTTGCCTCCGAAGAGGTCGATGCCTATGAAGTCGGCCTGAAAGCCAAACTGCTTGATAATGCGGTAACGCTGAACCTGGCTGGTTTCCACGAGGAGTTTACAAACTTCCAGGTGCTGGAATTCACGGGCACCGCATTCCAGACTTTCAATGTCCCGGTTGCAAAATCGACCGGGGTTGAGCTGGAAACCGTTATCAGACCGAGTGATTACCTTACGGTTAGTGGCGGCATGACAATTCTGGATGCACGCTATCCTGAAAATTGTGCGGGTACATCCACTGCCATTACGGTAAATTCGCTGTGCGGAAACGATCTGACAAATGCGCCGAATATCGTCGGATTGCTGGGTGTCCTGTACGAGCGTCCGATCTCTGATGATTATGAATTCTCTCTGTCAGGCCAATTGCGGATCGAGAGTGATCAGCGGACGTCGACCCAAGCAATTGTACCGCCAAGTGCAGCCCAGGTGGCGGCACTTGGGCTTCAAGCGGCGATTGATGCAGCGCCGCTGATTATTGCCGATGTTCAAGATGGCAGCGCGTTTGTTAATCTGCGGGCCGGTTTTGGCCGTATTGATGATATGTTCAAAATCGAGTTCTACGTAAACAACCTGACTGACCGTGTGACCCGCGGCGTTACGTTCAACACCACTTTGCGGAGCACTGGTGCGAACAACTCACGCTCGGCGTTCACCCTGGCACCGCGGACATATGGCGTGACTGTCCGGACAAAGTTCTAAGGGCTGACTGCACTGAAGAAGAAAGGGCGCTTGCCGCAGGGCAGGCGCCCTTTTTCGTGTCATGTAGTGTGCGTGCGAAATTGAGCCGTCACAAATCTTGCGGCATCCCGCTGCTGCCATTAGTGGAAGATGATGCAATATACACACGCCCCAGTGATTTCATCGACCGGCCTGTTTACGCCCGAGGACAGCATTTCCAACGCGGAACTGGTCGATAGCTTCAACAAATATGTCGATGAATTCAATCGCGACAATGCCGCTGCGATCGGGGCGGGCGAGATCGAGGCGCTCTCGCCAAGCTCGGTCGAATTTATCGAGAAAGCCAGCGGTATCAAGGCCCGCCATGTCATGTCCAAAACCCCGGTTCTGGATACCGCCATCATGGAGCCGCGCTGGGAAGAACGCAGCAATGACGAGATTTCGGTACTTGCAGAGATTGGCGTGAAGGCCGCCCGGCAGGCGCTCGAGAAGGCAGGGCGCGACCCAAAAGATGTCGATGCGGTGCTCTGCGCGGCCTCCAATATGGAGCGGCCCTATCCGGCGATGGCTATCGAGATTCAGCAGGCGCTGGGAATTGACGGTTTTGGCTTTGACATGAATGTCGCCTGTTCGTCTGCGACCTTTGGTATCCAGACTGCGGCCGATTATGTCCGCGCGGGCAATGCGCGTTCGGTTCTGGTGGTCAGCCCCGAAATAACCAGCGGCCATCTGAACTGGCGCGACCGGGACAGTCACTTCATCTTCGGCGATGTCGCCACGGCGGTGCTGGTGGAAGATGCCGCATTGGCGCCGGCCCGGCATTGGGACATTTTGGGGACCAGGCTGAAAACGGTCTTTTCCAACAATATCCGCAATAATTTCGGCTATTTGAACAAGGCCAGCCCCGAAACCGCAGATGCGCCGGACAAATTATTCGTGCAGGAAGGGCGTAAAGTTTTCAAGGAAGTCGTGCCGATGGTTGCCCAGATGATCATCGAGGAGGCGGACCGGCTTCAGATCGATCCGGCAGAATTGCGCCGCCTGTGGCTGCACCAGGCCAATGCCGGGATGAACCGCCTGATTGCGCAAAGGGTATTGGGGCATGAAGCCAGCGCGGATGAAAGCCCGACCGTGCTCGATACCTATGGCAATACGTCCAGTGCAGGTTCAATCATCGCGTTTCATTTGAACAATGATGATCTTGCCGCCGGTGACACCGGTCTGATTTGCAGCTTTGGCGCGGGCTATTCAGCTGGCACGGTCTTTGTCCGCGCGGCCGGGTAAGCCGATTGATTTAACAGACTGTCCCATGCGCCGATCACTGCGCCGCTGACTTTCCAGAAGACTGTGACGGCCAGTACCGATACCAGCCCGTCGACCGCATAGTGATAGGCAAGGTGGACCGAGCTGAGCCATGTGACCGCGAAAAATGCAGCGAATGCCGTTCCGAAACGGTGTGAATGCCTGCGCACGGCCAGCCAGAACAGGAATGCGATGGCGACATGCATACTGGGCATGGCGGTGATACCACTACCCAGGCCGTTGGCATCGGCGGCAAACCAGTCGAGCAGCATTTGCTGTACGGTCAAGGTCATGACCGGGAGCTGATCATTGGCGGCATTGAGATAGGCCATCTGTTCATCGAATGCAGGATTGCCCAATATCGGGCCGACAAAGCACGGACCGACCGATGCAAGCCATGTTGCCATCGCCCCGCCAATCAGGCTCCAGCTCAAAACATAGGTCAGGAAAAACTGCCGTTTCAGCAACGGATCGATGCGCGCAAACGCAAAGAACAGGCAGCCGGGATAGAGTAGTAAAAACCAGACCTGATAAAGAAACGCCAGAAACGCGGTGATGACTGGATAGCCTATCACGGGCTGCATAATCTCCCACGCATCATATCCGCCAAAAATCGCGCGGTCCCACGCGATAAAGGCTGCATCCCAGGTATAATCGTTAAACAGAGGGATCGCCGCCTTCATTTTGGAGAAAAACGGTATCAGGACAATCAGGATCACGAGACAGGGCAATCCGCGCAGCGCCTGTTTGATCGCGCAGCGGGAGGTATAGCGCGCAGTGACAGCGGCAACCGGGTCAGCAGGGCGTTCTCGCCACAGAAACACCCCCGTATCCACCGCGCCCAGACCCAGGATAGTCAGCAGATAAAGATGCCCGTTGGCAAGTATCGGCGCGAAGTCAGGATAGATCCCGTTTTGCGCCAGCAGAGTGATGCACGCGGCAAACAGCGTCAGCGTGACCGCGTAAAGCGGAATTTCCCCGCACCATGTTGCAGGAATGGATGCGCTGGTATTCATTCATTCGGGTTAGGCAATCGTGGTCAAAAAAAGGTTAACATGCAGATATAGGCTGTGCAGCACAGCCGCGCGGCGTCTTGTTTGCGGCGCTGGCAGCGCCTACGAGGGAGTAATGGCAGGCGATATAGTTGATAATCAGGGGCGCGGCGAGACGGATTGGCAGTGGCCGTCAATTCATACCGAGGGGCGCAAATTCGGAGTAATCTCCGGCGTTCTTGCGCTGGTGTTTCTGGTGTTGTTCGATGTGTCGTGGATCGGATGGCCATTGGCTGCGCTCACCATCGCAATTCTGGCGTTTTTCCGCGATCCGGAGCGCGTTGTCCCGCAGGGCGAGATGGCCATATTGTCGCCCGCTGACGGACATGTAAGCCAGATAGCTATCGTCGATCCGCCTGCCGAACTGGTTGGTGATGATGCCGCAGGACACCCCGGGCTGCGCGCCGAACCGGTCACGCGCATCTCGATTTTTATGAGCGTGTTTGATGTCCATATAAACCGCTCCCCGATAGGCGGGATGGTGCGCCGTTTGGTGTATATGCCGGGCAAATTCATGAGCGCAGATCTCGACAAGGCGAGCGAAGAGAATGAACGCCAGCATATTCTGGTCGAGCGCGGTGACGGAGTGATGATTGGCTTCACCCAGATTGCGGGTCTTGTCGCGCGGCGAATTGTGCCGTTTGTGAAGCCGGGCGATCTGATTGCCGCGGGCCAGCGGGTTGGCCTGATCCGATTTGGCAGCCGCGTGGACATATATCTACCCGCTGGTACCAGCGCGAAAGTGTTGCTTGGCCAAAAAATGGTCGCGGGCGAAACGGTGCTTGCTGAACTGGGTGAGCAGCCTGTGATTGAGGGTGTGTATCAATGAGTGATAATAACAATCCCCGGCTTGGCCCCAAATCCGCCGAAGATGAACCGCCGTCCAAAGGGCGAAAGAGCAAAGGCCTAGCCTTGAGAGGGGTGATCCCCAATGCAATTACCGCAGCGGCCCTGTGTTCCGGTTTGACCGGCATAAAATTTGCAATCGCACAGCAGTGGTCTTTTGCCGTTCTTGCCATTGTGGTGGCGGGCGTACTTGATGGTATTGATGGCCGGATTGCCAGACTGCTCAACGCGCAATCGCGTTTCGGGGCCGAGCTTGACAGCTTGGCGGACTCGCTGTCTTTTGGAATGGCCCCGGCGATCATTTTCTATCTGTGGACATTGCAGGAATTGCCGCGGGTGGGCTGGCTGGCGGCATTGGCATTTGCGATTTGTTGCGCGCTGCGACTGGCACGGTTCAACGCGCAGATTGATATGGATGAACAACCCCATAAATCAGCAGGATTTCTGACCGGTATTCCCGCGCCAGTGGCAGCGGGGCTGATGTTCCTGCCGTTCTATCTATGGACTGCGACCGGTATCGAAGAATTCCGGCTGCCAATACTCAATGCGGTGTGGATGGTTGTCATCGCGTTCTGGATGATTTCGAATACGGCGACACTCAGCTGGTCATCGCTGAGGCCCCGGCGCAATATTCGATTGGAATTTATCGCACTGTTCGGGCTGATTTTTGGAGGGGCAATCTGGATCGATCCGTGGTGGACCCTTGCGATTATCTCCATCGGCTATCTGGCGTTGATGCCGTATGGCTGGCTGCGTTACGCAAAAGTCAAGCGGCTGCGCAAAACGGCTGGGTGAGGGCAGGAAACCTGGCCGGGATTACAGCGATGTTTGCGACCGGCGCAGGACGGGCTGTCGCAGGACGGGGTGTCTCGGGATGGGGGCGCGTTTGGCCCAATTGGCGATCACTCGCCCGGCCAGCCACATTGCCAGTCACATTTCCTGCCACATTGCCAGAAACCTCGACAGCGGCTGACGTCAATGCTCCGGCCGAGCCAATAACACGCTGCAATTGTGTGTAGCGCGCTTTACCCCGAATAAATCCGTCAGCCAGTACGGCGGCCGCAGCGATGCTGGCAATCGCGAACAATACTGTAATTCCAAAACTTAACATGACAGTCGCTTCCTTTCGCCCGTTACCCGTTTTGCACAACCCTGTTGAAAACATGTGAATTCAAGGTTGATAATTGCTGTTCGGTTCATTGGTTCCACGGTGTTCACTGTTTGTTCCGTCATGTCAAGCGTTTTTGCGCCCAACCCCCTTTTTTTATCGATAGATTGAGGCTGGATTTATCGATTGGTGGCCGGTATAGGCGCGAGCTCTAGAGAGAATGTTGCCCATTCCGGGCTGCGCAAACGCTAGAAAATCCACATGGAAAGCACACATACCGGTGCCGGAGAGAGCAATCTCGGCGGTTCCAGCTTTTCAGAGGCATAACCGGAAGGAATTTACCTATGGCGGCACCTACCGTCTCAATGCAGCAATTGATCGAGGCCGGAGCACATTTCGGCCACCAGACCCACCGCTGGAACCCGCGTATGAAACCGTATATTTTCGGTGCGCGCAACGGTGTTCACATTCTTGACCTGTCGCAGACCGTGCCTTTGTTCGCACGCGCGCTGGACTTTGTGGAATCCACAGTCCGCGCTGGCGGCAAGGTGCTGTTCGTCGGCACCAAACGTCAGGCGCAGGAACCGATCGCGGAAGCGGCACGCCGCAGCGGCCAGCATTTCGTCAATCACCGCTGGCTCGGCGGAATGCTGACCAATTGGCAAACCATTTCAGGATCGATCAAGCGTCTGAAAACGCTTGAAGAGCAGCTGTCGGGTGAACAATCCGGCCTGACCAAGAAAGAGATCCTGCAACTGACGCGTGAGCGTGACAAGCTCGAACTCTCGCTTGGCGGTATCCGCGACATGGGCGGCATCCCCGATGTCATGTTCGTGATAGATGCCAACAAGGAAGAACTGGCGATCAAGGAAGCCAACGTCCTGGGCATTCCGGTCGTCGGTATCCTCGACACCAATGTTGACCCGTCGGGCATCGCGTTCCCGGTTCCGGCCAATGATGATGCCAGCCGGGCGGTGCGGATGTATTGTGATGCGATTGCAGAGGCTGCGATGTCGGGCAAGGGCGGTAAGGCTGCCGATTCGGGCGTTGACGTCGGGGCAATGGCAGAGCCGCCCGTCGAAGCATAATATTGGCGTAACAAACGCATAATACCAGCGCCGGACAATCCGATTGACCCCGTAAGACCTTCGGGGTCCGGCGCCGCATATTTTTGAAAGGATCAGACAATGGCTGCATTCTCAGTCGCTGACGTAAAAACACTGCGCGAAAAAACCGGCGCAGGCATGATGGATGCCAAGAAGGCACTCACCGAAGCTATGGGCGATATCGAAGCCGCAGTGGACGCATTGCGCGCCAAGGGCCTTGCCACCGCACAGAAAAAGTCCAGCCGTACTGCGGCAGAGGGCCTTGTCGGTGTGGCGGTCGAGGGTACACGCGGCGTGGCTGTGGAAGTGAATTCGGAAACAGACTTTGTTGCGAAAAACGAACAGTTTCAGGACTTCGTCCGGCAGACCACCAAAGCGGCCCTGGGCGTGGACGGTGATGATGTGGAGGCGCTGAAAGGCGCGCCCTATCCCGCGGGCGGCACTGTGGCTGACAAGCTGACTGACAATGTCGCTACGATTGGTGAAAACCAGCAAGTGCGCCGGATGAAAACCGTGACTGTATCAAACGGCGTCGTGGTTCCATACATGCACAATGCGGCTGCAGAAGGCCTCGGCAAGATCGGTGTTCTGGTTGCGCTGGAAAGCGACGCCGGTGCGGACGTGCTGGAGCCTTTGGGCAAGCAACTGGCGATGCATATTGCCGCTGCATTCCCGCAGGCGCTGAACGCTGAGGGTCTTGATGCAGACATGATCGCCCGCGAACGCGCGATTGCGGCAGAAAAAGCGGCTGAGAGCGGCAAGCCTGACAACGTGCAGGAAAAAATGGTTGACGGCGCGGTGAACAAATTCGCCAAGGAAAACGCGCTTCTCAGCCAGATTTTCGTGATGGACAACAAAACCCCGATTGCCGATGTTGTTGCCAATGCGGGCAAAGATGCGGGCAAGGACATCGTGCTGAAGGATTACGTCCGCTTCCAGCTCGGTGAGGGAATCGAGAAAGAAGAAAGCGATTTCGCAGCGGAGGTTGCGGCTGCCGTTGGCGGATAGTCGGAGCGCATGGATCGTTCAGACGGGCGGGGTGACTTCGGTTTCCCCGCCCTTCTTTTTACCCATTTCCTACGCGGAAACAAAAGCGTAGGCTCGGCATGTGCCGGAAATGTTTCCCGTGCTTGCTCTTTCATATGGTGGATACTCTGCGGCACGCTGCCGCGCCGCGCGTGACCGGGCAAAGGTCACACGCTTTTGTTAGGCGGCACGGCCAACCATCTGATTTTTCATGCGTTAAGCCGGAAAGTCACAGATGTGCAAGATGCGCTAAGCGTCCTTTTCCTACTGATAGGCTTGCTGACACGCGAGAATGCAAGCGGTTGCTGGACTGCAAAGGCTGGTCAAATGTGGCTGCGGCCCGGCGGGCTTTCTCTTTGCGCGTGACCGAGTGTCAGGCTAAGGAACGCAACAGCCATTCATTTACCGGATTCTACTGACCCATGCCTGCACCTAAATATAAGCGCGTCCTGTTGAAACTTTCGGGCGAGGTTTTGATGGGCGGGCAGGAGTACGGGATCGATCCCGCCTATGTGGCGCGGCTGGCTGAGGAAGTGAAAGCGGCAAAGGATACGGGGCTTGAGATCTGCCTCGTTATCGGCGGCGGGAATATCTTCCGCGGTGTAGCGGGCGCGGCGCGGGGGCTGGACCGCACGACTGGCGATTATATGGGTATGCTGGCCACGGTAATGAACGCACTGGCGATGCAGAACGCGCTGGAACAAGCGGGCGTGCCCACCCGGGTGCAATCGGCCATCCCCATGTCCTCTGTGTGTGAGCCCTATATCCGCCGCCGGGCAGAGCGGCATCTTGAAAAGGGGCGGATCGTTATTTTCGCGGCGGGCACGGGCAATCCGTTTTTCACCACCGATACAGGCGCGGCCTTGCGCGCGGCGGAGATGAACTGCGATGCGCTGCTCAAGGGGACCAGCGTTGATGGTGTCTATGACAGTGATCCCAAAACCAATCCCGCTGCAAAACGGTTTGACGAGATTACCTATAGCCGCGTGCTGAATGACAATTTGAAAGTTATGGATGCCACCGCGATTGCCCTTTGCCGCGAAAACAGCATTCCCATCGTGGTTTTTTCGATCCGGGAGAAAGGCAATGTCGCGCAAGTGATTGATGGCAAAGGCACGCAAACTGTGGTGAGTGAGCCGCAAAACTGATCGGCTGACCCATTACCCAAACCACTGCATAATTGAGAGGATGCCCAAGATGGCAAAATTTGACAAAGCCGACATCGAACGCCGCATGGCGGGCGCTGTGGAATCGCTCAAAAGCGATCTTGGTGGTTTGCGAACTGGCCGCGCCAATGTGACCTTGCTCGATCCGGTGGTGTGCGATGTATATGGCGCGCATATGCCGCTCAATCAGGTCGCGACAGTGTCGGCCCCGGAACCGCGCATGTTGACAGTGCAGGTGTGGGACAAGTCCAACATGGCTGCGGTGGAGAAAGGTATCGCCTATGCCAATCTTGGCCTCAATCCCATGATTGACGGGCAAACGCTGCGTCTGCCAATGCCCGATCTGACCGAGGAGCGCCGCAAGGATCTGGCCAAGCTGGCGGGCAAATATGCCGAGAATGCGAAAATCGCCATCCGCAATGTCCGCCGCGACGGTATGGAGGCTCTGAAAGAGGATGAAAAGAAGAAGGAAATCTCCGAGGATGACCGCAAACGGTCCGAGGATGAGGTCCAGAAGCTGACCGATAAATTTGTTGCCGAATGTGACAGCGCCGCAGAGGCCAAAGAAAAAGAAATTATGACCCAGTGATTGTTTTCGCCGGGAGTTTTTTTAATGGATAGCGACCACCAGCAGGCCAAACATGTCGCCATTATCATGGATGGCAATGGCCGCTGGGCCAAACGCAAGCATTTGCCGCGTCTGATGGGGCACCAGCGCGGGGTTGAGGCTGTGCGCAAGCTCGTCCGCAGTGTGGAGGATATGGGCATTGACTGCCTGACTCTCTACGCATTTTCTTCCGAAAACTGGAAGCGGCCAGAGGACGAAGTCGGCGATTTGATGGATCTGCTGCGCAAATTTATCAAATCCGATCTGCCCGAATTTATTGCCCATGATGTACGTCTGAAAATTATCGGTGATTACAAAAGCCTGGCGCCCGATATTGTCGCCCAGCTCGAAGACGCCCTGGAGCAGACCAGCAAGGGTTCGCGCATTTTGGCGGTTGCGTTGAATTATGGTTCGCACGACGAAATCGTCCGTGCCGCCAATGCTGCATCGGCGGAAGGCGCGATTACGGCGGAGGGGTTGGAGAAGCATCTCGATACCGCCGATATGCCGCCGCTCGACCTGCTGATCCGTACGAGCGGTGAAGTTCGTCTGTCCAACTTTCTGCTCTGGCAATGCGCCTATGCGGAAATGAGTTTTGTCGATGTGCTATGGCCTGATTTTACGCCGGAGCATTTGCAAGCCGAGCTTGATAATTTTGCCGTGCGGGAGAGACGTTATGGCGCACGGTAATATCTCGATCGCGCCGCTCCATCCTGTTTTCTGGGAGGGGAGGCCCGGTGGGGGTGTCTGGCCTTGGCAATTGCCGTGCCGCCAATCCGCGCCGAACATACGCCTCCGACGCCCTCGTCAGGGGAGCGGGGCAGTATGAGCGCGACCGAACCAGTAAAGAATAACTCTGACCTTCCGGTTCGGGTGGCATCCGCAATTATTATGCTGGTGATTGCGGGCGGCGCATTGTGGTTTGGTGGCTGGCTGTGGTACGGATTTGTCGCGCTGGTCGCAGGCGCGTGCTTTTTTGAGCTAGCGCGGTTGGTCCGCAAAGCTTTCGGGTCCGGACTTCGTGCGACGCTGGGTGTGCTGGCCGGTGCAGCCTATGTCGGGCTGGCCGGATTGTCGCTTGTAAATTTGCCGACCGGCGTTTTGCTGGGCGTTATTCTGGTTGTGATCGGCACCGATGTCGGGGCATATTTCAGCGGACGGGCCATTGGCGGCCCCAAAATTGCGCCCACAATCAGCCCGTCAAAAACCTGGGCCGGATTGGTGGGCGGGGCATTATTGGCGGGCACGGTTTCAATGTCCCTGTTTGTCTATAATGTCGGTGCGCTCACACTGTCGGTCATGCTGATCATCGCATTTCTGATCGGTGCGGCGCTTGCCGTGGTGGCGCAATGCGGTGACTTTCTGGAAAGCTGGCTCAAGCGCAAAGCCGGGCAGAAAGACAGCTCCACCCTGATCCCCGGACATGGCGGA
Source organism: Pontixanthobacter sp. (assembly GCF_049682855.1). Taxonomy (NCBI): domain Bacteria; kingdom Pseudomonadati; phylum Pseudomonadota; class Alphaproteobacteria; order Sphingomonadales; family Erythrobacteraceae; genus Pontixanthobacter; species Pontixanthobacter sp. The sequence goes on along the minus strand of NZ_JBAUIK010000003.1, from coordinate 133,203 downwards.
GTGTTTGACCGGATTGACGGGCTGTTGCCGGTCGCGATTGCGGCGATGCCTTTATGGGCGCTGCATCCGGCATGACCCGCTCAATCTCCATCCTGGGCGCGACAGGTTCGGTTGGCGCGTCAACGCTTGATCTGATCCGGCGGGAGCGCGATCAGTGGCATGTGGCGGCACTCACGGCCAATTGCAGCGCCGCCGAGCTGGCGCGGCTGGCGATCGAATTTGATGCAGAGACAGCCATTGTCGGTGATGAGAGCTGCCTTGCCGATCTGCGCGAGGCGTTGTCGGGCACCGGTATCAAGGCGGCGGGCGGCGCCCGGGCATTGTGCGATGCGGCCGCGCGTCCGGTGGATATAACCGTTGCCGCCATAGTCGGCTGCGCCGGGCTCGCACCGGTGATGGCCGCGATAGAGCAGGGCGGCACGATCGCGCTCGCCAACAAGGAAGCGTTGGTTTCTGCAGGCGATGTGATGATTGCGGCTGTCGCGAAACATGGCGCGGTTCTGCTGCCGGTGGATTCTGAACACAACGCGATTTTCCAATGCCTGCAAGGGAACAATATTGCCGATGTGCGCTGGATTACGCTGACAGCGAGCGGCGGCCCGTTCCGCGAATGGACGCAGGCGCAATTGGACGCTGCGACGCCCAAGCAGGCCGTGGCGCATCCCAATTGGGATATGGGTGCCAAGATCAGCGTCGATTCCGCGACGATGATGAACAAGGGGCTGGAATTTATCGAAGCGCATCATCTGTTCCCGGTTGGGCTCGACCGGCTGCGGATTGTGGTTCACCCGCAAAGCGTCATCCATTCAATGGTGGAGTACCGCGACGGATCGACACTGGCGCAGCTTGGCCCGTCCGACATGAAAGTGCCGATCGCATCGTGTCTGGCTTGGCCGAAGCGGATGGAGACCGGCTGCGCGCCGCTTGATCTACCGGCAATAGGCACCTTGCAGTTCTGTGCGCCTGATGAAGGCCGCTTCCCGGCCACCAGGCTCGCGCGCGATGCTGTCCATGCGGGCGGTGCCGCACCGGCCACATTGAACGCGGCTAATGAAGTGGCGGTGGCAGCATTTCTTTCCGGTCAGATCGGGTTCACGCAGATTGCGGCAATAGTGGCGCAAACGCTGGACGGCAGTATAGGGTCTGCACCTGCATCGCTTGACGAGGTGCTGGATGTCGATGCCGCCGCCCGCCAGCGCGCGCAAGAAATTCTGGAGTTGCTGTAACAGTGCTTGAATCGGTACCTATCTGGATGTGGCCTGTTGGCTTTCTGCTGATCCTCGGGCCGCTCGTCACCGTGCATGAGCTGGGACACTATCTGGTAGGCCGCTGGTTTGGTGTGAAGGCAGAGGCTTTTTCCGTCGGGTTTGGCAAAGAAATCGCCGGTTTCAACGACCGGCGCGGTACGCGCTGGAAGCTGTCGGTGCTGCCGCTGGGCGGATATGTGCAGTTCAAAGGCGATATGAACCCGGCCAGCATGCCGGACCGCGAAGCGATCAGAAATCTCTCGCCAGAGGAACGCGATGGCAGCTTTGAACAGGCGGCGCTGTGGCAACGCGCGTTGATCGTATTTGCAGGGCCTGCGACGAATATCATCGTCGCCATCGCCATTTTTGCCGCTTTCCTGATGGTGTTTGGCAAATCGGTACCCGCCGATCCCGCTACTGAAAATATCATCGCTGAATTTGCCGAAGAGTCCCCCGCGCGCGATGCCGGCCTTCAAGTGGGGGACCGGATTACCGCCGTCGATGGGGAGCAATTGACCGATTTTCGTCACTTGCTCCGGTTGGTGGCGCTTTATCCCAATAAAAATATCGCGCTGACTTATGTCCGCAATGGGCAGGAAGTGACCGTGCCCATCACCATTGGCAGCGTGTCCACGACAGACAACTTCGGCAATGAATCGACAGTGGGCAGGATTGGCATATCGCCAGCGCCCTTCGAAACCGAAATGATGCCCGTCGGGCCGATTGATGCGGTTGTTCTGGGTGCGCGGCAGACGGTCGATGTCACCGATATGATGGTTACCGGCCTGGTTCAGATCATCACGGGCAAGCGGTCTGTGCGTGAAATGGGCGGGCCGATCAAGATCGCGAAATTCTCTGGCGAGCAGCTTAGCCTCGGGTTGACACAATTTGTCTGGTTCGCGGCAATGATCTCGCTTAACTTGGCATTCATCAATCTCCTGCCAATCCCTGCGCTCGACGGCGGCCATCTGGCATTTTATGCTGCAGAAGCCATCCGGCGCAAACCGGTTGGTCCGCAGGGCACTGAATGGGCATATCGTATTGGAGTGGGCATGGTGCTGACGCTGATGGTGTTCGTCACGATAAATGATGTGATTTCTTTGCCCATTTTTTCAGGGTGAAACAGTCCGCAACCTAGCTGTTGCAAAAGCCATTGGGGGCCAATTTTCTTACGCTGCTTGATTGGGGGGACAGCATCGGGCAAAGGCGTGCGCACACGCTTGGGCTGATGGGGTGTCAGGCATAGCGAAGAAACAGATTTTTGGACGGGATATCCGTGTCGATGAATGAACTTACAATGCGCGGCGAGACTATGCCAATATCTGCCACCGGCGCAGCGGGTTTCACCCGTTTGACCGGCCGCCGCTTGGCATTGGTGCTGCTCGGCGGAACGATGCTGGGGGGAATGCCTGCGCCAGCATTCGCGCAGACGGCGGGTGAAGCGGCGGATGCGGCACCTGCGCCGGTTATCCCGCAGGCACAGATCATCCGGTCTATCCAAATTACCGGTTCGCAGCGTTTGGAGCCCACCACCATCCTGAGCTATATTCGTCTGCGCGTGGGAGATGAATACACCCAGGCCGCAGCTGACCAGGCGTTGAAAGAGCTGTACGCGACAGAGCTGTTTGCCAATGCCAGCGTCCGCAATGAAGGCGGAAATGTGATTATCGAGGTGGTGGAAAACCCGGTCATCAACCGGATCATTCTGGAAGGCAACAGACGCCTGAAGAATGACAAGATTCTACCCGAAATCAAATTGGCGCCGCGGCAGATTTTCACCCGTTCAAAAGTCCGCGCCGATGTCGCGCGGATTATTGAACTGTATAAACGGCAGGGGCGCTTTGCAGCCACTGTCGAGCCGAAAATGGTCGAACTGAGCCAGAACCGTGTCGATATTGTCTTTGAGATCACCGAAGGTCCGAAATCCAAAGTCCGCCAGATCAACATTATCGGCAACGAGGTGTTTTCCGACGGCGCCTTGCGCGGGGAAATGGTGACCAAGCAAGCGCGCCTCACCAGTTTTCTCAGTTCCAATACCAGCTACGATCCTGATCGTCTGGCGTTTGACCAGCAAAAGTTGCGGCAGTTCTATCTGACCGAAGGTTACGCAGATTTCCGGGTCGTGTCAGCCGTTGCGGAACTGACGCCCGATAAAGAAGACTTCATCATCACTTACGTCGTCGAAGAAGGCGAACGGTACAAATTCGGTGAAGTTCTGGTGGATAGCCAGATCCGGGATTTCGACAGTGATGCTCTGGCGGTCAATCTGCCGATGAAAGCAGATGATTGGTACGATGCCAAGCTGGTTGAAGACACGGTGGAGCAATTAACCGAGCTTGCCGGTTCGTTTGGTTATGCCTTTGCCGAGGTCCAGCCCAGTTTCAGCCGGAATAAAGATGACCTGACAATGGGTATCACTTTCGTGCTGAACGAGGCCCCGCGGGTTTATGTTGAGCGGGTTGATGTGAACGGGAACACGCTCACGCAGGATAAGGTTCTGCGCCGCGAATTCCGCGTTTCCGAAGGGGATGCATTCAGCACCATCGGGGTTAAGCGAACCACCAACCGAATTAAGTCGCTTGGGTTCTTTCAGGAAAACTTTGAAGTTGAACAGCGCGAAGGGTCCCAGCCTGACCGGATTATCCTGGAGGCTAATATTGAAGAGCAGCCGACCGGTGAAATCCAGCTTTCGGCAGGTTTTTCATCAATCGAAAGCTTCATTCTGTCGGCGTCGATCCGTCAACGCAATTTTCGTGGACGCGGGCAAACGGTTGGTGCCGGGATCAATTACTCGCGCTTCTCCCGCTCTTTCAATCTGAGTTTTACAGAGCCATATCTGTTCGACCGCAATATCTCGGCCGGGCTGGATGTCTACCGGCGTGATTTCAATAATTTCGGCTTCAACAATAATAACCGCGTCAGCAGTTACGAACAATCGACGACCGGTTTTTCCGGCCGGGTTGGCGTGCCCTTGTCTGAATTCATGTCGCTTGTCGGCAGCTATACATTCAACATTGACGATGTCAGCTTGGGCAACCAGTTTTTCCGCGATATCAATGGCGATGGTATTCAAAATTGCGATCCATTGACCGCTGGCCGTTTCTTATGCGATGCGATCGGCAAGCGGACCAGTTCGATCGTCGGCGCAACGGTGGCCTTCAATAACCTGAACAGCAACTTCCGTCCGACGCGCGGTGAACAGGTGTCGCTTACGGCCGAATTTGCCGGACTGGGCGGGGACGTGAAATATGCCCGCATGCGGGCGAATGCATCCAAATACTGGAACGTGTTTAACGGCTTTATTTTCTCGGTCGCTGCCGAAGGCGGATGGATCAAGGGGTATGGCGGGGATGATGTTCAGCTCACGGACCGCTTCTTCCTCGGGGAGCCACAGATTCGCGGGTTTGACATTCGCGGTATTGGACCGCGCGTTCTGCGCCAGCCCATCATTGACGATGGCGATGGTGGCCCGCTTGTCTTAACCGATCGTGACCGGATCCAGGACGATGCGATTGGCGGGGAAGCCTTCTATCGCGGGCGCGCTGAACTTGAAATTCCGCTCGGCTCCGGCGCTTCGGAGCTGGGGCTGCGGCCCTCTATATTCATGGATGTCGGCGCGGTATTCAACGTTGACCGGCCTGACTTGCAGCAAAGCCCGTTTCCCGGGGGCATAGACATTCCTGTTCGGGATGCTGATGGCAATGCTCTGTTCCGGCAGTCGATTGTGAATACAGACGGCACCACGACGGTTACGACAGTCACTAGCCCAACGGCACCTGATGGCAGCGCGAACACCGCTCTCACCAGCAATATCCCGGCATTCCAGGAGGTTTTCCTTGGGGACTCCGCCAAACCCCGTGTCACCATCGGTATTGGCGTAAACTGGAACTCACCCTTTGGTCCTTTCAGGATCGACTTCGCGCACGCTCTTTCCACTGTGGAAGGCGACGATACGAAGAAATTCTCCTTTAACGTAGGAACGCAATTCTAATGAAAATTCTTTTGAAACCGGTATTTGCTGCCGGCCTCCTTCTGACTGCAACGGCTGGCGTAATGGTTGCCGCACCAGTTTCTGCGCAACAGACGCAGAATATCGGCGTGGTCAATTTACCCGCGATCATTGTCAATTCTGAAGCCTATAAACTGGCTGAGCAACAGCGCCCGGTCACCTATAAGCCGCAGATAGACCAGGCGAATGCGCGCCGTCAGGCGATTGCTACCCAGCTTGAACCGCTTTACACCAAATTGCAGGCTGACCAGCAGGCCAATGTGGCCCAGGCGACCTTACAGCAACAGGCGGCACAGATTCAGCAGATCGAGCAAAACGGCCAACGCGAATTGCAGCAGCTGGTTGCTCCCGTTCAATTGAGCCGGGCCTATGTGACCGAACAGATTGAGGATAAGCTGGACGAAGCAGTACAGGCCGCCGCGACCAGGAAAGGTGTCGGGATCATTCTTGAAACGTCGGGCGGGCAAGTTGTGTTCGCCCAGGCGAGTTACAATATAAACCAGGATGTTCTGGCAGAACTCAACAGACTTCTTCCAACGGCTGTTCTGGTACCGCCGCAAGGGTGGTTGCCGCGTGAAATTCGCCAGCAGCAGGCCGCTGCACAGGCTGCTCAGGCTGCACAGCAGGGCACGGCGCCAGCCGCCCCTGCGCCGGCACAACCGTCGGGCCGGTAATTCCTGCCGCGTTGGCGACACGAGATTTCTGGGGGCAGGGCAATGGGTATAGATACCGAAAGCAAGGATGGCGGCGGCAAAATGCCCTATGACATCCAAAAAATACTCAAGGCTCTGCCGCACCGCTATCCATTATTGCTGGTTGACCGGGTAAAATCGATTACGCTGGGTGAGCGTATCCATGCAGTGAAGGCAGTGTCGTTTAATGAAGAATTCTTTCAGGGGCATTTCCCCGGCGCGCCGATTATGCCCGGTGTTCTGCAGATCGAGGCGATGGCGCAGGCTGCCGCGATACTCGGTATAGAAACGCTTGAACTGGCTGGTACGGGCAAGCTGGTATTCTTCATGGGTATCGATAATGCAAAATTTCGCGCGCCTGTAACGCCGGGATGTCTGCTCGATATGGATGTAGAATTTGTCCAGAAACGCAGCCGCGTCTATAAATTCAAGGGCAAGGCGAGCGTAGAAGGTACCGTAACCTGTCAGGCGGAATTTACCGCAATGATCGCCGATCCGCCGTCCAGCGATTAATTCCGGCAACCGATATCCGCGACTGATATTGGCGACGGATATCTGCGACTATCGCTTGCCAAAATTGCTGTCTGCGCCTATTGGCCCGCAGCAGATTTCATTGCTGGTCCGGTCGGAACCGGTCCGAACGCATAAAGGACAGATGATATGAAGGCCGAAGGTCACCCCGATTACCACATGATCACAGTCAAAATGACTGATGGCACCGAATTTCAAACCAAATCCACATGGGGCAAGGAAGGCGACACGCTCGCTCTGGAAATTGACCCGACCAGCCATCCCGCCTGGACTGGCGGTAAGCAGCAATTGCAGGAAGGTGGCCGGGTGGCCCAGTTCAACAAACGTTTCGGCGGGCTCAGCCTCAAGAAATAAGCCACCTGCGCAGTATTGGAACCACTAAAAGGCGGTCCTGCGGGCCGCCTTTTTTGTAGGTTATTGCGCAGTTTTCTCTCACCTCCACTCGCGTTCGCGGTACCATTTGTGATCACATATATGGTCCCTTTGCGCACTTTCATTCCGTGATGCAGCGTATCGGGGTTCACGCCCCCATCGGGCTGGCGGTTATTCCAGCACAGCAATTTTCCCGGCTCGGGCTTGAATATCTTGTTGAACGCTTTGAAACGGGTCGCTCCGCCTGCGCTGACCGATTTGAGATAGACCATAAAAGTCCATGTCCGCTGTCCGGCGACAGAACAGAATTGCTGGTAATCCTGACCGCCTGTTTGAAAATAATCGGTATGGGGTTTGAACGCCTGCCCCTGGGCATAACGTTGCCCCTGCAGGGGCTCGCCATATTTCGCATCGACACCGGACACGGTACTGAGTAAGGCTTCCAGTTCCTGCACGCTGCCATTGCCGGGCGGTAAGTCGCACGTCTCGCTGGTCCAGAAATACCGATCCCCGTTGCTATCTGCGATGGTGGAGGGGCGCCGTTTCTGGTCAATCAAGGCAATCAGTCTGGAGCACAGTTCCGCCCCGGCCAATCCGCGCATCTGAACCAGCTCGATCTTGGGCGAAGGCACGCGCTGCATCGCCGGATGCCAGGCCAAAATGAGGGCGCCAAAATGAGCGCGCCAAAATGAGGGCAGAAGATTTGCGGCGGCTGCGCATCTGCCATTGGTGCCGCGAACCGGCACGCACTGCAAGCGGCGAAACAATCTTGCGTAAATTGGTATTTGAGGCAGTTTTCGCTTCCAAAAACTGAAAAGCTATGCAATTGGCGCAGCCCTGCACCCGAAGCGGCTTGACCCGCGGCGAACGGGCCTTAACAGGCCCCGCAAGGCGGCATGTTTTCGATATGCGGGCTGGATATGTGGCGACCGTAGCTCAGTTGGTTAGAGCGCCGGTTTGTGGTACCGGAGGTCGGGGATTCGAGCTCCCTCGGTCGCCCCACTATCCTTTTCTGACACGTGTGTCCGTCCTGCCGCGCGCAGACTGCCTGCGCGAACAAAGGGGATGTGTGATGGCTGCGTTTTGGACCGAACCGGATTTTGACGATCATGAACATGTGCAGGTCGTGCGCGATCGCATGTCCGGCCTGACCGCCATTATCGCGCTGCATTCCACGCATCTGGGCCCCGGCGCGGGCGGCACGCGGTACTGGCATTATCCAGAACCCAAAGACGCTGTGCGCGATGCGCTGCGGCTGAGCCGCGGCATGAGCTATAAAAATGCGATGGCAGGGCTGCCTTTAGGCGGCGGCAAAGCGGTTATTCTGGCGGATAAGAGCGGGCAGAAAACCCAGTCGATGCTCGAAGCCTTTGGCGATAGCGTCAACGCGCTGGGCGGCCGCTATGTGACCGCAGAGGATGTCGGCATTAGCGAGGCCGATATGGTCACTGTTGCGGGCAGAACGCGCTATGTATCGGGATTGCCAGTCGCTGGCGAGAATGCAGCTGGCGGCGATCCTGGACCCTTTACCGCGATGGGCATCTATCATGGGATCAGGGCAGCCGTGCGGCATAGACTTGGTAAAGACAGCATGGCTGGCATCCATGTCGCGATACAAGGCACCGGCAGTGTTGGGACGGGGGTGGCGCGATTGCTGGCCCGCGACGGTGCCACACTGACAGTGGCCGATATTAATGACGAGCGCGCTGCAGGATTGGCGCGCGAACTGGGCGGCAAAGCTGTTCCCAGCGAAGCGATCATGAGCGTGGAGTGTGATGTATTCAGCCCCAACGCGCTGGGTGCGATCCTTGACGATGACGGCATAGCCCGTCTGCAAGCGCCGATTGTCGCTGGCGGCGCCAATAACCAGCTGGCGCGGCAGGAACATGGCGCGAAATTGGCCGCGCGCGATATTTTATATGCGCCGGATTATGTCATCAATGCGGGCGGCATCATCAGCGTTGCGATGGAATATCTGGCCAAGCGTCAGGGCGAGCCGAGCGACATTAACGAAGTGCGCAAACGGATCGCCACCATTCCGGGGCGGCTGGAAGACATCTGGCGCGAAAGCGATGCGACCGGTGTGTCGTCCGATGCCGTGGCAGACGCAATGGCGCAAAAGCTGATCGGACGCTGATTCGTACTCTTGATTGCACCATAAAGCCCTGCCATTACTGCATTTACTCTATCGGGTGATTGACGCTCCATGCATGGCTTTGCCAATCCAAAACGGTTCCTCTCTCTGGCGCGCTGGCTTACGCCGCTGCTGCTGCTTAGCGGGATTGTGATTGCCGCACTTGCACTGGTCTGGGGTATGTTTTTCGTTCCGCCTGACAGGCTGATGGGCGAAACTGTGCGGATCCTGTTTGTCCACGTCCCTGCTGCCTGGCTGGGCATGGGTGGGTGGACCGCAATCGCCGTCTCCAGCCTGGTATTTTTGGTGTGGAAACATCCGCTCGCCAGCCTGGCTGCGCGTGCTGCGGCGGTGCCCGGGGCGGTCTTCACAGCTATCTGTCTTGTCACCGGCGCCGTCTGGGGCCGCCCGACATGGGGCACGTGGTGGGTCTGGGATGGGCGGCTAACCTCCATGCTGATACTGCTGTTTCTGTATTTTGGATATATCGCCCTGTCCCAAGCGGTCAGCCGCGAAGGTGGATCGAGCAAAATTCCGGCCATTTTCGGACTTGTTGGCGCGATCAACATCCCGATCATCAACCGTTCGGTCGTGTGGTGGAATTCGCTGCACCAACCGCCCAGCATCACCGTCGGCAAAAGCGCGATTGATGCAGAATTTCTGGTGCCATTGCTGATTGCGGTGATTGGGTTTTCGCTGATTTTTGGCGGGATTGTCCTGGCGTGCATGCGTACGCTGCTGGCAGACATTCAGACACAGGCCCGTTTGCGCCGCAAGGCTCTGGGCTGAAGGCTGGCAAATTGATGCGCGAAAATCTTGATCAATGGGACTATGTCCTTGCCTGCTACGCCGTCACGATTGCAGCAACGCTGGCGACGATGGTATGGGCATGGATGGCAATGCGGCGCGCGGAAAACCGCCGCGACGAGGTGAAACGGAAATGACCGGAACTGCAAAAACAGGGATTAAGGCCAAGCATCAGAGGCTGGTTCTGGTAATGATTGCACTGGTTGCGATCATTGGCGCGGGGGTGCTTGCTGCCTATGCGCTGCGGAATGAGGTGAATTATTTTTACTTGCCGGGCCAGATGGCCGCCAATCCGCCCGAAGCGGGGCAGGCGGTACGCCTCGGTGGAATGGTGCAGGAAGGGTCGATCACCACATTGGCCGACGGGGTCACGGTATCCTTTGTTGTGACGGACAAGGAAAGCGCGACCGTGCCAGTACGCTATACCGGCATTCTGCCAGATCTGTTCGTCGAGGGGTCGGGCGTGGTCGCCGATGGCCGGCTGGATGATGGCGGGGTGTTCGTGGCCGATGAGCTGCTCGCCAAACATGATGAAAACTATGTTCCCCGTGAATTGGAGGATCTGGACCAGCATAGCGCGGACCAGACCCTGGCTGCGACGGAGACCTATTGATGCTGGCAGAGCTTGGCCTTGCTGCCTTGTGGCTGGCGGCGGCATTGTCGGCTCTGCAACTGATTGGCGGTGCGCTGGCCCTGCGCGATCCGCATGGCGACATCGCGCAACTGGTCCGGCCCGCTGCGATTATGCAAGGTGTGCTGGCGGGTTTTGCCTTTCTGATGTTATTGTGGCTGTTTGCGGTGACCGATCTGTCGGTCAAGCTGGTTGCGGCCAATTCACATTCCGACAAGCCGATGATTTTCAAACTGGCCGGAACCTGGGGCAATCATGAAGGCTCCATGCTGTTATGGATCACCGTGATGGCGATGGCGGGCGCGCTGATCGGGTGGCTGGAGCGGCGCTTGCCCGAACAGACGATGATGGCGACATTATCTGCCCAGGCCTTTGTTGGGTTGGGGTTCTATGCCTTCCTGCTGCTGAGTTCCAACCCGTTTGAGCGGCTGCCGGAACCTGCCTTGCAGGGTATGGGGCTTAATCCGCTGCTGCAGGATATCGGCCTCGCATTCCACCCGCCGACATTATATTTCGGGTATGTCGGCCTCTCGGTCGCGTTTAGTTTTGCGGTGGGTGCGCTGATAACCCGCCAGGTCAATCCGGACTTCGCGCGCGCAATGCGGCCTTGGGTTCTGGGCGCGTGGATATTCCTGACGCTGGGGATCACAGCAGGCAGTTACTGGGCGTATTATGAGCTGGGCTGGGGCGGCTGGTGGTTTTGGGATCCGGTTGAAAACGCCTCGCTCATGCCGTGGCTCGCGGCGACCGCTTTGCTCCATTCGGTTAGCGTGCTGGCCGCGCGCGACGCATTGCGGACATGGACGATCATGCTGGGCGTGATCGCGTTCTCAATGTCGATGCTGGGGACGTTTTTGGTCCGTTCCGGTATTTTGACCAGCGTGCATGCTTTTGCGGTGGATCCGGAACGCGGCTCTTTCATTCTGGTGTTGCTGATCCTGTATATTGGCGGGGCGCTGTTACTGTTCGGGCTGCGCGCCGCGAGCATTTCGGAAGGGGATAGGTTTTCCTTCACCAGCCGAGAGGGCGCGCTGGTATTCAATAATGTGATGCTCAGCGCAATCCTCGGCATCGTGCTGCTGGGCACACTCTACCCCTTGCTGACCGAGGCATTTGATGTGCGGGTTTCGGTTGGGCCGCCATATTTCAATCCGGTTGGGGCGATCTTCACAATCCCAATGCTGATGGTGATGGCGGTTGGTCCGCTGCTGCGCTGGCGGCAAGATTCGTTTGAGCGGGTCAAGACGCCAATATTGATATCTGCGGCGGTTATGGCCGCAGTGCTGATATTGGTGGTCTTGCTGGGATCATACAGCATTCTGGCTGACCTCGGCCTCGCGGTGGCGGCGGCTTTGGCAGTTGGCAGCTTCATGCCGCTGCGGGGGCGCAAGCTGACCCGCGTGCCGATGGCAAGCTGGGGTATGGTTATTGCGCATTTCGGCATCGCTGTGGCTTTGTTCGGTATGGCAAGCGAATCGGCTTTTTCCGAAGAAAAATTGGCGGCTGTGGCGGTGGGTGATAGCACGCAGGTCGGCCCGTGGACGGTTAGGCTTGACGCGGTGAAGCCGGTTGCCGGGCCCAATTGGACCGCGATCCGGGGCGATCTCGCGGCCAGCTATGACGGCGGTACTCCGCGCGAATTGGCGCCGCAATCACGCAATTTCTGGGCCCCTCCGCAGGAAACCACCGAAAGCGTTCTGGCAACGCGCTGGAACGGCCAGCTCTACGCTGTGATCGGCAATCAGGCAGGCGATGGCAGGTGGCAATTGCGGCTGTGGTGGAAACCGTTTGTTACGCTGATCTGGTATGGCGGGATGCTGGTGGCGCTAGGCGGTCTGCTCGCTCTGGCCGGACGGCTGAGGACTGATCTGAAACGGCGCTATGTCACCAGGCGCGCCCAATTGCGCCGTGCGGAGATGGCTGCGTGAACAAGCTGTCAATCTGGGTACCGCTGGGCATTTTTCTGATATTCTGCGGTTTGGCAGGATATCAGTTGAGCCAGCCCAAGAATGCATTCGTTCAAAGCACGATGATCGGCAAGCCGGTACCCGCCTTTGAATTACCCGCTGCCCATAATGGCCAGCCCGGATTGTCGCTGGCGGATTTGCAGGATGGCAGGCCCAAACTGCTGAATATCTGGGCCAGCTGGTGCGTGCCGTGCATTGCAGAGGCGCCGCATCTGGAAATGTTGAAACAGCAAGGGGCCGAGATTGTCGGCGTCGCCATTCGCGACCGGCCCGCCGATGTCGCGCGGTTTTTGGCCCGCAACGGCAATCCCTATACCCGGATTGGCGCGGACGATATCTCGGCAGTGCAGGTGAGCATCGGTTCGTCCGGGGTACCGGAAACATTTGTTGTCGATGGCAATGGTATTATCCGTCACCAGCATATTGGCGATGTCCGCGCAGAACATGTCCCCATGTTGCTTGAAAAACTTGCCGAAGCAGGAGCAGGCGCGTGATGCGGCTTTATGTCGCGCTGCTGTGCGCGCTGCTGATGGTGCCTCCGGCGGCGGCGCAGCAATCGCTCCCGCCAGCACCGCTGGCCTATGTCCAGTTAGACAATCCGGCTGATGAGGCGAGGGCACAGGCGTTGATGGCGACATTGCGCTGCCTCACATGCCAGAGCCAGTCGATTGCCGACAGCGATGCACCAATGGCGGGCGATATGCGCCATCAGGTGCGCGCCCGTATACAGGCGGGAGAGGACCCCGAAGCGATCCGTGCATGGCTGGTGGAGCGGTATGGCGATTATGTCAGTTACGCGCCAACGGCGAGCAATACCACATGGCCGCTTTTTGCCATTCCGCTGCTGCTGTTGATTGGGGCAATTATCATCATCCGCAGCAGAGTCGGCAAACGCGCAGTCAGTGCGCCGTCATGAGCTTTGCACCGATCCTTGTTCTGGCGGCTGCGGTGTTCGCGATGGCAGCCCTGATCCTCCGATTACCACGGGCGGGCTGGATGCTTTTTGGCGCGACGCTGTTATTCGGACTGACCGGATATGCAATGCAAGGTGCGCCCGGTTATGCTGGTTCGCCAACGCCCCCCAGAGCGGAGATATCGCAAAGCAATTTTGCAATGATTGATGCGCGGCGGGACTTTTTCGGGCGGACCACTGTGCCCAGCCGTTATGTCACGATATCGGACGGGTTTGCGCGTCAGGGACAGTTCAAGGATGCTGCTGATTTTCTCAACAATGCGCTTGAAGAGAACGCTCAGGATGCGGAGGCATGGGTTGCGCTCGGCAATGCCATCAGCGAGCATGCTGACGGCGCGCTGACACCGGCGTCGCTCTATGCCTATGCCCAGGCGGATAGCGCCGCCCCGGGCAATCCTGCGGCGTCTTATTTTCTCGGCGTCGGTTTGATCCGGTCTGGCCGTCCGGGCGATGCGCGCGGCGTGTGGGCGGATATATTGGCCAAAGCGCCGCCGGATGCGGAATGGCGCGAGCAGTTGGCGGGCCGCCTGGCACGGCTGGATGAGGTGCTTGCCCAAATCAGTCCGGTAGACCCCGCGGCGCCTGCGGGACAATAGCGCACCCGTGGTTGCGGCACGGGTTTGATGCTGCTACGCGCGCTGCCTTCCGGTGGTGATTGTGGTACCGGAGTAACGCCGCCGGGATACCCGTTCTATGAGCGAAACCGCCAAGCACGTTGTTTCTGCCCCGCCTGGTTCTGAAGCCGGGCATCACGCATCGACCACCAAGCTGGCCGTTGGCGCGATTGGCATTGTCTTCGGCGATATCGGCACCAGCCCGCTTTACGCGTTCCGCGAGACATTTGTTGGCGCGCACCAATTGCCGCTGGATACTGACCATGTGCTGGGTGTGGTCAGCCTGATTTTCTGGTCGATGACGCTGGTCGTCTCGATCCAGTATGTCACCATTCTGATGCGCGCCGACAATAAGGGGCAGGGCGGCAGCCTCGCTTTGGTTGCGCTGATTTCCAGCAAGATCAGCGGGTCGAAATATGGCTGGGTGGCGGTATTGCTGGGTGTGTTTGCCACCGCCCTGTTCTATGGTGACAGCATGATCACGCCCGCAATTTCGGTATTGTCGGCGGTGGAGGGGCTTACCGTGGTGGAGAAGAGCCTGTCCCCCTTTGTTATCCCGATTGCGGTGGTGCTGCTGATTTGTCTGTTCCTGTTGCAGAAACGCGGCACGGCGAAAGTGGGGGCTCTGTTTGCGCCGGTTATGATCATCTATTTCACGGTGATTGCGTTTCTGGGCATTTCGCAAATCATCATGACTCCCGAAGTGCTCTATGCGCTCAATCCGTGGTATGCGGTGAAATTCTTTATCACAGACGGTTTTCTGGCGTTTCTCGCACTGGGTTCGGTGGTTCTGGCTGTGACCGGGTCGGAGGCACTGTATTCCGATATGGGCCATTTCGGGCGCGGACCCATGCGGCTGAGCTGGTTCGGTTTTGTGATGCCGTGTCTGCTGCTCAATTATTTTGGACAGGGCGCGATGATTATCGGGCTCGATTCGGCCAGCGCGGCAGAAGCGATCCAGAACCCGTTCTTCTTCCTTGCGCCGGAAATGTGGCGTTTGCCGCTGGTGATCCTCGCGACGTTCGCGACATTCATCGCCAGCCAAGCGGTTATTTCTGGCGCGTTTTCGATCACGCATCAAGCGATGCAGATGGGTTTCATCCCGCGCCTGTCGATCCGTCACACGAGCGAGACCGAGGGCGGTCAGATTTACATCCCGATTGTCAATTGGGCGCTGATGATTGCGGTTCTGGTTCTGGTATTTACCTTCCAGAACAGCTCCAACCTCGCGTCCGCCTATGGCATTGCTGTGACCGGTGCGGTTACCATTGATACGCTGCTGATGGCGGTATTGCTGGTCGGCGTGTGGAAATGGAAATGGTGGTATGCCGCGCCAGTGGTGATCCTGTTCCTGATCGTCGATGGCGCCTATTTCGCCGCGAACCTGACCAAAGTGCCCGATGGCGGCTGGTTCCCGCTGCTGGTGGGCGCAATTGCCTTTACCTTGCTGACCACGTGGGCGCGCGGCCGCAAGCTGATGCGCGAACGGATGGGCGAAGTGGCTCTGCCAATGGAAATCTTCGCCAAATCGGCCAAGAACAGCGCCACCCGCGTGCCCGGCACGGCCATCTTTATGGCCTCTGCCAAGGGCGGAGTGCCATCAGCGTTGCTGCATAATATAAAGCATAACAGGGTCCTGCACGAGCGGGTCGTGATCCTGACGGTAGAAATCGCCGAAATACCCTATGTCGATCCCGATGGGCGGTGCGAATATCACGATCTGGGTGACGGGTTCTTCCGCGCCGTTCTGCATTATGGCTTCATGGAAGAAACCAATGTGCCCGAAGGCCTCAAGAAAATGGACCGTTGCGGCGGCGAATTTGACATGATGCAAACCAGCTTCTTCCTCTCGCGGCAGACCCTATTGCCATCGGACAAGCCGGGAATGCCGATCTGGCGGGAGAAGATCTTCGCATGGATGCTGCGCAATTCCGCAACCGCGATGGAGTTCTTCAGACTGCCGACCAACCGCGTCGTGGAACTGGGCAGCCAGGTTCGGATTTAGGCGTTCATCTGCGCGCGGTGCGTGATTGGCGCTTGACACTTGCTTGACACAATTGACACTGTGTCAAGCGACCTGTATCATAGATAATATAGTACAATCAACAGCTTACAGGCAAGACATCCATATTGACCTTCGAGGAGAGGCCCCCCGGCTTTACTTGTCCGTCCACCCGTCCGTATGTTCCATTTGAAGTGTGATACGGCAGGCAGTGGCAGCAATTCAGCGTGTAGGAAAACGCTATCGTGTCACTCGCCAGTTGGCGGCTTGTTTTCAATCACTTCATCTTCCTGCCCCACATCCAAACCATGCTTCAGTAACATCGGGATCTGGCTGAATGTGAACAGGAATGTCAGCGGCATAAACACCCAGAATTTGGCCCATAGCCATGTTTCAAAGGTGCCATTTTCGACATTGTAGACATAGCGCAGAGCCTCGTTAAGAACGGCGAGAGCAAGGAAGAAAAACCCCCAATTGCGCGAGAGTTTGAGCCATCCCTGATCGCTCAACCCTTCAAAGGCGGCTTCGAGCAAGACTTTCAGCATCGCCTTGCCTTTCCAGAAATATCCGGCGAGCAAGATCATGCCAAAGGCAGCGTAAATGATGGTGGGTTTGAGCTGGACGAAAGTCGGATCGCCAAAGAAAATCGTCAATGCGCCAAATCCGACAATCAGCGCGGTGGAGAACCACAGCATGGGAGAGATTTTGCCCAGTTTCCATTTGGAAAAGGCCAAAGCAATCACGGCGGCGACCATAAAGGCGAGCGTGCCTTTGATCACGGCTGCGATCTCTGCAATCGCTTCGCTTTCTTCAGGCGCGTGATATTTATACACGCCGAGGAACACGATCAGCGGCCCGTAATCGACCAGCACAGTGAGCCAGCCGGAACCTTGCGGTCTGTGCTGGGTGGCGGATTGGCTCTGGGTGTCCGGGTTGCCCATCACGCCACTCCTGCAATAACGCGCGCGACCAGATCGGGATCGAAGGGGCGCAAATCATCAATTTTCTCGCCCACGCCAATGGCATGGATCGGCAGCCCGAATTGCTCGGCAGCCGCGACCAGAACGCCGCCGCGCGCGGTCCCGTCCAGCTTGGTCATAATCAGGCCGGTAACGCCGGCGACCTGTTTGAAAGTATCGATCTGGGCGAGGGCATTCTGGCCGTTGGTGGCATCGAGCACCAGCACGACATCATGCGGTGCCTCTGGGTTGAGGCGGCCCAGAACTTTGCGGATCTTGGCAAGTTCATCCATCAGCTCGCGCTTGTTCTGCAACCGGCCGGCAGTGTCGACAATCAGCGCATCGATGCCTTGCTGCGTGGCGGCTTTCACGCCGTCAAATACGACACTGGCCGGGTCGCCGCCTTCGGGGCCGCGGATCAGCGAAACGCCGATCCGCTCTGCCCAGGTCGCCAATTGGCCGATGGCTGCGGCGCGGAACGTATCGCCAGCGGCGAGCATAACGCCGTAATCATCTTCCTGAAACAGATGGGCGAGTTTCGCGATAGTGGTGGTTTTGCCGCTGCCATTGACACCGATCACCAGCACCACTTGCGGGCGCGGAAACGCAGTCACTTCCAGCGGCTGTGCCACGGGGCGCAAAATCTCGGCGATTTCTTCCGCAACTGCCTCTTTCAATTCGGTTTCGGTGATGTTCAACCCGAACTTTTTTTCCGACAGTTTGGCACGGATACGCGCTGCGGCGGACGGGCCAAGATCGGACAGGATCAGCGCATCCTCGACCGTGTCGAGCGTGGTATCGTCCAGCTTGGCAGTGCCGACGACGCTGGCCAGATTTTCGGAAAGCCGCTCTGATGTCTTGCGGAACCCGCCAAACAGGCGCTCGCTCCAGCCTGCCTCACTCATCGCGGTGACCCTTCATTGCAACAAACCCTTATCCAAGCCGGTCGGTGTAATTGTGGCGATGGTACCGCCGCTCAGCTCGGCGGGCAGCTGAACCCGCGCGAAATTGGGCGCATAGCCGGTTCCGTCCCGTTCGGCGAGAACCGATAGCGGCTTACCAATATGTGCGGCCAGCCAGCTATCGCGCTGGGCCGCCACCGCTTGGCGCAGCTGCGCCGCGCGCCGTTTGATGATGGGCCGGTCCACTTGCGGCATCCGTGCAGCAGGCGTGTTCGGGCGCGGTGAATAAGGAAAAATATGCCCATGCACGATCGACAGTTCTTCTATCACCGAAAGGTTGGCGGCATGCATGGCGTCATCCTCGGTCGGGAAACCCGCAATCAGATCAGCCCCGATGGCGATCTCCGGGCGCGCAGCTTTCAGCCGGGTGACCAGTTGCACCGCGTCCCCGCGCAAATGGCGGCGTTTCATCCGTTTCAGGACCAGATCATGGCCGTGTTGCAGCGACAGGTGGAGATGCGGCATCAGCCGCTCTTCGCTGATAAACAGCTCTTCGAGCAGAGGATCAATCTCGATCCCGTCAAGCGATGACATGCGCAGGCGCTGCAATTCCGGGAATACGCGCAGTATCGCGGCGACCAGCGATCCCAGCGGCGGGGTGTCAGGCAGATCATGGCCCCAAGATGTTACGTCCACACCGGTCAGGACAATCTCTGGCGCGCCTTGCTCCAGATGGGTTTCCACCTGTTTCAGGACCCGCGCGATAGGCATCGACCGGCTGGCGCCGCGCCCCTGCGGAATGACGCAGAAGGTACAGGCATGGTCGCATCCATTCTGCACCGCGATAAAGGCGCGCGTGCGGGCGGGCACATGGGGCGGGACATCGAGCGGAACATTCCAGGCGCGCGGATCGAGCTTGGCCGTATTGGCGATCAGGCCGTCCACTTCGGGCATGGCGCCCAATTGGTCACGTTCAATATCAGCCGCGCAGCCGGTCACCAGCAGCCGTGCCTCGGGCCGTAACTTGCGAGTCTTGCGGATCGCCTGGCGGGTTTGCCGGACGGCTTCTAATGTCACCGCGCAGCTATTGATGACAACGACATTATCCTCTGCGGCGAGCATGGCCTCAATCTGCTCGCTTTCCGATATGTTAAGACGGCAGCCGAGCGAGATCACTTTGTCAGAGCGCCCCGATTTAGACACCGGCGCAGTCATGCGAAATCGCTCCATTCAAACGTCCCGCGAAATGATTCTGCGGCCGGGCCCTCCATCATTATTGAACCGCCCCTCTGCCACGCAACCTGCAAATCTCCACCAGGTAAGCGAATATGGGCCGGGGAAGTGACCAGCCCCTTGTCAATCGCCGCAACCGCTGCGGCGCAGGCACCGGTGCCGCATGCTTTGGTCAGGCCTACACCGCGTTCCCACACGCGCAGATTGATGATACCGCCGCGTATATCCGCCACATTTACGTTGATCCGGGCGGGGAACAGCGCGTCATGCTCTATCAGCGGGCCCAGCCTGTCGAGCGGCACCGCCTCGCTATCAGCTACGAAAAAGACGACATGCGGGTTGCCTACATTCACCGCAAATGGCGCTTTCAGCATTTCCCATGAAACCGGCATCGCCGCGCAATCCATCGGATAATCGAGCGGAATTGCATCCCAGGCGAAGCGCGGCTTCCCCATATCAACCCGGGCGCCGTTGCGAGTTGGGGACAATGCGATAATACCGCCCGCCGTTTCGACCTGCGCATCACGGCCATGCAGCAGGGCAACCGCGCGCGACGCATTACCGCACGCCTCCACCTCGCCGCCATCGCTGTTGAAAATCCGCATGGTGAAGTCCGCGGTATCTGACGGTTCGAGCAGTATCACCTGATCGCAGCCAATTCCGGTATGCCGGTTAGCCAGCGCAGCCGCGGCGCCCAGCGTCAGATCAGGCACATTATGCCTGCGCCCGTCCAGCACAACGAAATCATTGCCCAAACCGTGCATTTTGATGAAAGCGACGCGCATGATCCTGCGCATCTATGCGCCGCAGGTCGCTGCGTCCAGTATTATGGCCAACGTAACGGGCCGGGTTTTGGGGCCGGGTTATGGAGATGCCCGGGTGCAGGGGGTCACGCGCGTTTGCGCAAGCCCAATTGGTGCGTGCGGCCCGCTGTGCCGTTCGAAGCACCGGCAGGTGTGGCGCGGGCGGGCGCGTTTGCCAGCAGCCCTTGGGCGGCCAGCCGCTCACGAACTTTCGCAGCGGTTTCAGGTCGGCCATACAGATAGCCTTGCCCCTTTATCGCCCCCTTGTCTTTCAGCACGTCCACGACGCGCTGATCTTCAATACCCTCCGCAGTGACCGGCATGTCCAAACCGTCGCCCAGCGAAATGATCGCATTGACGATTTTCTCGCTCGCATCCTCTTCCTTCAATTCGCCGACAAAGCTGCGATCGATTTTAAGCCGATCAAATGGCAGGCTGCGCAGCTGTGACAGGCTGGAATAGCCGGTGCCAAAATCATCCAGGCTGATTTTTATGCCCTGGGTCTTGAGGCTGGTGATCATGGATTTCACCACCCCGATATTTTCATGCAGGCAGCTTTCGGTAATCTCGATTTCCAGCCGTTGCGGAGGAAAATTATGTTTGACCAGCAGTTTGAGCAGTTTTTGCGAGAACCACGGGTCACGCAACTGGATTGGCGATATGTTGACGGATAAAGTCAGGCTGGGGTGCCAATCCTTGGCGTCTTTCAGCGATTGTTCGATCAATTGCTCCGACAGGGCGGCGATGACGCCCAGTTCTTCAGCGACAGGGATGAACACGGCCGGATTGACCAGGCCCAATTCTGGCGAATTCCACCGGGCCAGCATTTCAAACCCGACAATCTCGTTGGTAGCCAGATCGATTTGCTGTTCATAATAGGGTTCATATTCGCCCTCAAGAATGCCGCGCTTTATCCCGGATTCCAGTTCGTTGCGAAACCGCAATTCTTTTTCCATCGACGGATCGAACCAGAAATAGCGGTCCTTGCCCTGCTTTTTCGCGTGATACATGGCAATATCTGCGCGGTGCATCATCGCCTCTCCATCAAGCAATACCGCATCCTCGGACGGCTGATGCATATTGGTCGCAATGCCGACTGATATAGTGATTTCCACAGGATAGCCATCAATCGTCATCGGTTTGCCGACTGCGGTAATGAGCGCGCTGGCGATTTGGTCTATGGTGTCGGGCGCGTTTTTCGCAAAAGTCATTATGCAGGCAAACTCATCTCCGCCTAGGCGGGCAATTTTGCCGTCGGCGGGCATGGTTTTCCGCAATGTGTCAGCGGTTTCTTTCAACAGCCGGTCGCCGACCTTATGTCCATTAAGGTCATTGACCTGCTTGAAATTGTCGAGATCAATCATCAGGAAAGCGACAGCGCGGTCAGATTTGGCGGCGGTTTTGATCAGTGTATCTGTTTCGGGGGTCACGCTACGGCGGTTAAGGCATCCGGTCAGCGGGTCGGTTTCCGCCAGCATCTGTGCGCGGGATTCCGCTTTGCACCGTTCCTCAATTTCAGCAATCAGTTCGCGGTACCGGCGCAAGCCAAAAATGATTAGCGCAATATTCAGCAACAAAGCATTCACCAGAACGGCGTCAGGCCCGGCAGAACCGGTTGACCAGCTGCGCAGTATCTGCGGCAATACAGTGCCGCCGGTGCCGACAAACATGACAATCGCCGCGACGGCGATACCGATGGCGATAATGTCCCGGCTGGCCTTGGTTCTGGTGTCTGCCCGTTTGTCTGTTTTGTGCACCGCTGCCCCCATTGCGGATAGTGTGTATCAATGGATTTCCACGCAATCCGAGATAGCGGTACACGACACCCCTTAAATAAGGCGTTAATTCAGGCCAGCCCGAGGAGGGGAATTGCCCGTGAGTGAACGCTGGCCGGCAACCGGCGCAACAGTAAAGGAGATATGATGGCGCGGCGGTGGCTGATGAAATCGGAACCCGATGTCTATAGCTGGGATGATCTGGTTGCAGAGGGCGAAGGCACTTGGGATGGTGTGCGCAATCACCGTGCCAAGAACAATATGATCGCTATGGCACGAGGCGATCAGCTGTTCTTCTATCATTCGAATACCGGATTGGAGATTGTCGGTATCGCCCAGGTGAGCGTGACGGGCATCAAGGATCCGACTGACCCGGACGGCAAATGGGCTTGTGTGAAAATCAAGCCCGTGCGTAAACTGGCCCGCCCGGTGAGCCTGAAAGAGATCAAGGCCGATCCGCGTTTGGCGAGGATGGAGCTGGTCAGGCTGATGCGCCTCTCGGTGAGCGAGGTGCTACCGGCGGAATGGGACATTATTCTGGACATGGCGAAAGAGGCAAACGCGCCAATGCGGGCACGCAGCACGGACAGCTGACCAAGCCGATGCAGTGCGGTAACAAACACCGTTAACGTCCCATGCTGTGACAGGCGCGATGGGGTGCGCGCGCTATAGTTAGCGATGCGTTAACGGCGGGCGCATGAGACGATCCCTAGTTCTGACCGATGAAACCGCAGGCCACCCATTTCTGGCATCGCTTCCCCCGCATATCCGCGAGGAAGCGATACCTGTTCAGGCACGGCCAAAGCTGCGGGTCACACGCGAAGATATTCGCGGCTTTGCCTTGGCCTATGTCGCCTGTTTCGTCGCTGTAACTGTCTTTATCATGTGATCTGTGCGGCTGCCGTCTCGGCGCGGAACAGGCGGTAGCCGAGCCACGACGATACCAGGCACATCACGGCGCTGAGCAGGATCTGTTCGGTGATTGCAACACCCGCTGCGGTCAGCGCCATCGATATCAATGCCCCGGCCACCATTGCCCCGGAATTGATGATATTATTTGCCGCAATGGTGCGGGCGGCCTGTTCGGGCCGCGCCCTGGTGGTCAGAAATGCGTAAAGCGGAACCACAAACATGCCCCCGGCAACCGCAATCCCCAGCAAAGTCAGCAGCAATACGGTGGCCATCGGCCATGCCAGAAACTCGCCCACCGACAGCAATTGCGCCGGTTGATCTGCCTCCCACATTTTCGTGACAAGATAGAACGCCACCACGAACAGACCCATCACGATCACCGACATTGGCGAATAACGCGCTGAGACTGTGCCTTTCAGCATGGTGTTGACCGCGACAGACCCTGCCGCCACGCCGACCGAGAACACGACCAGAAACAGGCTCGCGACTTCCTTGCTGGCCATGATCGTATTTTTAGCCAGCGGGGGGAACTGGATGAACAGCACCGCGCCAATCGTCCAGAAAAAACTGATGGCCAGAATGGCATAGAATATTTCGCGATTGCCGGTGGTTTCACGAATCAAATTCACCGAGGCGCGGAAGATATTCCAGTCGATTTTCTCAAGCGCCCCCTGCCGCGGGGCGTCAGGTATCTGGCGGCTGACCATATAGCCAATAATCGCCGTGACAATGATGCCGCCCGCTGCCCATTCCACATCGATCCAGCCGGCCAGAATCGTACCTGTCAAAATCGCGACATAGGTACCGGCCTCGACCAGTCCGGTGCCCGCCAGAACTTCCTCTTTACGCAGATGCTGCGGCAAGATGGCATATTTGATCGGCCCCAGAAATGTCGACTGAACCCCGGTCAGAAACAGCGCAAACAGCAGCAATAGGATGGGCACGGTGGTATCGATGGCGGTAAAGCCGAGCGGAATGGTCACCGGCATCATATAGCCTTGCCAGGCCAATAGCAGGCCCGCGCTGCCGATGATCATCAGAACAATCTCGCACGCTTTCACCTTACGGACGATGGCCGCCTTGTCGTGCATATCAGCCAGCTGGCCCGCCAGAGCGGACAGGATGAAGAAAGGCAGGATAAACAGGCCGGAGGCAACCGCGCTGAACAGGCCTTCCGCCTCTTCTGAATCGTAAATGCTATAGACCACGAACAGCACCATCGCGGTTTTGTACAGATTGTCATTAAAGGCATTAAACAGCTGGGTTATGAACAGCGGCAGGAAACGCCTGCGGCGCAACAGAAGCGTCGTTGTGGTCATAATGCGCAGTTTCCCCTTGCGATCTGTGCGCGTGTAGAGGTTTGGCCGTATTGGACAAGCAGAAAACCGGTAAAGAGGGGAGAGTGGGCTCACAAACGCTTTTGCACGGCGGGCGGTTCGGCTAAGGCGCTGCGGTAATGATGACGCTTCCCAACATACTCACCCTGTCGCGGATCGTTGCGGTACCTCTGCTGGCAGCGTTGCTGTGGTGGCCAAACTGGTCGCTTGGTTACTGGATGGCATTGGTATTATACGGGTTAATGGCCATTACCGATTATTTCGATGGCTATCTCGCCCGGTCGAGCGGGGCGGTGTCGAAACTGGGCATCTTTCTTGATCCGATTGCGGACAAGATCATGGTCGCTTCGGTTATCCTGGTGCTGACCGCGCAAGGGTATTTGCGCGGACCCTATGTTGGCGATTTGCACGTGATTGCCGGGCTCATCATCCTGATCCGCGAAATTGCCGTGTCTGGCCTCAGGGAATTTCTCGCCGGAGCGCAGGTGTCTGTGCCCGTGACCCAATTGGCCAAATGGAAAACGACATTGCAATTGGTGGCGCTGGGCGCATTGATCGGCGGCGGCGCGGTGCATGGGCCGCCGCCGGTTCTGTTGGAGAATGCCGTCCGGCCGCTGTCCGATCAGTGGATCCATCTGGTTGGTCTGGCAAGCCTGTGGGGCGCTGCCATATTGACCGTGATAACCGGTTGGGATTACCTCCGCGTAGGCCTAAAGCATATGGACTGACGCATATTTATTTGCGGGCGCGGCTGGTGCGTGCCCAGCGGATGCGTTCCTAGCCTACACCGATATGAGACAGTAGCTCGATATAGGGATCATCCGCAATCAGCGGTATTCCGAAGCGGTCACGCGGATCGTGTTGATCGAAATCTTCCTGCCCGCCCGAAAAACCGAAATATTCAACCACACGCTGGTGCAGAATGGTTTCAAATTTCACACCGGCATTGCGTCCGACTTTCCAGACTATTTTTCCCGGAACCGCGCCCATATCTTTCAGCACAACGTCAATCGCATCGCCTTTGGCTGCATCAGGGTTGGAAATTTCAATCATGCAGCCGCCGCTGGAAAGGTTGTACAGCATGACATAATCACGCGCGCCATTTAAAACGCATTCGATTTCCTGATCGACGATAAATCGGTTGTATGAACGCATTGCAGCCTCCTAGCTGTCAGCAATGTTTGCCTTGGTGATGGTAATCAATCATATATTTACCAATAAATTATGAATGGCGACGCCGCTAATATCTGGCAGCGGATACGCCTCAGCCGATCCGAAATTCCTCTGCCAGCAGCCGGAAATCATCCGCGCGGGGCGAATTCCTGCGCCAGACCAGCGCAATATCGCGGTTGGCATTCGCAGCTTTCAAAGGGCGCGCGACAATGTCCGTTCCGGTCAGGATACCGGCATCGATGGCCATTTCAGGCAATATGGTCACGCCCAGCCTGTTATCCACCATCTGCACCAGAGTGTGCAGGCTGGTGCCGATCATCGTGGCGCCAGTGCCCAGTTCCGGCCGGTTGCAAGCGGCCAATGCGTGTTCTTTCAAACAGTGCCCATCCTCCAGCAGGAGCAGCTGCCCTTCATCCAGCATTGCGGGGGTGATGATCTGTGGCGGATCGCGCGGTTCACCCTGCGGGAACGCAACGAATAATCTGTCGTCTGCGATATGTTCATAATCGACGTCGCCGGTTGTGAAAGGCAGCGCCAGCAGCACGCAATCCGCGCGCCCGTGATGCAGTGATTCGATCGCGTCGGCGCTGGTTTCCTCGCGCAGAAACAATTTAAGGGCAGGGCGCTCTTGCCGCAATCTGGGCAGAATGCGCGGCAGCAGAAACGGTGCAATAGTGGGGATCACGCTCATACGCAGTTCGCCCGATAACGGTTTGCCCGCTGCCTGAACCAGTTCGCTTAATTCTTCCGCCTCGCGCAGCAGCCGGTGCGCTTTGGCGACGACCGAATTGCCCAGCGGGGTGAAGCGCACGACGCGGCGGCTGCGTTCGACCAGAGTGATACCCAGCAGCGTTTCAAGCTCGCGAATGCCGGCGGACAGAGTGGATTGCGAGACAAAGCTGGCCTCCGCCGCACGGCCGAAATGGCCATGTTCATGCAGCGCAACCAGATATTGCAGCTGTTTGATAGTGGGGAGGTAGGTACTCACTCGGCTGCTTCGCCCACCTCATCATTATCTGCGCCGCTATTGGCTTTTGCCCCTTCCGCATCGCTGCTCTCCACGTTGAGCATATCGGCCCGCATATCGGCCCGCATATCCGCCCGCATGGCATCGGCGCTGCTCATGATCAGCTTGCCGTTCTTGACCGTAAAGCCGGTCTTCCCTTCGACCAAGGCCAGCGCATCCTTGCCAAACACGTCATAGCGCCAGCCTTTCAGGATCGGGACATCGCGCATGCCAGCGGCCAAAGCCTCCAGCTCGTCCGACCTGGTCAGCAGGCGGCTCGCCACATCAATCTCACGCGCGCGGATTTTCAGCAGCAGCTTGAGCAGATCGGCCACCAATGCGCCTTCCTTGCCGAGCGGCGCGCCGCGCTTTTTCTTGTCGGGCATTTCACCGGGAGGAAGCGGTTTGGCATTTTCGATAACGCCCATCATCCGCTTGCCGATATCATTCTCTCGCCAGGCGTTGGACAGTCCGCGCACTTTGGCAAGGTCAGCCTGGCTCTTGGGCGGATGGCTGGCCACATCGGACAGAGTTTCATCGCGCATGATGCGGCCGCGCGGAATATCTTTATGCTGCGCCTCGCTTTCGCGCCAGGCAGCCAGTGCTTTCAGGCGGCCGAGAACGTGCGGATTGCGCCCGACAGAGCGGATACGCCGCCACGCATGTTCCGGCGTGTTGCGGTAATTCTCCGGATCGGCGAGCTTCTCCATCTCGGCATTGAGCCATGCCCCGCGCCCCGTCTTGATCAGCTTTTTCAGCATCATCGGGAAAATTTGCGCCAGATGGGTGACATCGCCAATGGCATATTCGATCTGCCGCTCGGTCAGCGGGCGACGGGCCCAATCGGTGAAGCGTGCCCCCTTGTCGACCGTAATGCCGAGCCAGCTTTCGCAGAGGTTGGCGTAACCGATCTGCTCGCTCTGGCTGATTGCCATCATCGCAATCTGGGTGTCAAAAATCGGTTGCGGGGTCTTGCCGGTGAGATTGTAGATAATCTCCACATCCTGCCCGCCGGCGTGAAATATTTTGAGGATATCCTCGTTGTCGCACATCAGATCGAGCAGACTGGTCAGGTCGATCCCGCTCGCCATCGGATCAATCGCAGCCGCCTCCTGTTCATTGCCAATTTGGATCAGGCACAATTCCGGCCAATAGGTGTTCTCGCGCATGAACTCGGTATCGATGCAGACGAACTCCGATTGTGCGAGGCGGGCGACCAGATCATCGAGTGCGCCGGTGGTGGTAATCAGATCATGTATTTTCATGCGGACCATTCTATAGTCGGGCGGAGTACCGCCGCTCGGGACCCGCATTGGCGCTCTGTCATCTTGACAAACCCAAGCGGTTCCCCTGTTAGCGCGCCCATAGACCAGAGCGCAGGAGTAGTTGGTGCGCATAGCGCCATAGCCGCCAAATTGGAAAGATATTAGATGCACGCCTATCGTACCCACACTTGCGCCGCCCTGACCCGGGCGAATGTTGGCGAAACCGTTCGGCTATCCGGCTGGGTTCACCGTAAGCGCGATCATGGCGGGGTCCTGTTTGCCGATTTGCGCGATCATTACGGCCTGACCCAGATTGTCGCGGATGAGGATTCGCCTGCCTTGCCGGTTCTGGACGGTCTGCGTGTTGAAAGCGTTGTAACCATCGATGGCGAAGTGAAAGCCCGCGCCGAAGGGACCACTAACGCCAACCTGCCAACCGGCGATATTGAAGTGTTTGCGCGGTCGATCACCATTCAGTCAAGGGCCGACGAATTGCCGCTCCCGGTCGCGGGGGAGCAGGAATATCCCGAAGAAATCCGCTTGAAATACCGCTTCGTCGATTTGCGGCGGGACCGGGTCCATAAAAATATTATGCTGCGCAGCCAAGTGATCACATCGCTTCGTTCCCGCATGACGGCCCAAGGTTTTACCGAGTTCCAGACGCCCATCCTGGGCGCTTCCAGCCCGGAAGGCGCGCGCGATTATCTGGTACCGAGCCGGTTGCATCCCGGCAGCTTCTATGCGCTGCCGCAAGCCCCGCAGATGTTCAAGCAATTGTTGATGGTGGCCGGGTTTGACCGCTATTTCCAGATCGCGCCCTGTTTCCGTGATGAAGATCTGCGGTCTGACCGTAGCCCGGAATTCTATCAGCTCGATCTGGAAATGAGTTTTGTCACGCAGGAAGATGTGTTTCAGGCGCTGGAGCCGGTACTTGCCGGCGTGTTTGAGGAATTTTCGGGCGGCAAGACCGTAACGCCGGCAGGCGAATTTCCGCGTATTGCGTATAAGGACGCGATGCTGAAATATGGCAGCGACAAGCCCGATTTGCGCAATCCGCTGCTGATCTCGGATGTTACCAGCCATTTTACCACATCGGGTTTCGGCTTGTTTGAGAAGATTGTCAGCGGGGGCGGGGTGGTCCGGGTCATTCCGGCACCCAACACCCACGAGAAAAGCCGCAAATTCTTTGACGATATGAACAACTGGGCGCGCGGCGAAGGGTTTGCAGGGCTGGGCTATGTCACGCGCAAAGGCGGCGAATTTGGCGGACCAATTGCGAAAAACCACGGCGCGGAGAGAATGGCGCAGCTTTATGAGGAGCTGGGCCTTGGCGATGATGACGGATTGTTTTTCGCCGCCGGTAAGGAGAAAGAAGCCGCCAAATTGGCAGGCGCGGCGCGCACCCGGTGTGCAGAAGAGCTTGGCCTGATCGAGCAGGGCTGCTTCAAATTCTGCTGGATCGTCGATTTCCCGATGTTCGAATATGACGAGGAAACCAAGAAAGTCGATTTCAGCCACAACCCGTTCTCCATGCCGCAGGGCGAGATGGAGGCGCTCGAGACGCAGGACCCGCTCGATATTCTGGCGTGGCAATATGACATTGTCTGTAACGGCTATGAGCTGTCGAGCGGCGCGATCCGGAATCACAAGCCGGAGATCATGTATAAGGCGTTTGAAGTCGCCGGGTATGATAATGCCACCGTTGACAAGGAATTTGGCGGGATGATCGAAGCGTTCAAGCTGGGCGCGCCGCCGCATGGCGGTTCTGCGCCGGGGATCGACCGGATCGTGATGCTGCTGGCGGATGAACCGAACATCCGTGAAGTCATTGCTTTCCCGCTTAACCAGAAAGCGCAGGATTTGATGATGGGCGCGCCGGGCGGTGTGTCCAGCCAGCAATTGCGCGATGTCCATGTCCGGGTGGTGGAGCCGCCCAAACCCGCCGGATAGCTCATATACGCGCCGGATCTCCCCGGTACTGCCGGTCAGGCCCTACACCGCCAAGGGTGCCGGTATCGGCTTCGTAACCGCCATTCCATCGGTTGGAACAGGCGCATTGCTGAAGAATGTCCGGTGTATGGCAATCATGCCAAGGGCCACGATCGTACCGGCGATAATGTCTGCCGCATAATGGCTGCCAAACACTGGGGTGGATGCAATCATGAGCAGGTTGATGGCCAGCATCGGGCCAAACAGCCACCACGTCCCGCGAGAACAATAGATGGCGATAACCCCCATCGCGGTATGGAATGATGGAAACGTCACGAGGCCCGGCAATTGCTGCAAATGCAGCACATGGCCAGGGTCCGTGCGCAGCGCGGTGAGCGATTGCATATGATAGGATCCGGTATCATGCGTTGCCCACAGGAACAACGATTCGTCAGGCGCATAATAGAGCATCGCAGCCTCTGCCGGAAATAACGCGCCCACACCCATGCAGAACAGTGCAGTCCACAAAAACAGCCGGATAAATTCTCCGCATCTTTCGCGCGCATTGCTGCGCAGGGCAAGTAGCAGGAACAGCAATGCGGCATAATGGTCAAGCCGGGTATAGGCCTGGTCCATCGCATAGCGTAGCCAGTAATTCTGATCGACCCACAAAGAATATGCCAGCCAGTCAAACCCGATGGCGTGGTCCAATGCGGATATCCAGGGGTCAGCAAAAGGCATGCTGTTGGCCATGCTGATATGGTTGAGAAGGCGCAGCACCGGCCAAGCCGCCAGCATGACGCCCGCACCTGCCAGAACCGCGCTAAGCCGTTCAAGATGGCGCAGCAAATATGCCAGCCATGCAGCACAGACAGACAGGATACCGACCTGGAACAGTTGAAACAGCGTTCCATCTGCAAGGCGAATGGGTGAAACTGCTATCCAGAGGCTGACAAGCCACGCGGCCGCCAGCACGGTCGCCCAGTTCCATCCGTTCCAGTACCGGTTTGGCCAGTACCGATTTGGCCAGTACCGATTTGGCCAGTACCGGTTTGGCCAGTACCGGTTTGGCCAGTACCGGTTTGGCCGACCCGCGCCAGTCATAGCCGCACGCGCCACGCCCTCCTGCAAGCCGGCCACCATTTCCGCCCTTGGCCGCGCCCGTAGGGCAGGAGATGCAATATGTTTCATCCTGCAGCGGCTAGGCACGCATGGTTAAATTTGATTTAAGGCCGCTGTTAAATCGGGCCAGCGGCACGTGTTTATGGCTTGCGCTGCGCGAATATCCGCCTACCTTTTACATTATGCACAATCTGCGTGTGGTCCATTGCGGCGGGGCCAAGTATGGGCGCCAAGTACAGGCGCCAAGTATGGGGGGCAAGTACGGGGGCCATATCACAGCATCCCCCTTGCCACAGCGCCCGCCGTTCATTAGGGCGAAAGAATAGTTTTTAACCCCTAATCTCTGAGAGGGAAAATATGTCCGATACTGCTGACCGCGTTTCCAAAATTGTTGTTGAGCACCTTGGCGTAGAAGCCGATAAAGTGAATCAGGAAGCCAGCTTCATTGACGATCTGGGCGCTGACAGCCTCGATATCGTCGAGCTGGTGATGGCTTTTGAAGAAGAATTCGGCGTCGAGATTCCGGATGATGCGGCGGAGAAAATCACCACTGTCGGTGATGCCACGAAATTCATCGAAGAGCATAATAAAGGCTAATCGCCTATTCCCGCCGCGCTTACCCGACAGCCAGTGCTCGGCATCGACATGCCGGGATGCTTGTGACAGGCCGCAGGGGGGAAACTGACAGGCTCGGCCCAAAGGCCGGGCCTGTTCTGTTTTGGCCGAGCATAATGGTCAGGCCGCAGATCTGCGGCCTTGCTCGCTATATTGGAGAAGATAATGCGCCGTGTCGTCGTAACTGGTCTGGGTCTTGTCACGCCGTTGGGCGGAGATGTCGAAACAAGCTGGGCCAACCTTCTGGCCAGCAAAAGCGGTGCCGGGCCGATTACCCATTTTGACACAGAGGGGCAGAAATGCACCATCGCGTGTGAGGTCAAACCCAAAGACCACGCATACGGCTTTGACCCGGACAAGCGTGTCGATCACAAGGTCCAGCGCCAGGTGGACCCGTTCATCATTTACGGTATTGATGCCGCCGGCCAGGCGTTGGAAGACGCCGGACTGGAGGATATGGACGATGCGCTGAAAATGCGAACCGGCTGTTCGATCGGCTCCGGTATTGGGGGACTTCCGGGGATTGAGCGCGAATCCATCGTGCTGAAGGAACGCGGTCCGGGCCGCGTCAGCCCGCATTTCGTCCACGGACGCCTGATCAATCTCATCTCAGGCCAGGTTTCGATCAAATACGGGTTGATGGGGCCAAACCATGCGGTCGTGACGGCCTGCTCCACTGGCGCGCACTCAATCGGCGATGCTGCACGGATGATCCGCGACGATGATGCCGACATCATGCTCGCGGGCGGTGCGGAAAGCACTGTCAACCCGCTCGGCGTGGCCGGATTTGCGCAGGCACGCGCGCTCAATACCAGCATGAATGACCGCCCGGCGGAGGCAAGCCGCCCCTATGACCGGGACCGCGATGGCTTCGTGATGGGCGAGGGGGCCGGGGTGCTGGTGCTGGAAGAATATGACCATGCCCGGGCGCGCGGCGCGAAAATCTATGCCGAAGTCGTGGGATACGGCCTATCTGGCGATGCCTATCACGTCACTGCGCCCCATCCCGAGGGCAAAGGCGCAGAACTTGCCATGACTATGGCGCTGCGCAAAGCCGGGCTGTCAGCGGGCGATATTGATTATGTCAACGCGCACGGAACATCGACGATGGCCGACACGATCGAGCTGGCCGCAGTGAAACGCGTGCTGGGGCACGATCTGGGCGGGGCATCGATGAGCTCGACAAAATCCGCCATTGGTCACTTGCTGGGCGGTGCGGGTGCGGTTGAGGCAATTTTCTGTATTCTGGCCATCCGCGATCAGATTGTGCCGCCGACGCTCAATCTCGACAATCCTGACGAGGGGACTGAAGGCGTTGACCTGGTGCCGCATATCGCAAAAAAGCGTGCCGTGAATGCGGTGCTCAATAACAGTTTCGGTTTTGGCGGCACGAATGCCAGCCTGGTGATGAAAAAGGTCGATTGATCCGATGAAGCGGGTGGGTATTATTCTGGGCGGGGCGGCGCTGATAGGTCTTCTCGCCATCACGCTGTTTTTCTCAAGCTGGTGGCGGGCCGCCAATGTGGCGCAAGACACGGTATTTATGGTCAGCCAGGGCGATACTCTGACCGCGGTCGCCAATCGCCTGGAGGAACGCGGCGTCATAGGCGATGCGGACCGGTTCTTGCTGGCAGCCAAGATATTTGGCGCCTCCGATCCGGTGCAGGCGGGCGAATTCAATCTGCCCGTCGGGGTGTCTCCATCGCAAATCCTGGGTATTATGCAATCGGGCAATGTCGTTAGGCAGTTCATCACCATCCCGGAGGGCATGCCCTCCATCATGGTGTATGAGCGGCTGATGGCCGAACCGCTGCTGGACGGGGAGATCCCGATCCCGGTTGAGGGGTCTGTCCTGCCCGACACCTACGATTTTGAGCGCGGCGAAGACAG
Organism: Pontixanthobacter sp.; assembly: GCF_049682855.1. Classification (NCBI taxonomy): domain Bacteria; kingdom Pseudomonadati; phylum Pseudomonadota; class Alphaproteobacteria; order Sphingomonadales; family Erythrobacteraceae; genus Pontixanthobacter; species Pontixanthobacter sp. The sequence goes on along the minus strand of NZ_JBAUIK010000003.1, from coordinate 100,303 downwards.
GATGAAGGTCCTCGCGCGGATGCAAGTTGCGATGCGCACCTATCTGGCTGAAGCGTGGCCCAAGCGCACGGCAGATATTGCTGTCAAATCGGTGGAGGAAGCGGTTGTGCTGGCCTCCATCGTGGAAAAAGAAACAGGGATCGCATCGGAACGGCGCAAAGTAGCGGGCCTCTATTCAAACCGGGTGAAGGCCGGCATGTTGCTGCAAGCCGACCCGACAATAATCTATCCGATTACCAAGGGAAAACCGCTGGGGCGCCGCATCCGGCAATCTGAAATTGCCGCTGTGAATGATTACAATACCTATACCATGACCGGGTTGCCGAAAGGGCCGATTACCAATCCAGGGCGCGCAGCCATTGCGGCTGTACTTGATCCGGAGGAAACGAGCGCGCTGTATATGGTGGCAGATGGCAAGGGCGGTCACATATTCGGCGACACTCTGGCGGAACACAACGCCAATGTCGAACAATGGTTCGCTTTGCGGCGCGAACGCGGCGAGATGTGAGGCAGCATCATTTCTGACACCGTGAATGCTGACGCTCCATTTATTATCACTGCGCAATTGCCGCCTGATCTGGGGCGCTGGGCAACGCGGCTTCGCACCGCGCATTTTCCGCCAGAGCGTAATTTTCTCGATGCGCATGTTACGTTGTTTCACTCGCTGCCGCCGTCCTGTGCGGGCGAGATAAAGACGGCTCTGGCTTCGCTCACAGCGGAATATGCGCCGGTCAATGCCTGTCTTGAGGGCGTAATGCCTTTGGGGAAGGGAACTGCATTGCGGATTGCCAGCCCAGCCATGCTGGATGTGTGGCGCGATCTGGCTGACCGGTTTTTCGGCCTCTTGACCCCGCAAGACGAACATGCCCCGCAGCTTCATGTGACCGTGCAGAACAAGGTCAGTATCGAGGAGGCGAAAGCTCTGCAGACACAGCTGTCATTATCGATCGAGCCGCGCGCGTTCCGCTTTGCCGGGCTGTCGCTGTATATCTATCGCGGCGGCCCGTGGGAACTGGTGCGCATATACCCGTTTCGCGGTAAGCATGGCTGATCAGCTGTTGCGCTGCTAAAGTGTTGACGGGCGCGCCAGCCAGCCCTAAACGCGCCGCCTGCACCGGATATTTGCCCGGCATGGCCCGATCGGGGCGGAGTAGCTCAGCTGGTTAGAGCAGCGGAATCATAATCCGCGTGTCGGGGGTTCGAGTCCCTCCTCCGCTACCACCATCAACCGCGCCTGATCCTATCGGGCGATCAGCCTTTGCAGGTGAGGGCGATATCGCAAGAATATACGGTAGGCGCGCTCCAACAGCCAGAGAACAGCGGGTATCTGCGCCAGTTTTCCCAGCGGGCGAAGCATGGGAACCGCGCGCCACATGGCCGCAAATGCCGCCGCGCCGGACAGGATTTCGCCATTTTCCTTGGCATGGAAGCGGGCCAGCAGCTGCGCGCGGTCGATCGGACAATTTTCTACGGAATTTTCAGATATATCAACGAATTCTATAGCATTATGCCTGTCAATTCGGCGCATGAAAGCGATCTCTTTCAGGCATAGGGGGCATGCGCCATCATACCAAACGGTGACTGTGTGTTGCATTGTGTGAATATGGGGAGGGACGAGCAAAATTCCAGCAGGCCGGGGGGCTCTTCCGCGTGCCCCATTTGCGGCCAGCGGCAGTCGCGCAATTGCGGAGGGTGACGTGGCCGCCGCAATCGCCTAGTGCCTGTTCATGCAGTTTGAGATTATCTTCGCAATCGGGTGGGCGCTTATCCTGGCGGGCGGCGGCGGATTGCTGACAACCATAGATGACTGGTATCATGATCTGAAGAAGCCCAGCTGGCAACCGCCGAACTGGTTGTTCGGGCCTGCCTGGACAATCATTCTGGGCCTGGCTGCGTGGGCTTTCGTGCTTGCCTGGCGCGGCACGGCGACAGATGCGGACCGTGTGCTGTTGCTGGCACTCTACAGCGCAAATTTTGTATTTCATTTCCTCTGGTCGCCGTTATTTTTCAAGTTGCAGCGGCCCGACTGGGCATTGATCGAGGTGCCTTTTCTATGGGGTTCGGTGCTCGCGCTTTTCTTGCTGCTCGGCCAGTGGTCAGCGCCTGCAATGTGGATGATAACCCCCTATCTCGCATGGGTGAGCTTCGCGGCGGTGCTGAACTGGAAGATAGTCCGGCTGAACCGGCCGTTTGGTAAAGTCTAAACGAATGTGAGACGCGCCGATTGGCGGCGGTATTGCAGCGCAGCGGCTGTCCCCAAAGCACCTGTGACCCGGGCGCGCGGGCAGGCCGCAGATGTGGCGTGGGCTTGTGATTGTGCACGCAAACTGGCACTGTTAGGGAATGGATTTTCAACGCGTATTACCGCTTAGCGGGGTGCATAATTTCCGCGATTATGGCGGCTACCGGGTTACTGGCGGCGGGCAAGTGAAAACCGGCATTCTGTTCCGGTCCGGCGAACACGGCCGAGCGAGCGATGCCGATCTGGCTGTGATCGGTGCGCTGGATGTGCGCCATGTCATTGATCTGCGCGGGAATAGCGAACGCCGCGCCAATCCGTGCCGCCGCAGCGAGGGTTTTTCAGCCGAAGTCCATTTTTTCGATGGTGAAACAGCCGGCCTTGCCCCGCATGTGGAGGCGGCCAGGGACGCCATTGATACCGCGGCTGCCCATGCAGCGATGGAGCGGCTTTATTCTCAATTACCGGCGCGCGACAATTTGATCTGGATATTTCGGCGCTATTTCAGAGCTTTGGCTGAGGGCAGCGGCGCCAGCGTGATCCATTGCCTTGCCGGAAAGGATCGCACCGGAATGGCCGTCGACATGCTGCATCACATTCTGGGCGTCCATCCTGATGATGCGATGGAGGATTATTTGCTGACCAATACGGCCGGGGATCTGGACGCACGGGTGGCCGCCGGGGCCCGCGCGGTGCGCGCAAAATACGGCGATATTGATGACGCAACAATCCGGGTCTTGATGGGGGTTGATGCGCGCTATCTACACGCCTCGCGCAAAGCTGTGGAGACAGAGCACGGGTCCATTGATGCGTTCCTGAAAGATGTGCTGCATGTCGATGATGCTATGCGCGAATCGCTTCGGTTGCATCTCATCGAAGCGTAACCAAGTTCACCCATATAACAAAGACAGTGCCGATCAGTTATACCGGCATGCAATTGGACATTCCTATGGCGACCCATCACACCAAAATGCTCATCATCGGTTCCGGACCGGCGGGATATTCCGCTGCGATTTACGGTGCGCGCGCGATGCTGGAACCGATTGTGGTGCAGGGCCTGCAACCCGGCGGCCAGTTGACCATCACCACCGATGTGGAAAACTATCCTGGCTACCGCGATGTGGTGCAGGGCCCGTGGCTGATGGAGGAAATGCAGGCACAGGCCGAGCATGTCGGAACGCGGATGATGTGGGATACGATCGTTGAGGTCGATATCGCGAAGGGATCGCCGTTCCGCGCGATTGGCGATAGCGGCGATGAATATATTGGCGATACGCTGGTGATCGCGACCGGGGCGCAGGCCAAATGGCTGGGCGTGCCGGGGGAACAGGAACTGGGCGGCAAGGGCGTTTCCGCCTGCGCGACCTGCGACGGGTTTTTCTATCGCGGCAAGAAAGTGGTGGTAATCGGCGGCGGCAATACTGCGGTTGAGGAGGCGTTATATCTGACCAACCATTCCGATGATGTGACGCTGATCCACCGGCGCGATGAATTGCGGGCGGAGAAAATTCTGCAGGAACGGCTCTTCGCATCCGACAAGACCAACACTTTATGGAACAAGACCGTGTCCGCCTTTGTCGCTGGTGATAATGGCGCGCTTAGCCATCTGGAATTAACCGATACAGTGACTGGCGAAAGGTCCACGCTGGATGCTGACGGCGCATTTGTCGCGATTGGCCATGCTCCGGCAACGGAACTGTTCAAAGGCAAATTGCCAATGGATGATGGCGGCTATCTGCTGGTTCAACCGGGCACCCCGATGACGGAGATTCCGGGTGTATTTGCATGCGGCGACGTGATGGACCATACCTATCGTCAGGCGGTCACGGCTGCGGGCACAGGCTGCATGGCTGCGCTTGATGCCGAGCGGTTCCTGGCGACGCTCGATTTTGCGAAGAACGAGGCCGAAGCCGCTGAATGATAGATGGACAGGCGCGGCCCTGGTGGCTGCTGACCGCTGACCGCGCCATACCCATTACATGTGAATATCAAACACCGTCACGGCGGCGTGGAATATGAGCGCAATCAGCACCAGGCTCGACAGGGCGAACAATATGAAACGGACCATAACCTTATTGGCGGTCGCTTGCACCAGAGAGTGAGCGATCCGCAGGCCGACATAGATCCATGCCAGCAAAGCATTCATGCCATCACCCTGGCCAATGCTCGCCAATATAATCGTAACCGCATAAAATACCGTAGGTTGCTCGTGCAAGTGATTGTAATTATGGGCTTTTGATTGCACGCTGGAGGGCAAGGCCTGGTCCAGTTTTCCGGTCACCGCAGCCTCGTCGGGGGCAATTCCGGCTTTTGACATGGCCGGAATACGCGTGACGTACATCCATGCCCACATCACCATAGTCCACGCCATCAGGATGATGACAGGTTTGAAAATTGCAGCGTCCAGCATCAAAATACTCCAGGATCAGCGAACAGGGTGGCCATTACAGCGCGGACAGCAAGCACGCCCAGAGCAACCGCGCTTAGCAGAAATAATGCAAAGCGCACGGGGATGGTATTGACCAGAATTTGCCACAGCGAATGGATGATCCGCACGGCGACATATATCCACGCAAACAGCACATCGACCGGGCCTGCGCCCATCATCGCCAAGATCACAATTACCGCATAAAAGGTGGTTGGCTGCTCCATCAGATGCGCAAAATTATGCGCCGGCCAATTGGCCTTGTCGGGCAGCAGGCCTTCCAGATCCTGACCGCGAACGCCGTGCTTCTTGGGCAGGGCAGATTTGTCCATCCTGCCAATTGCCCCAAACCGGCGCGGTATTATCCATACCATGACCACCAGCGTCCAAAGTACCAACACCGCAGCGGGTGCCAGAATTTGAGCCTGCATTAGAGTGTCTCCCTGTGATTGGCGGGCTGAATGGGCAAAGGGTTGCCAATTGTCAAACGCGGCCGTTTTTAAGCTGTTATTGTCGCGGCATAGCTGTCCGCGTCGGTATTGCCGCCGGTCAGCATGATCACGCTATCGCCATCCAGCGCGGCTTTACCGGCCAAGGCAGCAGCCAGCGCGGCGGCGCCGCCGGGTTCCAGCACCAGCTGCAAGCGGGAGAAAGCGAACCGCTGCGCCTCGCGGACCTCCTCGTCAGTTACAGTGACGCCGGGCTGCGACCGGCCCTGCAATACGGCCAGATTGATTGGCGCGGTGGCGGGCGGCTGCAACGCATCGCAAATGGTTTTGGGCGCATCATCACCTGCGCAGATAATTGCGCCGTGTTTTAACGCCCGCCCGACCATGTCCCAGCCGACCGGCTCGACCGGAACGATCTGCGCATCGGGGCAAGCAAGCGACAGGCCTGCGGCCAATCCGCCGCCGCCGCAGCAGGTGATAATACGCGTAGGCTGGCGGCCCAGTTGGGCTGTTATTTCCACGCCTGCGCTGCCTTGCCCTTCTATCACCCAGGGGTCGGCGAAGGCATGGACGAGCACCGAGCCGGTTGCGGCGAGTATGTCTGCGGCGACTGCATCGCGGTTTTCGCCGGGACGATCATAGAGAACGACGCTGGCCCCCAGCGCCCTGGTCGCGGCCAGTTTTACCGCCGGCGCATCCCGCGGCATCACTATCGTCGCGGCAATCCCCAGCTTTTGCGCTGCCCAGGCGACTCCTTGCGCGTGATTGCCGCTGCTGACGGCGACGACACCCCGCGCACGTTCCTGTGCTGTCAGATCGCTCAGCCGGTGCCACCCGCCACGTATTTTGAAAGCGCCAATGGGCTGCAGGTTCTCTGCCTTGACCCAGCAGGATGTTGTGCCAATTTGCACCGGCAGTAACGGCGTTTCTGGCAGAATCGCCGCGATCTTGCCAGCGGCTCTGCGGACACCATTCAGCGTTGGCATGCGGTCGATTTTCATGCAAAATCCTGTAGGGAAATGAAACATTCTTGTAGGGAAGGGACACATGGGACACAGTACAAAGGCAGAAAACTAATCGGCCCAAATCCCTTTGGCCGAGCGTGCTCTGCACGGCCAATTTTCGGGCGGGGCACCGGGGCCAATAAAGATCGCGGGTGTATCATCATGCCGCTGTGCCAGCTTTGTCGGCGGTAGGAAATGGACCACCGCCGGATGGATCGTTTTACGCCGCCGAAGCATTGCCTTACACAGCCCCCGTAAACAGCACCGTAAACAGAACCGCAAGATTCGCATTTGAAAGGTTTTTCCATGTCCACCGTACTCGTTATCGGCGCAGGCGGCGTCAGTTCCGTATGTGTCCACAAGATGGCGTTCAATGCGCAGATATTCTCCAGCATTCACCTGGCCAGCCGTACCAAGAGCAAATGCGATGCGATTGCCGCCTCGGTCAAAGAGCGCAGCGGACAGGATGTTACCACCTATGAGATTGATGCGGAAGAAGTGCCCGCGATGGTCAATCTGATCCGCAAGGTTCAGCCCAGCCTGGTCGTCAACCTTGCGCTGCCTTATCAGGATCTGCCGATCATGGATGCGTGCCTCGAAGCGGGCGTCGCCTATCTCGATACGGCAAATTACGAACCGAAAGACGAAGCCAAGTTCGAATATCACTGGCAATGGGCCTATCATGACCGGTTCAGAAAAGCGGGCATTATGGCGCTGCTCGGTTCAGGTTTCGATCCCGGCGTGACCAGCGTGTTCACCATGTGGCTGCGGAAACACAAGCTGAAAACTATCCGCACGCTCGATATTCTTGACTGCAATGGCGGCGATCACGGGCAGGCTTTCGCGACCAATTTCAATCCCGAAATCAATATTCGCGAAGTGACCGCGCCCGCCCGTCATTGGGAGAACGGCCAGTTTGTCGAAACCCCTGCGCTGAGCAAAAAGGTTGAATTTGACTTCGAAGCGGTTGGCCCCAAGACGATGTATATGATGTATCACGAGGAGCTGGAAAGCCTTTCCAAATTCATCCCGGAGCTGGAGCGGGGCCGCTTCTGGATGACCTTTGGCGATGAATATATCAAGCATCTGACCGTGCTGCAGAATGTCGGCATGACCGGGATTGATCCGATCAAATATCAGGGCAAGGACATTATCCCGCTGCAATTCCTCGCGGCGGTATTGCCCAAGCCGGAAACGCTGGGCGAAACCACCACCGGCAACACCAATATCGGCGTAATCGCCACCGGAGAGGCACTAGATGGCTCGGGCGAGAAGACGTTCTACATCAACAATATTTGTTCGCATGAGGCCGCGTATAAAGAAACCGGCAACCAAGGCGTCAGCTATACCACCGGCGTGCCCGCGATGATTGGCAGCGCCCTGATGCTGCAGGGAACATGGGCCGGAGACGGCGTGTTCAATATGGAGCAGTTCGATCCCGATCCGTTCATGGAAATGCTGGGTGACCACGGCCTGCCGTGGAACGTGGTGGAGATGGACGGACCGGTCGGGTTTTAAGTATTCTTTCGCACAGAGGCGCGAAATCAATTGGACTTGCTAAAAATGGAAACCAAAGCTGGCGATCCGGGGGCATTTGCGCGGTTCGATCTGAACCGTGTCGATAGCCCGGCTTTCGTGGTGGATGCCGCGAAACTGCGCGCGAACTTGCAGATACTCGCCGAAATCCGCGATGCGGCGGATATCAAGATGCTCGGCGCGCTCAAGGCGTTTTCGATGTGGTCGGTCGCGCCGATCATGGGCGATTATCTGGACGGTGTATGCTCCTCCGGCCTGTGGGAATCGCGGCTGGCGGGCGAGTTTTATGACGGGGAAATCTCCACCTATTGCGCGGCTTACAAGCCCGATGAGCTCGAAGAAGTCTGCCGCCTGTCCGATCATGTGATCTTCAACACACCCTCCCAGATGGAGCGTGCTGCGTTGATCATGGAGCAAGCACGCGCCACGGGCGGCGCGTTCGATGTGGGTCTGCGGATCAACCCGATGCATGCCGAGGGGGAAGTTGAAAAATATGATCCCTCCGCGCCGTTCTCGCGCCTTGGCTTCCCGATTGACCAGCTTGAGGACGAACATATCGAGCCGCTCGACGGTATCCACTTTCACAATCTGTGCGAGCAGGGTTTTGCGCCGCTGCGCAATACATGGGATGCGGTGCGCGAGCATCTCGAACCCTATTTCGGGCATTTCAAATGGATCAATCTGGGCGGCGGACACCATATTACTCGCGCCGATTATGACCGTGATGCGCTGGTGGAATTCCTGATCGAAGTGAAGGAAGAAACCGGCGCAGAGATATATATGGAACCGGGCGAGGCAATTGCGCTCGATGCGGGCATCCTGGCCGGTACCATTCTGGATAGCCACTGGAACGCAATGCCGCTGGCCATCACCGATATTTCCGCCACCTGCCATATGCCCGATGTGATCGAGGCACCGTACCGCCCGGCCATGCTGGGTGAGGCAGAGGATGGCACGGGCGATCCGGTGCGGCTGGGCGGGCCGTCATGCCTTGCAGGCGATGTGATCGGTGATTATCAATTGCCCGTGCCATGCGAGGCAGGGCAGCGGATCGCGTTCCTCGATCAGGCGCATTATTCGATGGTCAAAACCAATACGTTTAATGGCGTACAATTGCCGTCTATCTGGCTGTGGGATAGCGGGCTGGACCAGCTGGAGCAGATCAAGAGCTTCGGTTACGAGGATTTTCGCGGCCGTTTGAGCTGAGCGGATCGCGCTATCGCCGATCGGGCGCGATTATGCGTCGTTCTGCAGGAAGAGCCCGGAACTCTCCGGGCGTTCGGCGATTATAGCCGGTACAGCCTGTCACTGGCGCGGCTGGCATGCACATTTCGCTTGCAGTTTCGCCCGCCGATTATATACGCACCGGTTACTGCCAAACGCTCCTGATCTCAGGGGGACCAATCGCCAGGCAGCCTTGGCCGTTTATTACCTTCAGGGGGTCCCTTGAGTTGCACATCTATCCCGATGCCACTGCTGTAATCCGCGACTTATCGCCGGATGAACCGGTTATCCTCAACCGCCCGCACGCCGCCGCGCGCGCTGCCCGCTTCTTTGCCGAAAAGTTTCCCGGCAAATCACTTTATGCGGTGAAGGCCAATCCGTCTCCTGAATTGCTGCGCATCCTGTTCGATAATGGCATCACCCATTTTGATGTGGCATCCATTGCCGAAGTACGTTTGGCGCGCAAAGCTGTGCCAGAGGCGGTGCTGTGCTTCATGCATCCGGTCAAAACCGCCCGCGCGATAAGCGAAGCCTATCACGATCACGGCGTTAGAACATTCACACTTGATACGGTGGACGAGCTGGAGAAGATTGTCAGCGCATGCCGCGATGCTGACGGTAATGCTGCGGCCGATCTACGTCTGCTGGTGCGGCTGCGCGTGTCGAGCGAATATGCCGAATTGTCGCTCGCGTCCAAATTCGGCATTGACCTTGCCGATGCGGGCGAACTGCTGCAAATCACGCGCCAGCATTGCGATTGGCTGGGCGTCTGTTTCCATGTCGGCAGCCAGGCAATGACGCCGTTTGCCTATGTCCAGGCGCTGGAACGGGTACGCGCGGCAATTGCCGATGCCAGCGTGGTGATTGATATGGTCGATGTCGGCGGGGGCTTCCCCAGCGTCTATCCCGATATGGAACCGCCCCCGCTGGAAGATTATTTCAGCGTCATCCATCGCCATTTTTACGAGCTGCCGATTGCCTATAATGCGGAGCTGTGGTGCGAACCGGGCAGGGCACTGGCGGCGGAATATTCATCGCTGATCGTGCGCGTGGAAAAGCGGCGCGGGGATGAGCTTTATATCAATGACGGAGCCTATGGCGCGCTGTATGATGCAGCCCATGTCGGCTGGCGTTTTCCGGTCGAGGCACTCGAAGACGATCTGCGCGACCCGCTGGAAGAGTTTAGCTTCTTTGGCCCGACCTGCGATGATGCGGATTTTATGAAAGGCCCGTTCTGGCTCCCCGGCGATATCAAGGCCGATGATTATATCGAAGTCGGCATGCTGGGCGCCTATGGCTCGGCAATGAAAACCGGCTTCAACGGGTTTGGCGATGCCGAGCAAGTGAATGTGGCCGATGAACCAATGGCGAGCCTGTACCGCGGCGACCGTATCGATCCCCGAGCGAATGGGCGTGAGAGTGATAATGTGGTGAGTTTGCGGTGATCAGGTTGAACGGCGCAAAGCCGAGAATTTCAGCTACTTAGTCGCTGCACCGACCGTATGATGGTCAGCAAGTATTAGCGGCAGGTTTGTAGGAAGCATACGCGAAACCATTACGCTCAGCGACAATCCGGATGCTTGGGTCAAGGCGCAGACTTTGATGCGTGAATTGCGGCTAAGCCGAAAGGCCCAGGCCGATTTGTCGGATATTGCGCATTATACAATTGCTGCACTTGGTAGCATCCGATTGCGCAAATATCGCAATCAGTTTCAGCCATGTTTCAGTTATTTTGGTCGACAATTCAATGCTGGGCCGCAATGCCGGAGACATTGCACCCAACTTACAGCAGAATAGGCAGCCAACCCGCATACTCTTCTATGTCGCCAATGAGAGCGATATTTCCAATATGAGAGTTCTTCATCACAGCGTGCATTTTGGGCGACATGTGGGAATTAACCCTCAATCAAACCCGACAAACCGAGCTGCTTCATCAACCTCGCGCCGGGTGATTTTCACCGGATTGGCGGGGAAATCTTCATCCGGCCAGCCCATGGCTACGGCTTTCATGATGACCTGATCGTCAGGGATATTTGCATGTTCGCGCACCACGGGGCTTTGCATGATGCCTTGCGAATTGATTACGCAGCCGAGGCCTCTGCTCCATGCCGCATTGACCAGCGCGGTCGTGACAGCGCCGCAGTCGAAAGCGGTATCGTCGCTGCCCGATAGTTCCTTGTCATAGGTCACAATAATGCAGACGGGCGCGTCAAACTGGCGGAAGCCGCGCAGCACCCAGTCCTGCCGTTTTTCCTTGTCATCGCGCGCGATACCCATCGCCTCGAACAGCTGAATAGCGCAGCCAACCTGCCGCTGCCGGTGGACCCCGGCGAAGGGTTCGCCCATGCGAAATTCGCGGCTGTCGGGCTTTCCGGCCAGAATATTTTCGGTGTTGCCCGTACGGATTTTGTCGAGCGGCTCGCCGGTAATGACATGAAAATGGTACGGCTGCGTATTCATCGAGGAAGGCGAGCGCATGGCGAGCCGCAGCACATCTTCGATCACGTCACGCGGGACCGGCTTGTCGAGGTACCCGCGGATGGAACGGCGGCCGAGGACGACCTCGTCATAATTCATATCGGTCATAGATACTTTCAGTAAGCGCCTTTTATACAGCGCAAATTATATAGCGGCGATTATGCGGCGGCCTGCAATTCAAGATCGAGCCGGTCCCAAATTTCCACCAGAGCGCCAACCAGTTCGTCGATCATGTCCTGCGTATGCGCAGGTCCAGGAGTGAAGCGGAGCCGCTCCGTGCCGCGCGGGACGGTGGGAAAATTGATCGGCTGCACATAGACACCGTACTCAGCGAGCAGGATGTCGCTGATCTTTTTTGCGCGAACAGGGTCGCCGACCATCAGCGGCACGATGTGCGTTTCACTGCGCATGACCGGCAGCCCCGCATCGGCCATTTTCGCCTTGAGCGACGCGGCATTGGCGTGCTGCGCATCACGTTCCGCACTGGAATGTTTGAGATGCTTCACCGATGCCAGAACCCCCGCCACCAATGCCGGGCTGAGCGATGTGGTGAAGATAAAGCCTGGCGCATAGGACCGGATGCAATCGACGATCTTCTGATCGGCCGCGATATAGCCGCCCATTACCCCGAATGCCTTACCCAAGGTGCCTTCGATGATGTCGATCCGGTCAGCGGCTTCATCGCGTTCGGAAATGCCGCCGCCATGTTCCCCGTACATGCCCACGGCGTGGACTTCATCGATATAGGTCAGCGCGTTATATTTCTCTGCCAGATCGCAAATTGCATGGATTGGCGCGACATCTCCATCCATCGAATAGACGCTTTCAAATGCGATTAATTTGGGCGTGTCCAGTTCTTCTTCCGCCAGCAATTCTTCCAGATGGTCCAGATCATTATGGCGGAAAACCCGTTTCGGGCAGCCCGAATTACGGATCCCCGCAATCATGCTGGCATGGTTGAGTTCATCGGAAAATATAACACAGCCAGGCAGCAGCTTGGCCATAGTCGAGAGCGTCGCATCATTGGAGACATACCCGCTGGTGAACAACAGCGCGCTTTCCTTGCCATGCAGCTGCGCCAGTTCATGTTCCAGCTCGACATGGTAATGCGTGTTGCCGCCAATATTGCGGGTGCCGCCCGATCCGGCGCCAACATCATGCAGCGCATCCTCCATCGCGGAAATTACCTTCGGGTGCTGGCCCATTGTCAGATAATCGTTGGAACACCACACGGTAATCGGTTTGGGGCCGTTATGGCCGTGGAAACAGCGCGCATTGGGAAACTGCCCCTTATTGCGCAGGATGTCGATAAAGACGCGGTAACGCCCTTCGGTATGGAGACGGTCAATCGCTTGGTCAAAAACCTGATTGTAATTCATTGCCTGCCCTGCGTCTTGCGCCGGATCCGGACCGGCCGCTATCGCCTGACGATCTAATCGCAGAATCGGTTCAATGCCACCCCGATCTTTGCGAATGGTTCGCGATTAAAACTGGTCAAACTGATCGATTCCATACGTGGCAAGATGCGGCAATAGCTGGCCGAAACTGTCTGCATCTCCGGTTGTGACGGCGCGTATCCGGGGTGCGGGCGGAAAGGCGTTGTCCCCGCACAACACCGCAATCCGGCGGGCAATGCCGGCAGCACCATCGATCAGCTGGACATCGGGGCCGAAGGCGGCGGACAGTTCCTTTGCCAGTAACGGAAAATGGGTACAGGCCAGCACTACCGTATCAATCCTGTCGCCGCCGGGCTGACCGCGCAAGCCATCGACCGCGCTGCGAATGGCCGCAGGATCCACTGGCTGGCCGCGCATCTTTGCTTCTGCTGGCCCAACCAGTTCGGGTGCGCCGTGCCGCAGCAGCACTTTGCCCACGGCAAATTGCGCCTCCAACCGGTCAACATAGGATTGGCGGATGGTCGCCTGCGTACCGAGCAATCCGATCGTGCCGGTTCTGGTCAGCGCAGCGGCGGGCTTGATCGCGGGGACCGTTCCGACGATGGGAATTTCGAGCACCTCGCGGACCATATCCAGCGCGATTGTAGAGGCTGTGTTGCACGCGATACAGACCAGACGCGGGCGGTAGCGTTCGCTCATCCGCCCGAGCAGGCCGGCGACCCGCGCGGCAATTTCCGCCTCGGATTTGGAGCCATAGGGCAGTCCTGCCTGATCGGAGGCAAACAGGATCGGCGCAGCGGGCAAGGCTTTGCGCGTTTCGGCAAGCACGGTCAGTCCGCCCACACCGGAATCGAAAATCAGAATAGGCGCATCAACGGCGGTTATCTCAGTCATGCGCGCGGGTTTCCTTCGGTTTTGCAGTGCCTCCTTATTTTTCCGGTGACCGATTGCAAGTATTTGCCTTAGAGTGCTCTACAGCAGGAGACTTTGCAGGCATGGATTCCACCATCATAATTTCGGCGTTGCTGGCGTTTATATTGGGCTCGGTTCCATTCGGGCTGCTATTGACCCGGGCGGCGGGGCTGGGCGATGTGCGCGATATCGGATCAGGCAGTATCGGGGCCACCAATGTTTTGCGCACCGGCAATAAGGGGCTGGCAGGCGCGACTGTATTGCTCGATGCGGCCAAGGGCGCGGTGCCGGTTTTCATCGCCGCACATATCTGGCCAGGGACAGCGGGTGTTGCTGCGGTCGCGGCGGTGGCGGCGGTGGCGGGGCATTGCTTCACCCCGTGGCTGAAATTCCGGGGCGGCAAGGGGTTTGCCACCGCCGCCGGAGTGTTATTGGCTTTGGCCTGGCCGGTGCTGCTCGTCTGCGCCGCAATATGGGCGGTGACGCTGGCAGTCAGCCGTATCTCTTCGGTATCGTCGATGGTCACTGTTGTGGCGGCGCCCGTCGCGGCGTGGGGCATGAGCTACCCGCAGATCATCATGCCGCTCATTGCGGTTGCCGCCATTGTGTTGGTCCAGCACCGCGCCAATATTGGCCGGTTGTTACGCGGGGAGGAACCCGCAATCGGCAGTAAAACACAATGACGGGCGGAGCAGAGACTGCATCGGCTCTGTCTCAGGAGGAAGCCTATGCCCGGATCCGCCTGCTCCGTTCTCCCAATATCGGGCCGGTGACCTATACCCAGTTACTCGCCCGGTTTGGAAGTGCGGTGGAGGCGCTGGACGCTTTGCCTGAATTGGGGCGGAAAGGCGGGCGGACCTATGCTCCAGCCAAACCCGCTCAGATCGACCGCGAAGTGGCCGCAACGAGGCAAGCGGGCGCGAAATATGTGTTTCACGATTCGCCAGACTATCCGGCGTTGCTGCGCACTTATGATAGCGCGCCGCCGATCCTGACATATCGCGGCGATCTGGCGGTTGCGGCCAGGCCCTGCGTGGCGATGGTCGGTGCGCGCAACGCCTCTGCCGTCGCCGTAAAGCTGTCGCGCGATTTTGCTGCGGGGCTGTCCTCTGCCGGATTTGCGGTTGTTTCGGGACTGGCACGCGGAATTGATGGGGCGGCGCATCGCGGCGCGCTACCCGCGACGATTGGCGTGATCGCCAGCGGGATCGAGATTTCCTATCCGCCGCAGCATGCAGAGCTGCAGGAACAGATCGCGCAAGAAGGCTTGCTGCTGGCCGAACAGCCCCCCGGCACAGAGCCGCGCGGCAGCCACTTCCCCAGCCGCAACCGGATTATTGCGGGCATCGCATCGGGAACTCTGGTGGTGGAAGCCGCGCCGAAATCCGGCTCGCTGATTACCGCGCGGCTTGCCGGCGAGGCAGGGCGCGAAGTGATGGCGATCCCTGGCAGTCCGCTTGATGCAAGATCGCAAGGGTGCAACCATCTGATCCGTGAGGGCGCGGTGCTGGTGCAATCGGTGGAGGATGTGGTGGAGTTGCTGTCGGGTTTTGACGGCGTGCCTCTATCATCCTTTCGCGAGGCGGCAGCGCATTATGACGCGCCCCTTTGCGCCGATGGCGACGAACTGGCCGATGCCGAGCCCGCCAATATCGCCGGTCTGCTCACCACCGCGCCGATTGCGGTGGATGAACTGATCCGCCAATCGGGCACAAGCGCGGCCTCTGTGCAATTGGCGCTGCTGGAAATGGAGATTGCGGGCCAGATTACGCGCCATGCGGCGGGAAAAGTGAGTTTGGCGTGATGGCCGTGAGGTGAAAATCACGCCGGTATGATCGCGCCTTTGTGAGGGGCAGGTTTGACTAAACCATGCCGCACTGTAGTGGAGGCACAATTTTGCCGCAGCAGGGCGGGCTTTGAGACCCACTTGACGACCATTACACTATGGCCCCACCCTGACGCGCATACTCATACGACCACGTAGGCACACGTAAGGATATTTGAACTTCCCATGCAGCTTGTCATTGTTGAATCGCCCGCCAAGGCGAAAACTATCGAGAACTATCTGGGCAAGGATTTCAAAGTCCTCGCATCCTATGGTCATGTCCGCGATTTGCCGCCCAAGGATGGCAGCGTGCGCCCGGATGAAGATTTCGCGATGGATTGGGAACTCTACCGCGACAAGCAGAAGCGGTTCAAGGAAATCGCCGATGCGGCCAAGGGCGCCACCCGTCTGATCCTGGCCACCGACCCTGACCGCGAAGGCGAGGCGATCAGCTGGCACGTGCAGGAGCTGCTGAAAAAGCGCAAGGCTCTGCCCAAGGAAGTGGACCGCGTAACCTTTAACGCGATCACCAAAGCGGCGGTGACCGAGGCGATGGGCAAGCCGCGCGGTCTCGATACCGATCTGATCGACGCCTATCTTGCGCGCCGCGCGCTCGATTATCTATTCGGCTTCACGCTCAGCCCGGTATTGTGGCGCAAGCTGCCCGGTGCGAAAAGTGCAGGCCGGGTGCAATCGGTCGCCTTGCGGATTATCGTCGACCGCGAGCGCGAGATCGAAGCGTTCAGATCGGATGAATACTGGTCCATCGTCGCCATGATGGAGCAAGACGGCACCGCCTTTGATGCGCGGCTGGTCAAATATGATGGCACAAAGCTGGAAAAGCTGACCATTGGCAGCGAGGGCAGTGCAACCGAGGCGCGAAAGAAGATCGAGAACGCACCGTTCACGGTTGAACTGGTCGAAACCAAGCCGCAGAAACGCCACCCGTCTCCGCCCTTTACGACCTCTACCTTGCAGCAGGAAGCATCGCGCAAGCTGGGCTATAATGCCAGCCACACCATGCGGCTGGCGCAGAAGCTGTATGAGGCGGGCGACATCACCTATATGCGGACCGATGGTGTGCAGATGGATGGCAGCGCAATCTCCGCCTGCCGCAAAGCCATCAGCGAACGGTATGACGGGCATTATCTGCCGGAGAAACCGCGCCATTATTCCACCAAAGCCAAAAACGCACAGGAAGCGCATGAGGCGATCCGCCCGACCAGCTTCCTCAAATCGCGCAGCGGCTCGGGTGACGAGGCGAAGCTGTATGATCTGATTTTCAAACGCGCGATGGCCAGCCAGATGCAATCGGCCAGTCTGGAACGCACCACGGTGACACTGCGCGATCCGGCCGGCTTGCATGAATTGCGCGCGACCGGGCAGGTTATCAAGTTTCCCGGCTTCCTTGCTGTCTATCAGGAAGGGTTTGACGATAGGGACGATGATGATGACGGCTTGTTGCCGGTAATGAACAAAGGCGATAGCCCGGCCAAGAAATCGGTCGATGCCAACCAGCATTTCACGCAGCCGCCGCCGCGCTATTCAGAGGCCTCGCTGGTCAAACGGCTGGAGGAACTGGGCATTGGCCGCCCGTCCACTTACGCCTCCACCATCCAGACGATCCGCGACCGCAATTATGTCCGCGTGGAGAAAAACCGTTTCTTTGTCGAAGAGTCCGGGCGGCTTCTCACAGCATTTCTCGAACGGTTCTTTGACCGCTATGTCGCCTATGAATTTACCGCCGGAATGGAGGATGAGCTCGATGTCGTCTCCGACGGTAAATCCGAATATAAGGCGCTGCTGGAGAAATTCTGGAAGGATTTCAAACCCAAAACCGATGAGGTGATGGAGCAGCAACCGTCCGAAGTGACCAAGGTGCTCGACGAGTATCTCTCCGACTATCTGTTCCCCGAACGCGAAGACGGCAAAGACCCGCGTTTCTGCCCTCTGTGCGAGAAGGAAGGCCGCGCCGATGGGCGCCTCGCACTGCGCGGTGGGCGCTACGGTGCTTTCGTCGCCTGTGCCAATTACCCCGAATGCAAATTCACGCGCCGCTTTGCGCAGCCAGGCGCTGATGGTGAAGATGCCGCAGAAGATGCGGTGCTGGGCGAACACCCCGACACCAATCTGCCGGTGGAGCGCAAATCAGGCCGTTTCGGCCCATATGTGCAAATGGGCGAGGGCAAGGAGGCCAAACGCGCCTCCATCCCCAAAGACATCGACGATTTCGGTTTGGAATGGGCGGTGAAGCTGCTCGATCTGCCGCGCATTGTCGGCCAGCACCCTGAAACCGATAAGGATATTGAGGCTGCAATTGGCCGCTATGGTCCCTATCTGCGGCATGACGGCAAATATGCGAAGCTGACCAGCACGGCGGATGTGTTCGACACCGGCATGAATGCGGCGGTTACTCTGCTGGCAGAGGCGGCCAATCGCAAAGGCGGCGGAAGGCAAAAAGCAGAGCCGATCAAGACGTTCAAGGAACATCCCGAAAGCGGGGGCGAGATGAAAGTCCTGCCAGGACGGTACGGTCCCTATGTGACTGATGGCACCAATAATGCGACTATCCCGCGCGATATGAAGCCCGAAGATGTGACCGAAGAACAGGCGATTGAGCTGATCAACGAACGCATCGCCAAAGGCCCGCCGAAAAAGCGCGCAAAGAAGAAAGCTGCACCCAAGAAGAAGCCAGCAGCGAAAAAGAAAGCACCGGCTAAAAAACCAGCCGCAAAGAAGTAATACAATCCTCCCCGCTTTTCCTGAAAGGACAAGTGGGGAGGTGGCAGCCCGAATGGGCTGACGGAGGGGCAATATCCCAAGGCCGAAAACTCCCCGCAACGTCACCGCAGCGCGCAAACTCCGCGCCAACATGTCACTGCCCGAACTGCTCCTATGGCGCGAACTCCGTGCCCAAACCCGCGTAAAATTCCGCCGCCAACACCCGATTGGCGAGTATGTTCTCGATTTCTATTGCGCGTCTGCAAGGCTGTGCGTGGAGATTGACGGGATCGCGCATGATATGGGGGATAGGCCAGAGCGCGATCAACTGCGTGATACGTGGCTGACAGCGCAGAATATCGAAGTCATCCGCATTCCGGCGCGGGATGTTTTGCGCTCGCCTGCAAATATTGCAGAGGCTTTAGTCCGGCATTGCGAGCAGTAGCTGCCCCTCCGTCAGCCGCCTGTGGCGACTGCCACCTCCCCACTTGTCGCTACACGAAAAGCGGGGAGGATCGCCTTGCGCTTTCCCGCCAGCCCGCGCACATAGACCCTTATGGGAAAAGAGATATTTGTCCGCCACAAACAACCTTGGAATGCGGAGGAAGCTGCCAAACTGCGCTTGCTCGCGGGCAAAGGGCAGGGCCTGAAACAAATCGCAAAGGCCCTGACTCGCAGCGAGGAATCGACCAAAGACTTTGCCAAAAAGAACAAGATTGCGGTGGCTAAGAAGCGGTGAGCTTCTGCTTTTAATCTAAATCAATCACAGCTCGCATCGGACCGCCCGTAATTGGGCGAAAAAGTAAGGCATAGTTGCTTGGTCCTTTCTCGTCGGGCCAGCCTATTTTAGCAAAGGCCGCTTCTGTGGCTTTTGTAGCCTCTTCACACTCTTTCAGCGTTTCACCGTACCCAATGAATGCCAGTGGCATGCGGTTAGCAACTGGCCATTCAAACGGATTAAAGCAGGCTACTCCTGGTGTGAGATCGAAAAGTTCGTCGCCCACATTTTGCTCAACATCGCTTTCGAGTTCAATGTCATGCAGGCTATAACCCTTTGCAAAAAGGGTATTTAGATTTCCTGCGGCAATGCAACCGGCGCAGACAATCGCTTCACCTTGTGCATAGATATTGCCAGTATATTTCCAAACACATCTATTTCTGCAGCAGTCACATTTATCTAGAGAAGCTACCAACGGACCTCCGTTGTCATAAGCTGTGGGATAAAACCGGAAGTCTGGCTTCTCTTCTAGCCGCACAGGTTTTTTACGAAAAAACCTCACCGCCCGAAGTCCAGCCCCATTTCTTCAAACACTTCCTTATCTTCAGCCCAGTTTTCATCGACTTTCACGTGCAGGAACAAATGCACTTTCTGGCCCAAAACTTCGCTGAGTTCCATACGGGCGGCCTCTCCGATCGATTTGATCATCGACCCGCCTTTGCCGAGCACAATCGGTTTCTGGCTGTCGCGGCCGACCACGATTTGCTGGCGCACTTCCACGCTGCCGTCCTTGCGCTGAGTATAGCTTTCCGGGCGAACGGCGCTGTCATAGGGCAGTTCTTCGTGGAGCTGTTTATAGAGCTGCTCGCGCGTGATTTCGGTGGCCAGTAACCGCTCGCTGGCATCCGAAACCTGATCTTCGGGATAGTGCCACACGCCTTTCGGCATCAGGCTGGCAAGGTGATCCTTTAACTCGTCCACACCGTCACCAGTCAATGCGGAGACGAAATAAACCTCCTCAAACGGCAGCATATCGGTGAGTTCCTGCGCCAAAGCGAGCAGCGGTTCCTTCACCGCCTTATCGACTTTATTCAGCACCAGAATCTTGCGTTCGGGGCGCTTGATCAGTGCCTCGACCAGAGGGATCATTTCATGGCGGCGCTGTTTGATCGGATCGACCAGCAAAACAATCGCATCGGCATCCTCCGCGCCTTCCCAAGCCGAGGTCACCATTGCACGGTCGAGTTTGCGGCGCGGCGCGAAAATGCCTGGCGTATCGACCAGTATGATCTGCGTCTTGCCGTGCAAGGCAATGCCCATCAGGCGGGCGCGGGTGGTCTGCGCCTTCGCACTGGTAATCGCGACTTTCTGGCCTACCAGCTGGTTCACCAGTGTCGATTTGCCCGCATTGGGCGCGCCGATTATGGCGACCACACCGCATTTGGGATCTGCTTTGGTGTCGGAAAATGGTGTGGTTTCGGTCAACCGAAAGTCTCCATAAAATTCTCTGCGGCTGCTGTCTCAGCCTCCTGCTTACTCGATGCGGTGGCCTGCGCGCTGCCAACATTATTGACAGTGACGCGCACAGTGAATGTCGCGGCGTGATCGGGGCCGGACCGGTCCACCAGTTCATATCGCGGCGGGCGGCGCTGATTACCGGCGGCCCATTCCTGCAGCGCGCTTTTGGGATGTTTGCTTTTGCCCGCACCGCCGCCATGCTCGCCCGCCCAAAGGGTGCGGATGAGCGACTGCGTAGCGGTAAAACCGCTATCCAGAAATGCCGCGCCAAGCAGCGATTCCATAACATCACCCAGCACGTTGTCGCTGTTGGCAGCGCCATCATCGCGCGCCTGCTTGCCAAGGCGAACATGCTTGGCGATACCGATTGAGCGGGCCACGCTGGCGCAGGTGCGTTTGCTCACCAGGGCGTTTAACCGCTGTGCCAATGCGCCTTCTGCGCCGGTCAATTCGCCAAACAGCCAATCGGCAATCGTCAGGCCCAATACGCGGTCACCCAGAAATTCCAGCCGCTGGTAATCCCGGTCTTCCCCGGTGCTGCCATGCGTCAGCGCCTCCACCCACAAGGGTTCATGCGTCGGCTGAAAGCCGGTTGTTATCAGCCAAGCCCGCGCGCCTTTTTCCAGTTTGAGAGTATCCGATGCGCTCACAGGCCGTTGCCCAAACGCTCTGTCCGAAGCGCGGTGAACCAGGTCCACGGGAGCAGCCACTCCGCGCTGCCATCGGTGGACCACATGATGAAGGTGGCGCGGGCGAGCAGCAGATCCTGCGGGACGAGGCCGACGCCGCCCTGCGGTTCTGCGGGGAAGCGGCTGTCCTGCGAATTGTCGCGGTTGTCGCCCATCACGAACATTTCGCCTTCTGGAACGATGATCGGTGCGAAATTATCTTGAAACTGCGGACCAAAATCGAGCACCTCATACGTCTCGCCAGAGGGCAGAGTTTCGCGGAAGCGGGTGTAATTGCAGACCGTGCTGCCGTCCTCCTGAACGACTTTTTCCGACATTACGTGGCAAACGGTGTTGGGCGAGGGCGCAATTTCGAAATTGGCCATCGGTTCTTTCGGGATAGGCTCACCGTTCAGAATGATCTGGCCGCCCTCCATCGCGATAGTGTCACCCGGAATGCCGATCACCCGTTTAATGTAATCGGTGCCGTCCACCGGGTGTTTGAAAATCGCAATGTCACCGCGCTCCGGTGCGCTTCCCAGAATGCGCCCGGGGATCAGCGGCGCACCAAACGGCAGGGAATCGCTGGTAAATCCGTAGGGCCATTTTGCCGCCAGCAGATAATCGCCATTGGCCAATGTCGGCAGCATGCTTTCACTGGGGATATTGAATGGGGAGAAAATGAAGCTGCGGAAAATCACCACGATCAGTACCAGCTTGGTGATGAAAACGAAGAAATTGTCCTCGTTCTTAGCGGGCTTCTTGTCTGGCTGTGCGGCGGCGGGTGATACGTCTTCAGTCATAGATCCTGCGTGTTTTTCCTAATCTTTTGGGGCTGACCGGAGCCATGACACAGAAAATTCCTATGCGCGGCGGCCTCCCGGCTTCCCATTCATTGCCGGTGTCTCTACTCCGGGAAGTCAAAGGTAGGAAGGTTTTTTGCATGAGCGACACAGCAGCATCGATCTGGGACACATTGAAAGCGCATCAGCCGCAAACATTGCTGGAGCTTTTCAGCGATGACGGGCGAGTGGGGAAACTGTCAGACCGGATCGATTGGCACATGGGTGAGGGTGACAGCGCGATGACTGCGGGCATCCAGTTTGACTGGTCGAAAACGCATCTCGATGATGGCCTGATGGATCAGTTCGAGCAATTGGCCGAGGCGATGGACTTTACTGCCAAGCGTGCGGCACTGTTTGGCGGCGAGGCAATCAACAATACCGAAGGCCGCGCGGCCACGCATACGGCTCAGCGCGGTGTCGGCACCGATGCCGCGGTGGAAGAGGCGGCAGCTCTGCATGCCCGGATGAAAATGCTGGTGAAGGCGATCCATGACGGCGCGCTGGGCCCGATCAAGCATCTGATCCATGTCGGCATTGGCGGCAGCGCGCTGGGCCCGGCATTGGCGATTGATGCGCTCACTCGCGATCTGGCGAAAGTGGATGTGCATGTCGTCTCCAACATCGATGGCACCGCGCTGGAACAGGCCTTCGCCGCATGCGATCCGCAAACCACGATGATTGCGGTCGCTTCCAAAACCTTCACTACTATTGAAACCATGACCAATGCAGACAGCGCGCTGAAATGGCTCGCCGATAACGGCGTGGCTGATCCCTCGGGCCGCGTGGTGGCGCTTACCGCCAGTCCTGAAAAGGCAGTTGAGTGGGGGGTGGATGAAACCCGAATCCTGCCATTTAACGAAACGGTTGGCGGGCGCTATTCGCTATGGTCGAGTATCGGTTTTCCGGTTGCTCTGGCGATCGGGTGGGAGGAATTTACCGAATTTCTCGCCGGTGCACGGGCGGTCGATCAGCATTTCCGCGATACGGACGGGCGGGCCAACCTGCCGCTGCGCGCGGCCTTCGCCGATCAGTATTATACGCGCATTCGCGGCTGCCAGACGCGGGCGGTGTTCGCCTATGATGAACGGCTCGGTCTGTTTCCTGACTATCTACAGCAGCTGGAGATGGAAAGTAATGGCAAGAGCGTGACGGCGGCGGGTGATCCGGTCGGCGGCGCAACCGCGCCGATTACCTGGGGCGGAGTGGGTACCGATGCGCAGCACGCAGTGTTCCAATTGCTGCATCAGGGCACGCATCTGATTCCGGTGGATTTCATTGCCAGCATCGCGCCGGGTGATGATCTGGACCCGGCGCATCACCGGATATTGCTGACCAATTGTTTTGCCCAAGGCGCAGCGTTGATGGCGGGCAAGGCAAGCGATGACGGCGCGCGCAATTTTGAAGGCAATCGCCCCAGCGCAACCATGCTGTGCGATGATCTGGATGCAGCCACATTGGGCGCGCTGATCGCGTTTCACGAACACCGGACTTTTGCCAACGCGATGCTGATGGGCATCAACCCGTTCGACCAGTTTGGGGTCGAGCTCGGCAAGCAAATGGCGAATGCGATTGAGGCGGGCGGGCAGAGTTTCGATGCGAGCACGCACGCATTGTTGGCGCGAGCTGATCTCAGCTGATTTTGCCCAGCAGCGCGCGGCAGTCGAACCGGCTATTCCTGTGAAAAAGCCATGCGGACGTGGAAACGAAACCGGACGATAGAGCGTATTTAATATCACCAACCGGAATGGCGCGGCCTTTTTGACGACCTTTCCAGTAAACAGCGCATGCGGCCCGCAAGCGGGTCACGAAAGGTATCCAATGTCCGACTACGATTTCGACCTTTTCACCATCGGTGCCGGTTCTGGCGGCGTGCGGGCTTCGCGCGTGGCATCGGCGCATGGCGCGAAAGTGGCTGTGGCGGAGGAATACCGGGTGGGCGGGACCTGCGTCATTCGTGGGTGCGTGCCCAAAAAGATGCTCGTCTACGGTGCCCATTTTGCCGAGGATCTGGAAGACGCGAAACAGTTTGGCTGGGATCTTGGCGAGACCTCATTCGATTGGGAGCGTTTGCGGGATACCGTGCTGGGTGATGTGGACCGTCTCAGCAAGCTCTACACAGAAACACTCGAAAATCATGATGTGACTGTCTTTGAAGAGCGTGCAGAGATTACCGGAGATCACGAGATTACTCTTGCCAGCGGCAAAGTCGTAACCGCAAAATATATCCTGATCGCGACCGGCGCAGAGCCCGCTGTGCTGGACTTTCCCGGTAGCGAGCATGCGATTACTTCGAATGAGGCCTTTCACCTGCCAGAGGTGCCAAAACGCATCATGATTGCCGGCGGCGGCTATATCGCGAATGAATTTGCCGGCATTTTCCACGAATTTGGCGCGAAGGTTTGTATCGTCAATCGCAGCGACACGCTGCTGCGCGGTTACGATCAGGCGCTGAGCGACCGGCTGCTCAAGATCAGCATGACCAAAGGGATCAATTTCCACTTCAACACCACATTCAAAAGCATCACGAAAAATGATGATGGCAGTTTGCATGTCGAGTTGAACGGTGATGATGACCAGACTGTCGATTGCGTGCTGTTTGCCACCGGCCGCAGCCCCAATGTGGAAGGCCTGGGGCTTGATGTTGCGGGCGTTGAGCAGGGCAGGATTGGCGAAATTCTGGTCGATGAATATTCGAAAACCAATGTCGATCATATCTATGCCGTGGGTGATGTGACCAACCGGGTGCAATTGACGCCTGTGGCGATTAGAGAGGGGCAGGCCTTTGCCGATACAGTGTTCAATAATGATCCCAGAACAGTCAGTTATGACCACATCCCCAGCGCCGTGTTCAGTCATCCGCCAATCTCTGCTGTCGGCTTGACCGAAGGCGAAGCGCGCAATCAGCTTGGCAATATCAGAGTCTATCAATCCGATTTTCGCCCGATGAAAAATGTTGTGGCCGGGCGCAATGAACGCGGACTGTATAAGATGATCGTCGATGCGGCGACGGACAAGGTCGTGGGTATCCATATGATCGGGCCGGACTCGCCCGAAATCATGCAAGGTTTTGCCGTGGCGGTGAAAGCGGGCCTGACCAAAGCCGATTTTGATGCAACGGTCGCGATCCACCCGACTATGGCGGAAGAGCTTGTCCTGTTGAAGTGACGATATTCATCGACATTGCAGCTAAAATCACGTCATGCGATATATTGTATTTTCATTTATCTGCGTCTTAGCGCCAGCCTGCACGCAGTCCAACGAAGGCAGCTCGCCAACTGAAACGTCTAGCGTGTTTGGGAGTCAGCTCGCGGTGCCACCGCCGGATTATAGCAAGCTACTCGCGATGCCTCAATTGGCGCGGAACCTAGGCGAAACCTGGGAGGCCGGCGGCCCGGTCCCGCTGGACGCGCTTGAGACTGGTGAAATATGGCTTGCTCGGCTGGAAGCGCGCGGATTGTTGACCTCGGCCACGTATAGCGGCGGCGGTGCGGATGCCCGTGTTGTTGCCATTGATGTGGGTATGACCCCGTCAGCTTTTCGGCAACTGATTAAGGCTGAAGGGTGGGAAATACCGGCTTTCATCACTTTCAATTTACCTGGAGAACTCAACCTTCCCAGGGTTTCCCAAGCTGCTGAGGGGGCGCCGAAGATCTGGCCTGCCTCGGACACGCGCTCGGGCATCCAAAACCTTGCTCTGTTTCGCGGACGGATAACATTGCGCGTTGGCTGTTTTTTCGTTGAGGGTGGCACTTTAGGCGAAGACGCATCCCGTCATGCTATTCTCCTCGCAGAAACAGGGCTGGATCGCGATAGCGAAAATTATCTTACTCTGATTGATCGCATGACAGGAGAAACGCTGATGCGAGTGGGCGAAGAGGCCTTTTGGGCCGGTCCGGCAAGCACATTTGTTTCAGAAAAAATGAAAGCCGATTTGCGTAAGGAGTGCGGTGACGCGGACATTATGATTGTGGGCATGCCCGAAGCGCGGAAGCGATTCAAACTTCAATACCCGCACATAAATTCAAATGCTGGCGCTCTGGCTGCCGATTGACCCTGCCGCGAGGGTAGGGCAACAGGCCTCGCAAACGATAAGTTTTAAGAGCAATCGGGGGCCTTTTACCAGTGTCAGCCAATACAGCCGGAATGGCCAATCTTCTTGAATTGGAACGCCGCCGAGAAGCGGCCCGCATGGGCGGCGGGCAAAAGCGGATCGAAGCGCAGCATGCCAAGGGAAAACTAACTGCGCGCGAACGGATCGACGTGCTGCTCGATGAAGGCAGTTTTGAAGAAGTCGATATGTATGTCGAGCATGATTGCGTCGATTTTGGCATGGCGGAACAGAAGATCCCCGGTGACGGCGTGGTAACCGGCAGCGGGACCATCAATGGCCGCCTGGTCTATGTCTATAGTCAGGACTTTACCGTGTTTGGCGGCAGCCTGTCCAAACGCCATGCGGAGAAAATCTGCAAGCTGATGGAAACCGCGATGAAAAACGGCGCGCCCATTATCGGTATGAATGATAGCGGCGGCGCACGGATTCAGGAGGGCGTCGCATCGCTGGGCGGATATGCCGATGTGTTTCAGCGCAACGTGCTGGCCAGCGGCGTGGTGCCGCAGATCAGCCTGATTATGGGGCCATGCGCGGGCGGGGCGGTCTATTCCCCCGCGATGACTGATTTTATCTTTATGGTGAAAGACAGCTCCTACATGTTCGTGACCGGTCCTGATGTGGTGAAAACGGTGACCAATGAAGTGGTGACACAGGAAGAATTGGGCGGCGCGGTAACGCATACGACCAAGACCAGCGTGGCCGATCTGGCATTTGAGAATGACATCGAAACGCTGATCGCGACGCGCGACTTCTTTGACTTTTTGCCCTTGTCCAACCGCGAAGACGTGCCCGAGCGGCCCACCGCCGATCCGTTTGACCGCGAGGAAGCAAGCCTCGACACGCTGATCCCCGACAATGCCAACCAGCCTTACGATATGCATGAAGTAATCCGTAAGGTGCTGGACGAAGGCGATTTCTTTGAAATTCAACCCGCCCATGCGGGCAATATTTTATGCGGGTTTGGCCGGATCGAAGGGCGCACCGTGGGCGTGGTGGCGAACCAGCCAATGGTGCTGGCGGGTGTGCTCGATATCAATGCATCCAAAAAAGCTGCGCGGTTTGTTCGGTTCTGCGATGCGTTTGACATACCGATTATCACTCTGGTGGATGTCCCCGGCTTCCTGCCCGGCACTGCGCAGGAGCATAACGGTATCATCAAACACGGCGCGAAATTGCTGTTCGCCTATGCCGAGGCAACCGTGCCCAAAATCACCATTATCACCCGCAAGGCTTACGGCGGGGCGTATGACGTCATGGCGTCCAAGCATTTGCGCGGTGATTTGAATTTGGCGTGGCCGACTGCCGAAATCGCGGTGATGGGCGCGAAAGGCGCGGTGGAGATTATCTTCCGCCAGGACCGCGGCGATGCGGAAAAGATTGCGGAAAAGACCAAGGAATATGAAGACCGCTTTGCCAACCCCTTCGTCGCGGCACAGCGCGGCTATATCGACAATGTCATCTATCCGCATTCCACACGGCGCCGGATTGCTCTGGGCCTACGCAAACTGCGGAATAAGCAGTTGGAGAACCCGTGGAAGAAGCATGACAATATCCCGTTGTGATGGACGCTATATTTGTCGCCTTGATTGGATTGATCGCTGCATTGCTTGGTGGTGCAATACAGGCTTACTCGACCGGTCGTTTTCAAAGGTCTAAGTTTGAAATGGACGCAAAGTGGGAGCTCTACAGTTCATACTTTGTCACTTTAGGTGAGTTGTCCTTTGCGCGGAACAATCCAGCAAAACTGGCCGAAGGACACGCGCGAATGGCGAACATCAGAGGGCGAATTGGTATTCAAGGCTCTCCCGAAGTAGTGGTTGCTGTTGGAAATGTCTTCCGTTTCCCCGATCTCCATTCAGACGAGGCACAAGAAGCTATGGCCATTGCGCTTAGTGCTATGCGCTCTGATTTGGGTAAGGGAAATAAGACGATAACCAAAGATATGCTGAAGCAAATTATGTTCAACTCCCGCGACGTATGATGCGCGATGGCTCAAACCATCCGACCGTTACCTTGAACTTGTTTCAGGTTCCATCTGTTCGCAAGTGGCTTCGGTGCGGATGGAGGAATGGATGCTGAAACGAGTTCAGCATGACGGGACGACGAAGGATAGAAAATGAAACTAGGCCGCCTCAATCACATTGGTGTCGCTACGCCCTCTATCGCAGCCTCCATCGCGCATTACCGCGATGTGATGGGTGCGACCTACATCACCGAACCCTTCGACTTGCCCGAGCAGGGGGTGAGGGTCTGCTTCATTGATACGCCAACCATGTCGGGAATGGACGGCACGCAGATCGAGCTGATCGAGCCGCTTGCGCCGGATACTCCGGTCGGGAAATGGCTTGAGAACAAACCGTATGGCGGGCAGCATCATCTGTGTTTTGAAGTGCCTGATATCGAGATTGCGCGCGGAGAATTTGAAGCGCTGGGCAAGCGTATCCTCGGCCCCACGCGCATCGGGGCGCATGGCACGCCGATTTTCTTCCTCCATCCCAAAGATATGGAGGGCATACTGACCGAAATTATGGAAACACCGAAGGGCGAGGGACACTAAATGAGCTACGAAACCATCAAGCTAGAGCGCGAAGGCCCGCTGATGATCATTACGCTGAACCGTCCGGAGCGGCTCAATGCGATGCCGCCGCAAATGGCGGATGAAATTGGCGAAGCGTTTTATGATCTGGGTGATGCCCGCGCGGTGCTGATTACGGGCGAGGGCAAAGGGTTTTGCTCCGGCGCTGATCTGTCTGCACGGTCGAGCGATTCCAAAGGCGGCAGCCATCAGGCGCTGCAGAACCATTACAACCCCGCCATCAGCCAAGTAATGCGTGCGCCCGTTCCGGTGATTAGCGCGGTCAACGGCCCGGCGGCAGGCGTTGGGTGCTCGCTCGCATTGGCGGCGGATTTTACCATTGCCAGCAAGACAGCCTATTTCCTGCAGGCCTTCGTCAATATCGGCCTGGTGCCCGATGGCGGCTCCACCTGGCTGCTCGCCCGCGCAATTGGCCGCGCCCGCGCCACCCGCATGATGATGTTGGGCGAAAAAATCAGCGCGGAACAGGCCGAAGATTGGGGCCTGATTTACAAAGCCGTCGACGCCGGTGATCTGATGATTGAAGCCCGGGCGCTGGCAGAGAAGCTCGCCAATGGGCCGACGCTGGCGATCAAGACAATGAAGGCGAATATCAACGCCGCGCTCGATGGCACTCTGCCAGAGGTGCTCGTAAATGAAGCCGAGGGCCAACGCCTTGCTGGTGCAAGCGCCGATGCGATGGAAGGCGGGATGGCCTTCCTGCAGAAGCGCAAGGCGGAATTTAAGGGTAAGTGAAACCCGTTTCTTCTGCCCTTCGTCACTCCCAATTCTTGCTTTCGCCACTCCCGCGAGAGCAGGAGCCCACAACGATGTTGTTCCGAGATTTACTCCCGGTTCCCGCTTTCGCGGGGGTGACCGGCGGTGTAAGGTAGTGTCATGACTGATAAACCGACGATATCTGACTGGGAAACCCTTGCTGACAAGGAATCCAGAGGGCGCGACCTGACCATGAATATGCCCGAAGGGTTTCAGGTCAAGCCGCTTTATACCGCCGAAGATAGTTCCGATCCCGGACTGCCAGGCTTCGCGCCGTTCACACGCGGGGTGAAGGCGACCATGTATGCGGGCCGCCCGTGGACGATCCGCCAATATGCCGGTTTCTCGACCGCGGAGGAATCGAACGCGTTTTACCGCCGCAATCTGGCGGCGGGGCAGAAGGGCCTGTCGGTCGCGTTCGATCTTGCCACCCATCGCGGTTACGATTCCGATCATCCGCGCGTTGTCGGTGATGTCGGCAAAGCGGGCGTGGCGATTGATACGGTCGAGGATATGCAGATCCTGTTCGACCAGATTCCGCTGGAGAGCATGTCGGTTTCGATGACCATGAACGGCGCGGTTATCCCGGTACTGGCATTCTACATCGTGGCGGGTGAGGAACAGGGCGTTTCAACACAGCAGCTCAGCGGCACCATTCAGAACGATATTCTGAAAGAGTTTATGGTGCGCAACACCTATATCTATCCCCCGGCGCCCAGCATGCGGATCGTATCGGACATCATTGGGTATACCTCCGCCAATATGCCAAAATTCAACAGCATTTCGATCAGCGGCTATCACATGCACGAGGCCGGCGCGACCGCGGTGCAGGAACTGGCTTTCACCATTGCCGACGGCAAGGAATATGTGAAACGCGCGATGGCGACCGGGCTGGATATTGATGCCTTTGCCGGGCGCCTGTCCTTCTTTTTCGGCATCGGCATGAATTTCTTCATGGAAATCGCGAAACTGCGCGCTGCGCGCACGCTGTGGTACAAAGTGATGGACGATCTGGGCGCGCAGTCTGAACGCTCCAAAATGCTGCGCACACATTGCCAGACCTCGGGCGTGTCTCTGCAAGAACAGGACCCGTATAATAACGTCATCCGCACCACAGTGGAGGCGATGGCGGCGACGCTTGGCGGTACCCAGTCGCTCCACACCAATGCGCTGGATGAAGCGATTGCACTGCCAACAGATTTCAGCGCGCGGATTGCACGCAATACGCAGCTGGTGTTGCAGGAAGAAACTGGCATTACCAACGTCGTCGATCCGCTGGGCGGGAGCTATTACATCGAAGCTCTGACCGCGAAACTGGTCGAGGAAGCCGAAGTGCTGATGACCGAAATTGACGGGCTTGGCGGGATGACCATCGCCGTCGATAGCGGAATGCCGAAGCAGCGCATTGAAGAGGCCGCCGCAGCCAAGCAGACACGCATCGACAAGGGCGTGGACGTGATCGTCGGGGTGAACACATACCGCCTTGCCGAGGAAGAGCAGATCGAAACGCTCGAAGTGGACAATCACAAAGTGCGTACCGGCCAGATCGCGCGTCTGAAGAAAAACCGCGAAAGCCGTGATGAAGCAGCATGTCAGGCGGCGCTCAAGGCGCTTACGGAAGGGGCAAGGAGCGACGGCAATATGTTGGCGCTGGCTGTAGATGCGGCGCGTCAGCGGGCAACATTGGGTGAGATTTCTTCCGCGATGGAGGAAGTGTTTGGCCGATATGACACCACACCCAAACCCGTCACCGGCATCTACACATCCGCCTATGCATTTGATCGCCGCTGGGCGCAGGTGTTGGAAGGGGTCGACGCTGTCGAGCGCCGCCTTGGCCGCAAGCCCAAAATCATGGTCGCGAAGATGGGCCAGGACGGGCATGATCGCGGCGCGAATGTGATCGCCAGCGCGTTTACCGATATGGGTTTTGAAGTTGTCTCTGGCCCGCTGTTTCAAACGCCGGATGAGACGGTGAAAATGGCGCTCGAAAATGATGTCGATGCGATTGGCGCCAGCTCACTCGCGGCAGGGCACAAAACGCTCATTCCCGAATTGATCGACCTGCTGAAGGGCGCAGGCCGCGGCGATATCAAGGTCGTCGCTGGCGGTGTTATCCCGCCGCAGGATTATGATGTGCTGCGCGAAGCAGGTGTGCAGGGCATCTATGGTCCGGGGTCCAACGTTGTCGAATGCGGGGCGGATATGCTGCGGTTGCTCGGGCATAACATGCCGCCTGCGGGTGATGATAGCGATCCATCCTAGAACTTGTGCCAGTGCTGGAAATTCTACCTCGCAAATAAATGCGTTATGATGGCAGAACAGCCAGTAATGCACCAATGCACGCCAGCATCCATATATTATCGGAAACATTGATATGACCGTACAGAATACTGAAACTGCCAAGCTTGAGACAATGGCCGTCCACGCTGGCTGTGAACCAGACCCGGCAACCAACGCGCGGATTACGCCTGTCTACCAGACTGCGTCCTACACCTTTGACGATGTTGACCATGCTTCGCGCCTGTTCAACCTTCAGGAATTCGGGAATATCTACACCCGCATCATGAACCCCACCAACGCCGCGCTGGAAGGCAAGATTGCCGCGATGCACGGCGGCGTTGGTGCGCTGGCGGTGGCATCGGGCCATGCGGCGCAAATGATCGTGTTCCACACGCTGATGGAACCGGGCGCAGAGATTGTCGCGGCGAAGAAACTCTATGGCGGATCGCTGAATCAACTCGGCCATAGCTTCAAGAAAATGGGCTGGCACACCCATTTCGTCGATGCCGATGATGCGGCAAATGTCGCCGCCGCAATTACCGACAAGACCCGCGCGGTATTCATCGAAAGTCTCGCCAATCCTGGCGGTGTGGTTCAGGATATCTCCGCTATCGCCAAGGCGGCACATGATGCCGGACTTCCGCTGATCGTTGATAACACTATGGCCAGCCCCGTACTGTGCCGCCCGATTGAACATGGCGCAGATATCGTCGTGGAATCGACCACAAAGTTTCTTAACGGGCACGGCAATTCAGTTGGCGGCGTGATTGTGGATTCGGGCAGGTTCGATTGGACCGCATCGAATAAGTTTCCGACAATGAGCCAGCCGAACGATTCCTATCACGGTGCGGTGCTGAGCGATGCGGTTGGTGAAATTGCGTTCATTATCGCTTGCCGCGTTCTGGCTTTGCGCGATCTGGGTCCTGCTATGGCACCGATGAATGCGTTTTTGACGCTGACCGGGATGGAAACATTGGCACTGCGGATGGAGCGGCATTGTGACAATGCTCTCGCGCTGGCCAAATGGCTTAAGGACCACGAAAAAGTCGCGTGGGTTGGGTATGCCGGCCTGGCGGACAGCCCGTATAATGCGCTGGCCCAGCACTATCTTGGCGGTCGCGGCGGCGCGGTATTCACCTTCGGTTTGAAAGGCGGATATGATGCCGGTGTGAAGCTGGTGTCAGGTGCCAAACTGTTCGGCCATTTGGCCAATATCGGCGACACGCGATCATTGATCATTCATCCCGCTTCCACCACGCATAGCCAGTTGAGCGAAGCGGAATTGCTCGCCGCTGGCGCGGGCCCCGACGTGGTGCGGGTATCGGTCGGCATCGAACATATTGGTGATATCATCGCCGATATGGAGCAGGCGCTGGCGCAGATATAACCGGCTCCGGTCTGACGCATGCGTCTGGGTTTCTCTGTCGATCAATTGCTGCCCCGCGCGCGCGGCGGCGGACAATTGAAGATGGGGCTGCTAAGCCTGGCCGAGCGGGATTGGTTGCAGCCTTCGCCCGATGTGGCTGCGCGTGAAGCGGCATTTGCATGCTGCCCGGACGCGGTTCAGCTGTCGGCAGCGGCAGACGCACCCGGCGAGGAACTGGCCGCTATGCTGGGGGTAAGCGGCGCTTTGCCAAACGCTGCATTGTCGCGGCATGAGGACATGTGCTTGCTCACGCGCCGGTCTGATGAGGATATCTACCGTTTGGTCGGCGCAGCGGTTGCTTACCCGACGGATTGGCAGCCGAAAGATAAAATGGGCCTACCGCTTGCCGCTATGCATGCGCCAATCCACGGCTATCAGCAACAGCTTGCCAGCGGTGTCGACCATTTCATGGCCAGGCTGAAACCGGGCAGAATATTCGGCCGCTGCAATTGGTTTATCGCGCCAACACCGCAATTGCGCTGGATCGCGGATAGCGCGCCAGAGGCAGCATTTGGCCACGTTGATGGCGCCAATGCCGGCGAGACGCTATTCATCCGCAGCGAACGCCAGACCCTGCGCCGTCTGCCTGAAACGGGCGCAATCGTTTTCACGATCGGCGTTTATGTCGCCCCGCTTGGCAGTCTTTCGCCGGGAAATATCGCCATGTTGGCGGGTGCGATACGGTCTTTGGTCAGCGGAGAGGGTGACCGGCGCGGCTCCGCCTATTATGCAGAGGCTTTGCTGCGTTACGCTGCCGCTTATCCGGAGGTACTCACATGATATTTGCCGCTTTTCTGTCAGTCCTGAACCCCGTGCCCGCGATTGATTGCGAGGAGCCGATGACGCAAATGGCGATGAACCACTGCGCTTTTCAGGATTACATGGAGGCGGATATGGGATTGAATACGCAATGGGCACTGACCTCTGCAGCGATGAAGCGGCGTGACAAAGATAGCCCGCCGGCCGGCCGGGATGATCGCCCCGGATATTTCGACGCGCTGCTGGCGGCACAGCGCGCCTGGATACGCTACCGCGATGCCCATTGCCAAAGCGAAGGATATCGCGCGCGCGGCGGCACGCTGGAACCGCTATTGGTGAGTTCTTGCAAGGCCCATCTAACCCGATTACGCACGGCAGACCTGGAAGAACTGGCGAGAACCTATTGATGTTCAAAAAGATCCTGATTGCGAACCGCGGCGAAATTGCGTGCCGGGTTATCAAGACCGCTCGCCGCATGGGTATTGCCACGGTCGCGGTATATTCCGATGCGGATGCGCGTGCGCCATTTGTGAAGATGGCGGACGAGGCGGTACATATCGGACCGGCACCAGCGGCGGAAAGCTATCTGATCGCGGACAAGATTATCGCCGCGTGCAAACAAACCGGAGCAGACGCCGTGCATCCCGGCTATGGCTTCTTGTCGGAGCGGACCAGTTTTGCGGAAGCGTTGGCACAGGAAAATATCGAATTTATCGGGCCGCCAATCGGGGCGATTGCGGCAATGGGTGACAAGATCGAGTCCAAGAAACTGGCAATGGAAGCGGGTGTGAATGTCGTCCCGGGTTTTGTGGGCGAAATTGAAGACACCGAACATGCGGTGCGGATTTCGCAGGAGATCGGTTATCCGGTGATGATGAAAGCGAGCGCCGGCGGCGGGGGCAAGGGTATGCGGCTCGCCTATTGCGAAAAGGACGTGCGCGAAGGCTTTGAAGCGACGAGGCGGGAAGGGCATAACAGCTTCGGCGATGACCGGGTGTTTATCGAAAAATTCATCCTCAATCCGCGCCATATCGAAATCCAGATCCTTGGCGACAAGCACGGCAATATCATCTATCTGAACGAGCGCGAGTGCAGCATCCAGCGCCGCCACCAAAAGGTGGTAGAGGAAGCGCCATCGCCCTTCGTAACCCCGCAAATGCGTAAGGCTATGGGCGAACAATGCGTCGCTCTGGCCGCTGCGGTGGATTATCATTCCGCAGGCACTGTTGAACTGATTGTCAGCGGCGCGGATCCCAGCGGGGAAAGTTTTTACTTCCTCGAAATGAATACGCGGCTGCAGGTTGAACATCCTGTGACCGAAGCGATTACCGGCGTCGATCTGGTCGAACAGATGATCCGTGTCGCGGCGGGCGAGCCGCTGTCCATGACGCAGGATGATGTTACCATTGACGGCTGGTCGATTGAGAACCGCGTCTATGCTGAAGACCCCTATCGCGGGTTCTTGCCGAGCACGGGCCGGTTAGTGGAATACGAGCCGCCGGTGGAACCCTGGGCGGATGACGGCACTGCCAATGGGCGGCGCGGCGTGGATGGTATCCGCGTTGATGACGGCGTGTTCGAAGGCGGCGAGGTCAGCATGTTCTATGACCCGATGATCGCCAAACTCATCACCTGGGGTGAAACCCGCAATGCGGCGGCAGATTTGCAAGTGCAGGCGCTCGACGCGTTTGGTATCCAGGGGCTGGGGCATAATGTCGATTTCCTCAGCGCGATTATGCAACATGATCGTTTCCGGTCTGGTGATCTGACCACCGGATTTATCGCGGAGGAATATCCTGACGGTTTTGAAGGCGCGCCTGCCAGCGGCCATTTGCAACGCGGGCTTGCCGCGATTGCGGGCGTGATCGCGACGGCCAATGCAGACCGCGCGCGCAGGATCGACCAGCAATTGAACGGGCGCAATGCCCCGCCAGGCGACTGGTCTGTCACGCTGGATGGGCGGGATTATGCCGTGGCGTTGGAAGAGGACGGTATTACCGTTGACGGTGTCCTGATCGATCTGGAGATGGAATATACCCCAGGCGACCGGATGGTCGATGTCGTACTGGATGCAGAGGGGTTGACGATCCAGCTTGCATTGACGCGCGCCGGCTACGCCATCACCACGCGCGGAGCGTCGCATGATCTGCGCATCTTGCCGGCCCATATTGCGCCGCTGGCCCAGCATATCATTGAAAAAATTCCGCCCGATCTTAGCAAGTTTCTGATTTGCCCGATGCCCGGATTGCTGGTGAAGCTGCATGTTGGGGAGGGCGAAGAAGTCCAGCCTGGCCAGCCACTCGCGACTGTTGAGGCGATGAAGATGGAGAATATCCTCCGCGCGGAAAAACAGGGCGTGATCGCGAAAGTCAACAGCGCCGAGGGGGAGAGCCTGGCGGTGGATGCGATTATATTGGAGCTGGAATAATGCACCTCAACCACAATCCGCGCGCGCCCGCGCAGCCCGTGATCAGCTTCGACGATTTTCTGAAAGTCGATATTCGGATCGGAACCATTGTTTCTGCCGAAGAATTTCCTGAAGCGCGCAATCCCGCCTATAAGCTGGTGATCGATTTCGGCGCGGCAATCGGAACCAGGAAAAGCTGCGCGCAGATCGTTACCAATTATCCGATCGACACGCTGCCAGGCCGGCAAATTGCTGCGGTGATCAATTTCCAGCCGCGCCAGATAGGGCCAGCGATGTCGGAAGTTCTGACTTTGGGCTTTGCTGACGAGGGGGGTGAAGTCGTCTTGTTCGCACCCGACGTGACAGTGCCGGATGGATCGAAACTTTTCTGACCGATCGATATATCGATCAGCCGACACGAGACAGACGGATTGAATTTTATGTGGTTTGATACTTGGAAAGACATTGTGCGGGTTCTGCTGATTACGTTGGCATCCTACAGCGCGATCATAGTGATTTTACGGATCAGCGGAAAACGTTCGCTGTCGAAACTGAATGCCTTTGATTTCGTGGTCACGATTGCTCTGGGCTCCATTCTGGCTTCTGTGATTTTGACCAAGTCGGTATCGCTGAGCGAAGGCGTTGCTGCGTTTTTTGGCTTGGCAGCGTTGCAATGGCTGGTGACGGCGCTGTCCAATAAATCGGATACGTTTGCCAAGGCATTGCGGTCTGAGCCCAAACTGCTTCTAAAGGATGGCCGGTTTCAGGATGAAGCACTCGCAAATGAACGGGTCACGCGCGATGAGGTGGAAGCGGCAATTCGCAAGAAAGGGCACGGACATGTGGATGAAATCGCCGCAGTCGTATTGGAATCCGATGGCGAAATGAGCGTCATCTGCGGCGGCGAGGCCAGCGATTGCACGGCTTTGCGCTCGGTCTTGAAACCTGGCGAGACAAGCCTTTAAGCGGGCGCGTTATGTACCCGCCAGCTGTTCGTCCATAAATGCCGCGACATCATGCAAAGACACATCGCGGGCAATGAATGCCGCGCCAATGCTGCGCAGCAAGATAAACGGCAGAGTGCCCGCATCCATTTTCTTGTCATGGCGCATGTGATCGACCAGTCTGGTGCCGCGGCATGATACTCCGGCCGCCGCCACTGCAGTGGGCAGACCCGCTGAAGCTATCGCCGCCGTTACACGCTCCGCATCGGGCGCGCTGATCAATCCGAGCCGTGCGGAATAGCGCGCGGCAAGCACCATACCCAGAGCAACCGCTTCGCCGTGCAAGAGCGTGTCGCAATATCCTGTTTCCGCCTCCAGCGCGTGACCGAATGTGTGCCCTAGATTGAGCAATGCCCGCACCCCCGATGTTTCCCGCTCGTCCTGCGCGACAATCCTGGCTTTGGCAGCGACGCTTTGCGAAACGGCGGACTCCAGTGCGTCATCCTCACCGCCGACAACACGGCTGCCATTATTCTCACACCAATCAAAAAACGCGCGATCTCCCAGAATACCGTATTTGATGACTTCTGCATAACCCGCCCGCATCTCGCGCGCGGGCAAAGTTTTAAGCGAGTCTGTATCGGCCAGAACAAGGGAGGGTTGATGAAATGCCCCGATCAAATTTTTACCTGTCGCAGTGTTGATCGCAGTCTTGCCCCCGACCGAGGAGTCGACTTGCGCCAGCAATGTCGTGGGCATTTGCACAAAGCCGCAGCCGCGTTTCAGTATCGAACAGGCAAAACCGGTCAAATCACCGACCACGCCGCCGCCCAGCGCAAAAACATGGTCGCCGCGCTCCACCTCGAGTTCCAGCAGCCAGGCGGTCAGCCGCTGCAATTCTTCCCAGCTTTTCGATTGCTCGCCCGATGCCACATCAAACCAGGCAATCTGTTTGCCAGCAGCGGTCAGAGAGCGGGCCAGCCGGTCACCATGATGGCGGCGGGCATTGACATCCGCCGCAACCGCAACAGTCTGTTTGCGCAGGAATTGCGCGGCCAAGCCTCCGACATCGTCGGTCAGTCCTCGGCCCACGAGCACGTCATAGGGGCGGCCAGCCAATTCAACGGGGATCACAGCCATCTGTCAATCGCCTCAATAATAAGCATTGCGGTATCCTGATGCGGCCCGTCCCTGCTTTCAACACGGATCGGGGCCTGGGAATAAAAGGGTTCACGTTCCGCATGGAGCCGTGAGAGAATTTCGTGCGGGTCACCGTTTTGCAGCAGTGGGCGTGTGTTCTTGCGGCCTGTGCGTTCGACCAGAATACCGATCTCGCAATCGATCCACACGGTGATCGCCTGGTCCAAAATCAGGCTGCGTGTGTCATCATTGATGAAAGCGCCGCCACCGGTCGCGATCACGCCAGTATGTCCGGCCAGCAAACGGGCAATCACCCGGCGTTCCCCGTCACGAAAATATGCCTCACCATAGGTTTCGAAAATTTCAGCGATGGATTGCTGCGCAGCTTCTTCAATGGCATCGTCAGAATCGATGAATTCCCGATCGAGCATGAATGCCAGCTTGCGGCCAACCGACGATTTGCCGGTCCCCATAAGCCCAATCAAGACCACAGGCCGGACAATCCGCTGCGCTACGGAGCCGATAAAGGCACTATTATCATCCATTGCGGCATCGCCTATAGATGGGCTAGGTGGCTGGCAACTGCAGAGGTTCACTTCAATCGCGCAGGCAAGTACCATTATGAAGTTTTGGGCCGTAAACATATGTCCGGAAAGCGGATGATTTTGATAGGTAGCATTGTGATAGTCGCGGTCATCGCGCTGGCATGGTTTCACGGCGGGGAAGAACCGCTGCGGCCGATCACGCAGGCCGTGCCATTGCCCGAGACGCAGCCTGTTATTCCGGCGGAGGACGGCCAATGAAGCGCACTGTGTTGATCAGCGCGGCGGCACTGGCGCTTGGGTCAAGCCTCGCGATGGCGCAGTCCTCTCCGGAATCACTGCTACCGCCGGGGTTTGATGATCCCGCGCCTACTGCGACACCCCCGGCAACCCGCCAGCAGCCAGCGCCCCGCCAGCCGCCAGCGCCCCGTCAGCAGCCCGCTCCCAGCCAGACGCGTGCGCCTGCGCCAAACATTTCTGTACCCAGCGCGCCAACCGCGCCATCCGGCAGCACCAGCGTTCCGGCGGTTCAGCCGGTTCCGTCCGGCCCGGCACCCGATGCGCGCTCTACAGGGCCGGTTGCGGGTGTGCCATCTATCGCTGATTTGGAAAAGCTCAACCCGGACGAACTGGACGAACTGCTTGGCTTGAAGCCCAAATTTGACATGCCGGCTTCTGCGCAGCGGTCGATGGAACGGGTCGGCTTGCTGGGCACTGGTGAGGGCGGCCTGGCTGCTGGCGCATTGCGTAATCAATCGGCAACGCTTGTGCGGGCGGCATTGACTGGCATGAAGGGGCCGGTGGTTTCACGCTGGGGGCATATCATGGCCCGCCGCGCGCTGGCCAGCCGGTTGGAGGCACCATCCGGGATGGACCCGGCAGATTTTGTCGCATTACGGGCGCGGGCGCTCAATGCGATGAGCGAGCATGGTGTCACCAGAGCCCTGGCACAGGATGTGGATACCGGCAACTGGAGCGAGGCGCTGACCGATGCGGCGATTGAAGCCTATCTCGCCACGTCGGATATTGTTGGCGCGTGTCCGATTGTCCAGATGAAAGGCGGCGAGCGTGACGATCCTGAGTGGGTTATGCTGCAGTCGATCTGCTATGCGTTTCTGGGCCAGGGTTCGCGCGCCCAGGCCAATTTGAACCGGGCCTTCCGTAACAAGATCGCACCTGAAATTGATGTTTTGCTGGCGCAACGCTTCGCAGGCGCAGCAGGTCGCGGGCGCCGAGCGATCAATCTGGAATGGGAAGGGGTTGAGGAACTGACCCCGTGGCGTTTCGGACTGGCAACAGCAGTTGGTGCGGAGCTGCCCGCCGAATTGCTCGGTAACGCGCCGCGCTATTTCCAGCAGGCTGCGGCGCAAAATCCGGCCCTGTCCCTGACGGAAAGAATGGCCGGTGTGGACATGTCCGCCGAGCAGGGGGTCTTATCATCCTCTGCAGCTGTGGCATTCTACAGCGAAATTCTCGCGCGCGGCGGAGCGGCGGCAGAACCTACCTCTGTCGCGGCAGATTTACGGCAAGCCTATGTTGCGGTGGAACCCGCTGCGCGATTGGCAGCCATGCGAACGTTGTGGGGAGAGGGGCAGGCGGATTATGCGCGGCAGGTCCTGACTGCCTATGCCGCAGCACGGATGCCGCCAAGCGAGGCATTGGCCAGCGATGCAGCAGATTTGATAGCATCAATGTTGACCGCCGGGCTCGATGCCGACGCGCTCACCTGGGCGCCATTCGCACCTC
The DNA here is from genome assembly GCF_049682855.1 of Pontixanthobacter sp. Taxonomy (NCBI): domain Bacteria; kingdom Pseudomonadati; phylum Pseudomonadota; class Alphaproteobacteria; order Sphingomonadales; family Erythrobacteraceae; genus Pontixanthobacter; species Pontixanthobacter sp. The sequence continues at coordinate 59,637 of NZ_JBAUIK010000003.1, read as the reverse complement.
AGGGCAGCGAGGCGTGGGCTTTGCTGGTGCTTGCGCAGCCGAACCGCAACAGCCCGGTGACCACAGGCCAGTTTGACGGTTTCATGAGTGCTGATGAAAGCAAGGATGCGCGCGCATCGAAAATGTTTCTTGCCGGCCTGGCGGGCCTGGGACGCATAGGCCAGTCCGATGCGCTTGAGCTTGCAGATGACCTTTCGATATCGCTCAATAGGCAATCCAAATGGAGCCAGCTGATTTCGCAGGCGGCCGAGGTGAATAATGCGCCGCTGGTGGCATTTCTGGCGGCCACAGGGATGCAGGGCGATGATTGGAGCGATATGACGCCGCGCCATGTGTATTTTATTGTCGCCGCGCTCAACCAGGCCGGTTTGTCTGCCGAAGCACGGATGATTGCGGCAGAGGCTGTTGCGCGCAGCTGAACCGGGGGATGTCGCAATCGGTAGATAGCTTCTTGGCGATGCTGGCCGCAGAACGCGGGGCCGCTGCCAATACGCTGGCTGCATATCGGCGCGATTTGGAAGCTACAGAGGCGTTGATTGGCGATCTTGCCAGCGCGTCCAGCATGCAGCTTGGCAGTTTAAGCCGCGCTTGGGCTGATCTTGCCCCAGCCAGTGCTGCCCGCAAGGCATCGGCACTGCGCCAGTATTTTGGCTTTCTGGTCGATGAAGGGCTGCGCGCCGATGATCCATCGCCTGCCTTGCCCACAGCAAAATCACGCCGCCCGCTGCCCAAAATACTTACCCATCAACATGTTGCGGCTTTGTTTGAGCGGGCAGAGATGGAGGCAGAGGCGGGCCGCGTCCCGGCCATCCGAATGCTGGCTTTGCTGGAGCTGCTTTATGGTTCCGGACTGCGGGCGACCGAATTGGTGTCACTGCCCTTGTCTGCGGTTCCGCGCGATGCCCCTTTTCTGACGGTAACCGGAAAAGGCGGCGCCAGCCGGATGGTGCCGGTAAGCCGCCGTGCGCAGGCGGCCTTGTCGCGGTGGCTTGCAGTCCGGCCCGATGCACCCGGATACCTCTTCCCGTCTCGCGGCAAGCATATCTCGCGAATCAGATTGTACCAGATGCTCAAAGAGCTCGCGGTGCGCGCTGATCTGCCCCCTGAAGGGATCAGTCCCCATGTGCTGCGCCACGCCTTTGCCACACATTTGCTGGAGGGCGGGGCCGATTTGCGCGTGCTGCAAACTATGCTCGGTCATGCCGATATTGCGACCACACAAATCTACACGCATGTGAACAGCGCGCGTCTGGTGGAACTGGTCAACCAGAAGCATCCTCTTGCCCAGCCCAGCACTTAGGACTAGCGCGGGTCTTATGATATCTTTCCTCGAATTCGAGAAACCGATTGCCCGGCTGGAGGCCCGCATTGCCGAATTGCGCAGTGCGGCAGAAGGTGATGATGTGGACATCTCCGCCGAGCTGAAACGACTTGAGCAGAAAAACATCGATCTGGTGGCAAGCACCTATGCCTCGCTCACGCCGTGGCAGAAAACCCAGGTTGCCCGCCACCCAGCGCGCCCGCATTTTCGCGATTTTGTCGAGCATGCATTTGATGAATTCATGCCGCTTGGCGGGGACCGCAATTATGGTGATGACCAGGCAATTCTCGGCGGCTTTGCGAGGCTCGATGGCAAAAAGATAGTCCTGATCGGGCATGAGAAAGGCCATGACACCGCCAGTCGGCTGAAACATAATTTCGGCATGGGCAAACCGGAGGGGTACCGCAAGGCGATCCGCCTGATGGAATTGGCGGGCCGGTTTGGTCTGCCGGTGGTGACACTGGTGGATACTTCGGGCGCATTTCCCGGGGTTGAAGCAGAAGAGCGCGGCCAGGCCGAAGCCATCGCCCGCTCGACCGAGGCCTGTCTGGCCTTGCCGGTGCCAATGGTATCAACCATCGTGGGGGAGGGCGGTTCTGGCGGGGCGGTCGCCTTGGCCAGCGCAGAGCGTGTGTTGATGCTGGAGCATGCCATCTATTCAGTCATTTCGCCCGAGGGGTGCGCATCTATCCTGTGGCGCACATCAGAAAAAGCGTCCGATGCGGCGGAAGCTATGAAAGTTACCGCGCAGCATTTGAAAAAACTGGGCGTTATCGACCGGATTGTCACCGAGCCGGTGGGCGGCGCGCACCGTGATCCGGTGAAGGCTGCCAGGAATCTGGCGAAAGTTATTGCGGAAGAGCTGAACGAGCTCGAAATGCTGTCGCCCTCCGAACGGCGCGATATGCGCGAGGAACGGTTTCTTCAGATCGGGTCGAGCTGAGGCTTACTCCGGCTCAAATTTTCCTGACTTTACACTGACATATTGGGATTAGGCATGTATACTGCTAGGCTACTGCCATAGCAGGCCAGCACGGCCGCTTGCATGCATCTGGAGGAAATTATGCGCTCTAAGTCCCTGAATCTTGTTTCTGCTGCCATTTTGCCAATCGCTCTGGCAGGCTGCATGGGCGGTGAAATTCCCAGTGCATCGACACCCATTACGCAAAGCGAAGCCGCGCAGGGCGCAGAATTTCATCCGCAATTGCTGCAGGAATTTGGCGGGACTTATGCTGGCCCGCAATCCGCCTATGTCGAATCGGTGGGCAAGAACATCGCCGTGCAATCCGGGCTGGGTAATGCGCGCAGCTCCTTTACCGTGTCGCTCCTCAACAGTTCGGTAAATAACGCCTTTGCCGTGCCGGGCGGCTACATCTATTCGACCCGTCAATTGGTAGGATTGATGAATAATGAAGCGGAATTGGCGGGCGTGCTTGGCCATGAGGTTGGTCACGTTGCAGCGCGCCATTCGCAGCGGCGACAGTCAGCGGCACAGCGCAACAGCATTCTTGGTGCGGCGGGGGCAATCCTTTCAGGAGTACTTCTTGGTGATAGCAGTGTTGGCAAGACCCTGTCAGATGGTTTCTTGCAGGGCTCGCAGCTTCTGACGCTCAGTTTCTCGCGCAGTCAGGAAATTCAGGCGGATGAGCTGGGCATCGAATATCTGACCAAAGCGGGATATGATCCGGGCGCCATGAGCACCGTTCTTGCCAGTCTGGCGGCGCAGAATGCGCTTGATGCCCGTCTGCAAGGCCGCAATAACGCTTCGGTGCCGGAATGGGCTTCGACTCACCCTGATCCGGCATCACGCGTCCGCACCGCCGCTGCCAAAGCTGCTGGCGGGGTGGGCACTCTCAATCGTGATACATTCCTGACCCGAATCGATGGGCTCATTTACGGCGATGATCCCAAACAGGGCGTTATCGAAGGGAATCAGTTCCTGCATCCGGAATTGCGTCTCGCTTTTACTGCACCGCAGGGCTTTTATATGGTCAACGGGACGCGGGCGGTATCGATCAACGGCCAAAGCGGCAAAGCGCAGATGAGCACCGGCCCCTATAGCGGTGATCTGGAAAGCTATGTGCGCGGTGTCTTCACTGCATTGGGCGGCGCGCAGCAGCAATTGGCACCATCAAATATTCGCCGGACCACTGTGAACGGATTGCCAACTGCGGTTGGAACCGCACGGGTCAACAATGGTAACAGTGCGGTTGACGTGGTTGTATATGCCTATGAATTTTCAGGCAGTTCGGCCTTTCACTTTGCAACCATCAGCCAGGCGGGACAGTCCGGCACGTTTACGTCCATGTTCAATTCGATGCGCAGAATCAGCGCGAGCGAAGCGGCTGCTATCGTGCCGCGGCGTATTGACGTCGTAACGGTGCAGCGCGGGGACACCATACAATCGCTGGCCAACCGCATGGCGTATGAATCAGGCAAGGTGGAAAGGTTTCGTGTGCTCAATGCGCTGGGATCGCGCGATCAGTTGCAAGCGGGACAGAAGGTCAAGCTGGTCGTTCGCGCCAGATAATCTTTCTGATCGTTTTTGACCGGTCCGGCCACACAAAAAGGCGGCGGGATTGCTCCCGCCGCCTTGTTTGTCTGAACAGACTTGCGTCTATTATGGAACGGTGTTCGACTCACCCATCTTGTCCGACACTGTCGAGAAAGTGGTTGTCAGTTCGTTGCCGAGGCCTTGCATCGCGGTGATGGCGGCAACAGCAATAAGAGCAGCGATAAGGCCGTACTCAATCGCAGTCGCACCCTGCTCGTCGTTCATCAAAGTTTTGAAGAATTTCATGTGTAGTCTCCTGGTTTCAGTCTTCGGTACCCGTCTCTTCCCGGGCATTCCGAGAGGAGTATTTTCCGGATTAGCTGTGAAAAATTGACAATATCCTAATCATTGGAGCGAAAAGGTTGGTTAGCCGCCCATATTCTCACTCACTTCGCTTGAAATCACAGCCCACAATCCGGTATTCTCGTTGGCTACTGCATCAAACGCACCAATTGATGCGATGACAACAAGCGAGGCGATCAGCCCATATTCGATAGCTGTGGCACCCGAATCATCGTTCAGAAGCTGTTTAAGAAACTGTGACAATTCGTTACCCCACATCTGTCTAATCGTGACTGATGAAGAGGCTTTTCGCTGCGAAGTCTTAAAATTTGATTGAAAAGGCGAATGAAACTGGAAAATTTTCCGACAACGCCCACGCTGTGGACGGCTGTGGTTGCTGCTGCGATCCATGATCAGGCGGGGCGCTGGTTGATGCAAAAGCGCCCTCATACCAAAGACCATGCGGGCCTTTGGGAATTCCCGGGTGGCAAGGTTGAGCCGGGTGAAACCCCGCTGAATGCGCTGGTTCGCGAACTGTCTGAAGAGCTTGCGCTTACGGTTGCACCGCGCGCGCTGTCGCCTGCTGGATTCGCCCAGTCGCCTCCATCGGCGCGGGGTAAACCGATTGTCATACTTCTTTACACTGCGTTACATCACGGCGGCGGCATAGTTTCGCTTGAAGGGGCGGAAGTGGGATGGTTTACGAAGGAACAGATCAGCATGCTGGCGAAGCCGCCGCTTGATGTGGATCTGGCACAGCAATTGTTTGCACCCGGAAAGAGATAGGCCCCTGCATGCTATGCGATAAGGGGCCGTGCGATAAGGGCCGTGCGATAAGGGATTGCCAAGCCGTCATGCTGCCCGTATGTGCCGCCCCTCAAGCGCACCCGTAGCTCAGCTGGATAGAGTACCTGACTACGAATCAGGGGGCCGGAGGTTCGAATCCTTCCGGGTGCGCCAAACAAAGCCGCTCTTACCGAGCGGCTTTTTTGTTATTCGGCATCTACTGATCTCTGCGCGGCTCACGCGGCATGGGCCATACCGGAATAAGCAACGCGGCGTTGCCGCCATATTCATGAGCAAAGGCGGTACGTGACAAAGGCCTGTTGCGGCCGATTGGCGCGGCGGCCGTTTTGGGAACGATTGACCGGATTGGCCATTGATATTTCAAACAATCAATAAAAGGAGAAGGCTGACCAATGGCTCAAGCCCAAGAAATTTTTACCCGCCTGAAGCAAGATCATGACGATCACCGCGAGTTGCTCGATAAAATCGAAGACACATCCGGTGATACGCAGGAGCGCCGCGACCTGTTCGAGATGTTCACTAAGGAAGTGAAAAGCCATGCTGCGGCCGAAGAACAGGCCGTCTATGCGACAATGCTGCGGAAGCCGGAAACCACCGATGCAACGCGGCATTCTGTCGCAGAACATCAAGAGCTCGACGAGGCTCTGAACGACTTGGCTGCGACGGACATGTCCACCGGTGCCTGGCTCCAGAAATTCAAACAGGTGAAGCATGACTATCTGCATCACATCGAGGAAGAGGAGCAGGACCATTTTCCGGAGTTTGAAGAAAAACTCACTGCCGAAGATGAACGCCAAATGGCCGACGTGTTTGAGAAGCGTAAGGACGCAGAGCTCAAGGATGCCGAAGTGACCCCGGTAGAAGCCTCCGCAGCTAAGGAGTAACATGTCTCGTCCGTGTCGCCGGGAACAATGCCCGGTGAGCAGCATTCATAACCGTTACGCGCTGGGCCGCCGCCCGGCGCGTAATTTTTTATCGGCATAGGATTGGAATTTCCGATGAGCAGTCTGATTACGCCCGAAGAAGAACAAGCCCGCAACAAGCTGCCGGTGCCCGATCATGTTCAGGACGCCATCCGCACACTGCTTGAATGGACGGGTGATGATCCCACTCGGGAGGGGCTGCTCGATACGCCCAAACGCGTCGCCCGCGCATGGGCTGAATATTGTGAGGGTTATGCAGAGGACCCAGCCATCCATCTCAGCCGCGTATTCGAAGAGGTTGGCGGATATGAAGAACTTGTTCTGTTAAAGGATATCCCCTTCCACTCGCACTGCGAGCATCATATGGCCCCGATTATCGGGAAGGCATGCATTGCCTATATGCCCACCGACAGGGTTGTCGGTATTTCGAAACTTGCCCGGGTGCTCCACGGGTTTGCACGGCGTTTGCAAGTACAGGAACGGCTGACCGCAGAGGTTGCTGACTGTATCTGGCAAAATCTGAACCCGCGCGGTGTGGCGGTTGTTATCGAAGCACAACATTCCTGCATGACGGCCCGCGGGGTGCGAACGCCGGGCGTCGGCATGGTAACAAGCCGCATGATGGGCACGTTCTTGAAAGATCCCCGCAGCCGCAAGGAAGTGCTTAGCCTAATGGGATATTGATCCCCCCCCAAAAAAGGGTGCCGCAAAGGGCACCCTTTGTTTGTTTCATGCGCGGCGGGTTCTATAGCTGGCCGAGCATATGCTCGGCGCTGCTGACCGAAAAATCTCCTGGCGCTTCCACGTTGAGCTGCTCGACCACGCCATCGTTGACGACCATCGAATATCGCTGCCCGCGCTGGCCAAGACCGAACCCGGAACCGTCCATCGTCAGACCGACTGCCTGAGCGAAATCACCATTGCCATCGGCAAGCATCGTGACCGCGGCGGCATCATTGGCGTTCTGCCATGCGCCCAGAACAAATGCATCATTCACTGCGGTACAGGCAATTTCATCAACGCCTTTCGCTTTCAGATCAGCGACTTTTTCAACATATCCTGGAAGGTGCCTGGCCGAGCATGTCGGGGTATATGCGCCGGGGACAGAAAACAGCGCCACTCTTTTGCCCGCGAAATACTCACTTGATTGTACGGCTTCGGGGCCTTCGGCTGTCGCTTTCACGATCTTAACATCGGGCAGCGTGTCGCCTACGGAAATGGTCATCGGGTAATATCCTTTCGTAATTGCGGGGTATTGCAAATCATATAGGCCGCCGCGCCGGTGCGGCAATGATTAGATGATATAAAGATATCTTTATATTTGCATCCGGGACCGTCCATCGCTAGACGGCAGGGCATATGACGATGTCCCGCGAAAGGGTGGGACGTGTGTGGATTCAGGAGAAAATGCGTGTCTCAAGATTACATTATTCAGGATATTGCGCTGGCCGATTATGGCCGCGCGGAAATCAACATCGCGGAAACCGAAATGCCCGGCCTGATGGCACTGCGCGAAGAATTTGGGGACAGCAAGCCGCTTAAGGGTGCGCGCATCACAGGCTCGTTACACATGACCGTGCAAACGGCGGTCCTGATCGAAACGCTGACCGCGCTGGGTGCAGATGTTCGCTGGGCGACGTGCAATATCTATTCAACCCAGGATCACGCGGCGGCTGCGATGGCTCAGGCGGGCATTCCGATTTTTGCGATCAAGGGCGAAACACTGGCCGAATATTGGGATTACGTCGGCCACATTTTCGATTGGGGCACTGACGCTGATCCTGATCAAACGGCCAATATCATTTTGGATGATGGCGGGGATGCGACCTCGTTTGCGCTTTGGGGCGCTCGTTTGGAAGCGGGCGAGACCATGCCAGAACCAAGCAATCCCGAAGAGATTGAGATGCAGCGCGCGGTGAAAGCGTATATTGCCAAAAACCCTGGCTATCTGACGAAAACGGTCAAGAACCTCACCGGCGTATCTGAAGAAACGACCACTGGTGTCCACCGCCTGTACCACCTTGCCAAGAACGGCAAGCTGCCTTTCCCGGCGATTAATGTAAATGACAGTGTGACCAAGTCTAAGTTTGACAATCTGTATGGCTGTAAGGAATCGCTGGTTGATGCCATCCGCCGTGCAACCGATGTGATGCTGGCGGGTAAAGTGGCCTGTGTTGCCGGTTTCGGGGACGTGGGTAAGGGATCCGCTGACAGCCTCCGCAATGGCGGGGCGCGCGTTATGGTGACAGAAATTGACCCGATCTGTGCGCTTCAGGCTGCGATGGAGGGCTACGAAGTCGTAACGATGGAGGAGGCGACCAAGCGGTGCGATATCTTTGTCACCACAACCGGTAATGAAGACGTGATTACAGCCGAACACATGAAGGCGATGAAGCCAATGAGCATCGTGTGTAACATCGGCCACTTTGATAGCGAAATACAGATCGGCGCTCTCGACAATTATGATTGGGCTGAAATCAAACCGGGCACTGACCTGGTGACATTCCCTGATGGCAAACAGATCATGATCCTTGCCAAGGGCCGCCTGGTGAATCTCGGCTGCGCCACCGGTCACCCGAGTTTCGTGATGAGCTGCTCTTTCACCAACCAGGTGCTGGCCCAGATCGAGCTGTATACCAAGGGCGATCAATATAAGAACGAGGTCTATGTGCTGCCCAAGCATCTGGACGAGAAAGTGGCCCAGCTTCACCTCGACAAGCTGGGCGTGCAGCTTACAAAACTCAGCCAGAACCAGGCCGATTATATCGGCGTTCCGGTAGAGGGTCCCTTCAAGCCGGAGCATTACCGGTATTAACCGCTGATCATACCATAGTTCACCCATGCACACGGCGCTGTTCCTCTATTTCAGGAACAGCGCCTGTTCTTTTTCAAATTCCGGTTTTATCTGCGACGCAGGATTAAACGGCATTGCAACATGACGGCGCGGCGCATAGCTGGATTGATATGGAATTCTCGCAGCCTACTTTGGTCATAATCGGGTTGGTCTTATCCGCATGGGTCGTCGCGGCCGCGTGGATGATGATCGCCGCCGGTGGGAAAATGCGCAAGGCCGAGAGTAGCCGTAAAGCGGCACGGCGAATGGCGCGAATGATTGACGAGGCGCCTGCCATTCCGCTCATCGTGCGGACCGATGGCCGGATTGAGGGTTCTGACCGGTTGGCAGGTTGGATTGGACTGGAATATCTGCCCGAATATCTGACCGAACTGGATGCGGGTGAAGGCAAGGGCCTGTCGGCAGAGCAGCTTGCCGAGCTCATGGACAATATCCGCCGCGTACAAAAGACGGCAGCGCCATTTCGAATGGCGCTCACTCCGCCAGGATCGCAGCGAAGCCTTGCTCTGCGCGGTGTTTTGGCGGACCCGCAAGTGTCTCCTGGCGGTTCGGCGCTGGTGTGGATATTTGATTTTAGCGAGAGCGAGAGCGAGCTGAGCCGTCTTCGAGAAGAGGCTGCGCGGGCCAAAGGTGATTTCGGCGCGTTGGTAGGCATAATCGAAGCGGCTCCAATGCCAATGTGGTTTCGCGGTACCGATGCCAAGCTGCGGCTGGTCAATCAGGCCTATGTCCGCGCTATCGGGGCGGATAGCGCCGAAGCGGTTATCGCGGATCAGGCGGAACTGATTGAATCGGTGGACGGCCTGACCGCCGCGCAAATAGCGTCGCAAGCGGCGGCACAGAAAATGCCGATAGAGCGTAATGTTTCAGCGACCATCGATGGCCAGCGGCGCAGCGTGAAAGTCAGCGATCTGCCGCTCGCCGATGAAGGCATTGCCGGATATGCTGTCGATATTGAGGAAATGGAGGAGCAGTCCAGACAGAACCGCGCATTCCGCGATGCCCAGCGGTCCATGCTTGATCAATTATCGATCGGCGTCGGACAGTTCGATGCCAGCCGGAAGCTGGTGTTTGCCAACCAGCCATTCCGCCGCAAATTTGCGCTCCATTCGGGCGCTGTTGCACAAGGTCTGGCTTTTGAGCGTTTGCTGAGCGATGCGCGTGAAAACGGGAAGACGCCTGAAGTACGCGATTTTCCGCTATGGCGCGCGGAACATGTCGAGTGGTTCTCCGCCGGTACCACTCAAGAGGAGGCATGGCCGCTCTCCGACGGTACGCATTTGCGGATTATTGCCCAACCCATGCCCGATGGCGGGTTGGTGCTGATTGCGGAAGACAGAACCGAACAGCTGGCTCTGTCGGCGACGCGTGACACTTTGCTACGCACGCGGACCGCGACGTTTGACAGCCTGTTCGAAGCCTTGGCAGTGTTTGCGCCGGATGGGCATTTACAATTATGGAACCGGAGTTTTGCGGGCACTTGGGGGCTTGATGCCGAAACGCTGGATACACATCCACTGGCGGAACAGTTGCTCGATGCTATCGCGCCAAATCTGGCCAGGCCAAAACAAGCCAAAGCCATCGGCGAAGCGATCCGCGCCGCGACGCTCGACCGCAAGGAGAAGGGCGGGCGGCTCGCGCTCGCCGATGGCCGCACGCTCGAATTTGCCGGCGTTCCGTTACCCGATGGTAACGGATTGCTGACTGTGCTCGATATCACTGCATCGCAAAACGCCGAAACGGCGCTTAAGGAGCGTAACCAGGCTCTGGAAGCTGCGGATGATGTGAAAACGCGTTTCCTGGCCAATATGTCATATGAATTGCGCACTCCGCTTACCTCAATTGGCGGGTTTGCGGAGCTGCTGGGTGCGGGTGTTGCCGGTGAATTGAGCGAGCAGGGGCAGGAATATGTAACCGCCATTCTCGAGTCGGTCGCGCGGTTGACTGACCAAGTGGAAAATGTGCTGGATCTGTCGCAAAGCGAAGCAGGGTTGCTTCCTCTCAATAAAAAACGTCTCGATATGCTGCCGTTCATAACCGAAGTCGTGCGTAAACGGGAAAAAGCGATTGCCGATGGCGGTATATCGCTGGATTTGCGTGGCAGCAGGGTCAGCGGAAAATTTGATGCCGATCAACGCCAACTGGGTCGGGCGATTGGACAATTGCTGGATAATGCGATTGCTGCGACGCCCCAAGGCGGCAAGATTTTGGTGGCTTTGGCGAAACAGAAAGGCGTGTCGCAAATTGTTATTTCCGACAGCGGAGCGGGGATGACGCGGCAAGAACTGGAACGTGCGATGGGTTTTTCAGCAGAGGCGGGAACGAGCATTGCCAAACAGGGTCTGGGCATTCCGCTGGCGCAGCAATTGATCGAAGCGCATGGCGGTACGCTGTCAATTTTGTCGCGCAAGGGTGAGGGCACAACCGCCACAATCGAACTGCCGTGATTATTGCGCTGCCCGATCTTTCTGCGGTCGATGCGCTCGGCGCGAGGATTGCCCAACGCCTGCGCGCAGGGGATGTGGTGGCGCTTACCGGAGGGTTGGGGGCAGGAAAAACCACTCTGGCGCGCGCGATAATTCGCAGTCTGGGCTATAGCGATGAAGTCCCGTCGCCAACATTTACCATTATCGAAACCTATGATCCCCCGGCTGTTTCCATGCCGCTGGTCCATGCTGATTTCTATCGATTGAAAGACCCTGCTGAGGCTGACGAAATCGGCCTGGACGATTATCGCAGCGGCGCTGCGTTATTGGCCGAGTGGCCCGATCATGCGGGCGGCTTCGCGCATGAACGGGCCTGCCTGTCGATTACACTGGAAAATGCGGATGACGGGCGGATGGCGATTGCCGGTTACGGCGTGGATTGGCTAAACCGCACCTTATGAGTGATTTACCCGACGGTATCGATTCTTTCCTGACCCGCGCCGGATGGGGGAATGCGAATATTGACCCCATTCCAGGCGATGCTTCGTTCCGCCGTTACTTCCGTATCAGGTGCGGTCGACGCTCAGCCATGCTGATGTTTGCCCCGCCGCCCGAAGAGGATCCGAAGCCATTTCTGCATGTCGCTCGCTGGTTATTGGCAAACGGCCACCGCGCGCCAGAGATTTATGCCGACGATGCCGCAGCGGGCTGGGTACTCATCGAAGATTTTGGCGATAACCGGATGCGCGATTGGCTGGATGATGATCCCGCCGCAGAAACGCAGTCCTACATGGTTGCAATCGATGCGTTGTTACCCCTGCACAGCGCGCCTGCAGGTCCGTTTCCAGCCTATGACATACCCACCTATCAGCGCGAAGCAGCGTTGCTGACCCAGTGGTACTGCCCGGCGATGCAGCTTTATGTCGATGCGGCGGGCTATGCCGCAGCCTGGGATGCCGTCCTGCCGCCGCTCATTCGGCGGCAAGGCGCGGGCGTGACTGTTCTGCGTGACTATCATGCAGAGAATATCATGCTGATTGACCCCGCGAGCGACGGCGCTGGCGCGCAGGGATTGATCGATTTTCAGGATGCGCTGGCAGGCCATCCGGCCTATGATCTTGTGTCCTTGTTACAAGATGCCCGCCGCGATGTAAGCCAGGATATGGAGCGGGCGATGCTGGATCACTATATCAGCAATGCCCGGCCACAGGCAGATTTTGAAGCTGATTACGCAGTGCTCGGCGCGCAGCGTAATGCGAAAATCGTCGGTATATTCACCCGCCTCTACAAACGCGATGGCAAGCCGCGCTATCTTGATATGATCCCCCGCGTATGGCGCGCGATGGAGCGGGATTTACAGCATCCCGCCCTGGCACCTGTCGCGGAGTGGTTTGATGCCAATATCCCGGCCGCGATCCGTCGGGCCAATGGGGGCCGGCCCCAATGAGCGATGTTCGGACAAAGTCTGCCAATACCGTACTGGCCAGTGATTGCGCGATGATTATGGCCGCCGGGCTGGGTAAGCGCATGCGGCCGCTTACGGCATCACAGCCCAAACCTCTGGTACGGGTGGCGGGGAAGCCGTTGATTGATCACGCGCTGGACCGGTTGCAGGCGGCGGGTGTGGGCCGAGCAATCGTCAACGTACACTATCTGGCAGACGCGCTGGAAGCCCATGTAAAAGAACGCCATGCGCCAGCCGTCAGCATTTCTGACGAACGTGATGTGCTGCTTGAAACCGGCGGCGGCATGGTGAAGGCGCAGGCCGGGCTGGCTGATCCGTTTTTCTGCCTTAATGCGGACAATATCTGGCTCGACGGACCGCGGGATGCATTTCACGATCTGTCAGCCCGGTGGGATGCAGACCGGATGGATGCGCTTTTGTTGTTGGTGCCGCATGCCAGTGCTCTCAATTTTCGTGGCAAGGGTGATTTCCATATGGATGCAGTTGGCGCTGTATCCCGGCGGCGGTCCGGCCGGATTGCGCCCTTTATCTATACCGGGATTCAACTGGTATCGCACCGGCTTCTGCGTGACGCGCCAGCGGGTTCTTTTTCGACCAACATCCTGTGGGACCGCGCAATAGAGGAAGGCCGATTGTTCGGCACCGCCTTTACCGGCCGCTGGTTCGAAGTTGGCACGCCCGAAGCCATCGCCCCAACCGAAGAGGCGTTACGGCGTGGCTGATGCGGCTGCGCCCAGCGTATACTCTATCGCCGCACATCGCGGTTTTGCCGATGCCCTGGTTGCTGGTCTGGTGCCCCGTTATGCCGATCCCGATTTTGGCCTGGCCCAACTGACTCTGCTATTGCCGAGCTCGCGGGCCATTCGGGCGATCAGCGAAGCCTTCATCCGCCATTACGGCGCGAATGGTCATGCAGGCTTGCTGATGCCGCGCATGGTTGCGGTGGGTGATTTGGATCTGGTGGAGGCTCTGGGTCCATTGCTTGACCCGCTGGGCGCGACAGATATTCCGCGCGCGATAGATCCCACGCATCGCTGGCTCAGACTGGCGCAGTTGCTGGCGCAGGAACAGGACGATGAGGCACCTGCGCATTCGATAGTTCTGCGTCAGGCACGCGATATTACGGCCACGATGGACCGGCTGTTGGTGGAAGATATCGCTCCGGCTGATCTGCTTGACGCAAAAATTCTCGGCTTGCGCGAAGATCTGGCACAGCATTGGCAGGACAGTTTGCATCTGTTCGCAAAAGTGCAAGTGCGCTGGCACAGCGAATTGGCAGAACAGGGCGCGCTTGACGCAGCAGCGCGGCGCAACAGATTGTTCGATTTCGCAGCGCGGCAATGGACGGCCGCGCCCCCGGCAAACCCGATCGTCGCCGCCGGTGTGACCAGCGCGTCCCCGGCCTTGGCGCGGTTGCTCAAAGTCGTCAGCCAATTGCCCGATAGCAGCGTGGTGCTGCCTGATCTTGATCTCGCATTGGATGATACGGTGTGGGAAGAATTGGGCGCAGCTGGCGATCCGCAGAGCGGCGCTGGACATGCGGGCGAGCATTCGGGCGAAGCTGAGGGCGCAGCTGTATTTGGCAAAGGTGATGCTGTCACTCATCCGCAATACCACCTCAAGTTGCTGCTTAACCGGATGGGCATAGCGCGGGGCGAAGTACAGCAATGGCACCGCAGAGGCCTGTCGGCTGCGCCACCGGAACGCAGCTATGCCATTTCCAATGTGTTCCTGCCGCCCGAAGCCAGCAAAAGCTGGGTCGGCTTGCCGCCAGAAAAGCGCCGCCTGTCCGGTGTACAGATTATCGAAAGTACGGGTCCGGAAGAGGAAGCACAGGCGGTCGCTCTGTTGGTCCGTCAGGCGCTTGAGACGCCGGAGCGCCGCGTCAATGTGGTTACGCCCGATCGCGGATTGGCGCAGCGGATTGTCCAACATCTGCGGCGCTGGCACATAGAGGCGGATGACTCTGCCGGGCGGGAGCTGTCCGCGACTCCAGCGGGCAGAGTGCTTTTACTGCTTGCAGAAATTATGGAACTTGGCGCGGCGCCGGTTCCGCTAATGGCCTTGCTGGAACACCCCTTGGTAAATGGCGGGCAGCAGCGCGGTGTATGGCTCGGCGCGGCGCGCGCGTTCGAACTGGCATTGCGCGGGCCGCGCAAGGAACCTGGCCTGGCTGCGCTGAACCCCGCCGCAGACAAGGCGCAGGTGGCCAAATGGTGGCAAAGCGTTTCCGCGATTTTGCAACCGATTGTGAATACGCCCGATCATCTACCGCTGTCTGAGACGCTTGATCTGCTGAGATCAGCGGCTGAATCTCTTTGCGGGAACGCCGTTTGGTCCAGGGAAGACGGGCGTGCTTTGGCCGCGATGATCGACGATGTCAGGCGTCACGCGCAGACCGTTGGAACCGTGATAGAACCGCAAGAACTGCGCCCGATTTTACGCGATGTGATGGATAATATCGCCGTGCGCCCGCCCTATGGCGGCCATCCTCGGGTGGCGATTTTCGGGCTGCTGGAAGCGCGGATGAGCCGGGCCGATCTGGTGATATGCGCAGGGTTGAACGAAGGAAGCTGGCCGGGCACTCCGGCAACCGACCCGCTGCTCGCGCCGCCTGTCTTGCGCGCTCTGGGCGTGCCCGGCGCTGATTTCCGTATCGGGTTGGCCGCACACGACCTGGCAGGTGCCTTGGGCGCACCACAGGTGGTTTTGAGCAGGGCAGAGCGCGATATATCAGGGCCGACAATCGCCTCGCGATTCCTTCTGCGGATCAAGGCATTGCTGGGCGATGATCAGGTGCGCCGTATTCGCGATACGGATACTCTGGCATGGGCCAGAGCATTGGACGCGGCCGCACCGGCAGAGCGATATCCCGTACCTATGCCGCTTCCCTCACCCGAACAGCGCAAACAGAAAATCAGTGTGACCGCGCTCGACCGGCTGCGCTCTGACCCATACCAATTCTACGCGCGTTCAATCTTGAATCTGCCCGACCTGGATGCGCTGGATGCGGAGCCGTCGCCAGCCTGGCAAGGTATCCTGGCGCATGAAATATTGCAGAGATGGCATGAAACGGGCGGCAATATCGCGGCCATCGCGGATGATGTGTTGCGTCAGATCAATGCGCACCCCTTGATGCGGGCATTGTGGCAACCCCGGTTGATGCGGGCATTAGAATGGGTTCAGAACAGCATCGCCGCTGCGGACGGACGCACTCCAGCCCTGATCGAGGAGTGGGGGCGACTGACGGTCAAAGGTGTCGAGATTTTCGGCAAGGCTGACCGGATTGACCGGCTCCCCGACGGCAGATTGGCGATCATTGACTATAAAACTGGTAGGCCGCCTTCGGCCAAAGAAGTGGCGGCAGGATACGCCCTGCAGTTGGGCACGATCGGCCTGATGGCGGAGCGGGGCGGTTTTGAGAAATTGCAGGGGCAGGTTTCTGCGTTTGAATACTGGTCGCTTGGCAAAAGCGACAAGAGCGATAGCGGTTTCGGCTATGTATCCAGCCCGGTAAAGACGGCCAATAATAAGAGCAAGCTCGACCCGGAGGATTTTCTCCCAATGGCGGAGAAATATCTGCACGACGCGTTGGACGCGTGGATTTTAGGTGCGGCCCCGTTCACTGCCCGCGCGAATCCGGATGCGAAAGTTTACAACACATATGACCAATTGATGCGGCTTGACGAGTGGATGGGGCGCGAGCAATGAGCGCATCGCGAGCCGCATCAGGGCGCGTATATCCGCTGAAGCACAGCCAGGCCGAGGCAGTCGACCCGCAGGACAACGTCTGGCTTTCCGCGTCCGCAGGGACGGGCAAGACGCAGGTTCTTTCGGCGCGTGTCTTGCGGCTGCTGCTGACCAAGGGTGTCGAACCGTCGCAAATATTGTGTCTTACGTTTACTAAGGCAGGCGCTGCCGAAATGGCGACACGGGTCACCGATGTACTCGCCAACTGGGTGCGGATGGCACCAGAGGCTTTGTTCGCAGACCTGACCGCGATCGGTGCGCCAACCGACGATGCAACTCTCAGCCGCGCGCGCAGCCTGTTTGCCAATGTACTCGATTGTGCTGGTGGCGGATTGCGAATTGATACGATCCATGCCTTTTCGCAGTGGTTGCTGGCAGCCTTCCCGGAGGAAGCCAATCTTGCGCCGGGCAGCAAGGCGATGGAGGACCGCGACCGCGATATTTTGAGTCATCAAGTGCTCGCTGATATGCTGCTGGAATGGGATAAGGCCGGTGAGACGGATCTGCCGGGTGCGCTCGCCATGCTCAGCATCCGGATGGGCGCGGATGGCGCCAAGGCATGGCTGATGCGCTGCGCCGATGCGCGTGAGGTTTGGTTTGGCCAAGGCGCCTGGCAAGATGATTTGGAGCCGCGTGTCAGGGCGTTGATTGGATTATCGGCAGGTGCCGGGCCCGAGCAATTGGCGCAGCTTTGCAGTGATGCGGAATTTGATGTGGCGGCGCTTAGCGCCTGCGCTGCAATCAATGCCCAATGGGGCACCAAAAACGGCCTTGCCGCAGCGGATGCGGCGGCACACTGGCTCGCATCCGGTACAGTATCGCGGGTCCGCCAGCTGGATGAGGTGCAGCAGGCGCTGTTCACCCAGAAAGACGATCCGCGCTCGCTTAAATCGCTGGAGAAAATCGATCCCGCCTATGCTGAAAACGCGGGCCGTGTTCTGCTGTCGATCCGCACCGTCCGCCAATTGCAATTGGCACTGAATCTGGCGGAATGGCTGACACCGGCATTGCGGATCGGCCGCCGTTTTGCACTGCGCTGGGATGCAGCGAAGACGCGCGAAGGGCTGATCGATTTCGATGACCAGATCCGCCGCGCGGCAGCTCTGCTGGGACGGTCCGATATGGCCGAATGGATCCGTTACAAGCTGGACCGCCAGTTTGACCATATTCTGATCGACGAAGCGCAGGATACCAATGAAGCGCAATGGTCCATCATCCGCGCGCTGACCGGTGATTTCTTTACAGGCAAAGGCCAGCGCGACGATGTTTTACGGACGATATTCGTCGTGGGGGACTACAAACAGGCAATTTTTCGCTTTCAGGGCACCAGCCCGGAAAATTTTGAGATTGCGCGCAAACAGTTCAGTGCTGAAATGGCTGCGGCGGCGACCAATGCCGATCAGTTGCGCGAACGGCTCTCTGCAAGAAAGCTGAAGACTCTGGGGCTGGGACGGTCGTTCCGCACTGCGCAGCCAGTTCTCGATTTTGTCGATGCCGCCATCGGCGCGATTGGTTTTGAGGCGTTTGGACTCGCGCAAAAGCCAGAGCGGCATAGCGGCGACGCGCGCGCTGGCGAGGTCGTGCTCTGGGCGCCCGTACCGGCAGTCGGTGATGATGCCGCAGTTGATGGGGACGGGACCGATAGCGAGACGTGGATCTCTGCGCCCGAACGGCGCATGGCTGACCGGGTGGCAGCGCAGATCGCCGATTGGCTGAGCGCAGGTTATCCTCTGGTCAAGGGCAGCAAACGCAACGCCGGGCCGGGGGATATAATGGTTCTGGTGCGCAAACGGCGCGAACTTGCCGGGCTGATCGTGGCCCGGTTGCATGCCAAAGGCGTTCCAGTGGCGGGGGTAGACCGGTTGCGGCTCGGTGCGCCGCTGGCCGTAAAGGATTTGATGGCGGCAATCCGGTTTGCCGCGCAACCGCTGGATGATCTGAGCCTCGCCAACCTTCTGGTGTCGCCGCTCTTGGGATGGTCGCAGGATGATCTGTTGGCGCATGGATATCGCGACAAGCATGTCCGGCTATGGGATCATATTCGCGAATCGGATCATCCCCGCGCTGCCGAAACGTCCGATAGGTTGCGCGAGTTACTCAGGCTGGCCGATTTTGAACCCCCGCAGGCTTTGCTCCACTGGGTACTGGCCGGTCCGTGGCAGGGCCGTAAGAAACTGGTCGCGCGGCTAGGGCGGGAGGCCAATGATCCGATCGACGAGCTGCTTAATGCTGCGCTCAATTTTACGTCTGCCCATACTGCCAGTTTGCAGGGTTTCATCCATTGGTTCGATGCTGGCGAAGGTGAGCTGAAGCGTGAATCCGGTGCAAGTGAGGGCCTTGTCCGGGTGATGACAGTCCACGGATCAAAAGGGCTGCAATCGCCCATAGTCATTCTTGCTGATGCGACCGGCAATCCCGATAGCGCGTCAGTTCGGGGCCTGACATTGCAAGACAGTATTATTGGCGGCGATGCACGGGAAATTCCGCTCCCGTCGATAAAAGGCGCTGAAAAAACCGCGCCGATCCTGATGGCGGAGGAAGCTGCGAAAGCGGAGGAGCGGCAGGAGCATTGGCGATTGCTGTATGTCGCGATGACCAGAGCCGAAGAGGCGCTGTTCATTGGTGGTGCGCTGGGCAAGCAGGAGGATGAGCCTGCGCATGATAGCTGGTATGCCCGGCTTGCGCCGCTGTTCGATGGCGGGATGATAGATGATCCCATTTTCGGTTCGCGGCAGGTGTCCGGGCAGCGCCCGCCAGCAATACTGCTGGAACCTGCGCAAGCAGCCGATCATCAGGCGCGTGCGCTGCCGAACTGGGCGCTGACCCCGATTGGGCCGGAACCGCGCCCGCCGCGGCCCTTGGCTCCGTCTTCTGCTGGCGAGGATCAGGCTGCTGACCCGCCTTTTCCCGCTGATACGGCGGAGAATGCTGCACGGCGCGGTGTGCTGATCCATAGCTTGCTCGAACGATTGCCCGACATCGCTCCGGCACAAAGACGCCCGCGTGCAAAGGCGTGGCTGGCACAGCAGGAGCCCGGTTGGACCGATGCGCAACGCGAAGAGGCCATCAGCGCAGCGATCACAGTGCTGGAAGACCCGGCCTTCATCGAAATTTTCGGACCAAATTCGCTTGCAGAAATTCCCCTGGCAGCCACCATCGGGGGGCAGGTTGTCGCTGGCATTGCCGACCGCCTGCTGGTGACACAGGATACAGTGACTGTGGTCGATTACAAAACTGCCCGCAAACCACCGGCGCAGCTGGCGCAGATTCCCGCAACCACCATTCGCCAAATGGCTGCCTATGCAGCGGCGCTGGGCGCGATATATCCGGGGCGGGCCATTAATGCTGCGGTACTGTATACCCAATCGCCAGTGCTGATCGCTTTACCGGCAGAGCTGCTCGCCGCCCATGCACCGCGCCGGGAATAGCAGGTTGCATTGCTACGCGGCAATTTTGATTTGTCCACAACGCAGCAAAGCTATGCGAGCGATCCCGTTGAGCATAACGCATTCATCCTTAAATAGGGGCTGAGTGAAACAGGAGAATCCCCATGGCGACATTCAACGTCACCGATGATAGCTTCAAAGCCGACGTGCTTGAGTCTGATACACCCGTTCTGGTTGATTTCTGGGCCGAATGGTGCGGACCGTGCAAAATGATCGGCCCCTCGCTGGAAGAGATAAGCGACGAACTGTCTGGCAAAGTGAAGATCGCCAAGATGGACATTATGGAAAACACCGGGATCCCGGGCGAGATCGGCGTGCAGTCGATCCCGCTAATGGTGCTGTTCAAAGACGGTAAGGCGGTTTCCCAAAAATTGGGCGCTGCACCAAAAAGTCAGCTGAAAAGCTGGCTTGAAGGCGAATTGTAAGCAGCACTGGCCAGTCCGGATAGTTCAGGCGGCGGGCATATAACCCGTCGCCGTCAAACGCGCCGCCAGCTCTTCAAACAGTGACACTGTCGCGCTGCCTATCATACCTTTGCGGCCGCTATCGACGCGGTATTGGGACCCGTCAGGACGCAAACACACCCCACCCGATTCATTTACGAACAGGCATCCGGCGGCATGATCCCACGGCAAGGTTCTTTCATAAATCGCCAGATCATGCTCGCCCAGCACGGTCAGCGGATATTGCTCCGCAGCGCATCCAGGGGCGGCGACCAGCGTATAATGCGGCGCGATCTCGGCCTCAAATAACGCGCGCTGATCTGTCCGCATGTAGCGTGTCATCGCAGCCAGGCTGGGCGGAACATTGCCGCTCGGACGGGCGATGATATGTTCACCATCGATAAAGGCGCCGGCGCCGCGATGTGCGTGGCATAGACGCTGACGGCGGGGGTCATATATCCAACCCGCTTGGGTGATGCCCTGATCTGCCAGAGCAATCATGATCGCAAAATGCCCGGTGCCGCTGGCGAAATTGCTGGTCCCGTCAATCGGATCAATGATCCAGCATAAGTCCGACAGACGGTCCATTATCGATGGATCGGCATGAGCGGCTTCTTCTCCCACGATTGCGGCGGTACTGTCTATTTTCGATAGCCCCTCACTCAACATTGCTTCGGCTTCGCGATCGGCGATCGTGACGAGATCATCCTTGGCTTTCTCCACCACATCTCCATCGGCCAAATTGCGGTATCGCGGCATAATCGCCCGTGCTGCCACATCTTGCATCAGCTGCAGAACGTGCCGATCAAGAGCATTCATGACCGGTAATCTGCGTTGATGGCAATATAGCCATTGGTGAGGTCGCACGTCCAAACGGTCGCTTTGCCGCTGCCGAGGCCCAAATCCACTCCGACAGAAATTTCCTGACCCTTCAGATGAGCCGCAATTGGCGCCTCGTCATACGAATCCACCGCCAGTCCGTCTTGTGCGACCCATGTGTCAGCGAAGCGGATCGAGAGTGTGTCCCTATCGGCGGGTTCACCTGCTTTGCCCACGGCCATGACCACGCGGCCCCAATTGGCATCTCCGCCAGCAATGGCGGTCTTAACCAGGGGTGAGTTGGCGATCGACATCCCTATCGTATGCGCGCTCTTGTCCGAAACCGCGCCTGTGACTTCGATCTCGATAAGTTTCTGCGCGCCTTCACCATCGCGCACCACCAACAGCGCCAATTGGCGGCACACATCATGGAAAGCCGCCGAAAAGGCATCCGCGCCCGCATCATCGAAAGAGGTCAGGGGCGCGTTACCCGCTTTGCCAGTGGCAAACGCCAGAACCGTATCGCTGGTCGACGTGTCACTATCAACGGTAATGCAGGAGAATGTCGCGCCATTGATCTCGGTCAGCAGGCTCTGCAAAAATGCCGGATCAACCGCCGCATCGGTAAAGATATAACCGAGCATAGTCGCCATATCGGGCGCAATCATGCCGCTGCCTTTGATGATGGCGCTGATACGCACCGTCTTACCATCAACGATTGCGGTCGCCGCCGCGCCTTTGGCAAAAGTATCGGTCGTGGAAATTGCCCGGGCCGCATCTTCCCAACCGCATGGATTGGCGGTGAGAACCGCATCAACACCTGCCTTGGCTTTGTCCTTGGGTAGAGGGACCCCGATCACGCCAGTGGAGGAGACAAACACCTGCGCGCGCGCGCAACCAAGGCGGTCAGCGACCTGTTCCATAATTTGCTCCACGGCTTCTCGTCCTCGGTAACCGGTAAATGCATTCGCATTGCCCGCATTCACGATCAGCGCGCGGGCAGAGCCGGATTTCAGGTGCTCACGCCCAAGCTCGACTTCGGAGGAGGGGCATGCGCTTTTCGTGAATACTCCCGCAACGCTGGTGCCCTCGCACAATTCGGCAAAAGTCAGATCTGCACGGTCCCAGTCCTTATAGCGCGCGCGCGCTATACGCAGTGTGACACCGTCAATATCGGGCATATCGGGGAAGGGCAGGGCGAGCGGCGAGCGTTTCAGGTCCATCGGGCTTTCAGTAAACAGCGAGAGCGCGGCGGGCAATCGGTTGCGTGAGGATTTTGGCCTCGCGGAGCTGGCAGCAGTGAAAAATTCCGTTGAACGCATGACCCATATTGGCCGCAGCCGTCTTTTGCAGTGCAACGCACTGGGTTACTAGCCCCTGGCGCTGAGCCGACCGGCAACCGGCGATTGTGCTGCTGGAAGGCGGCCGGCGTGGCGGGTACCTGCTTCGTTATCTGCACAGCAGATGTGACAGCAAACCACCTGGATGCGGCGCAAACTGGGTCGTTTGCTTACGCGCTAGACGGCGCGGGCCTGCCTGCCTATATAGCCGGTCATGCGCCGCTTTTTCGCCTTGCTTGCCATTTTGACCGGCCTTGCCACTGTGGCCACTCCTGCGAGCGCCGCTGCCGTCAATGATGTATGCCAACAGGTTACAAGCGGCCAATCAAGCGGCAGTGTTCAGACAATAAATCGCGCCTGTCTGGCTGAACGTGGCAACCGAAACTGGAAGAATGTTGAGCGGGCTGATTGCAAGCATTTCAAAGCAATCGCCATCCATGTTCCGGCCGTGCAGATGGGCATTGATCGCGCTCACGAATAGCCTCTGCGGTTCCATTCACTGTTTTATCTGCTGACCTGGCACGCGCGCTCTGCGCCGCGAGTATCTCAGTAGCTTCCTATATCTGTCTTTCGAAAGACCTTTCATGTTTAACGCACTCGTCAAATCCGTATTCGGTTCTTCCAATGATCGTTATGTAAAATCGCTGGGTAAAATTGTTCACCAGATCAACGATTTGGAACCACAAATCCAGGCACTCAGCGATCAGGAACTGAAAGGCCAGACAGACAAATTCCGCGCGCAGCTGCAAGATGGCAAGACGCTGGACGACATTCTGCCAGAAGCCTTCGCGACGGTGCGCGAAGCATCGATCCGCGTGCTGGGTATGCGCCATTTCGATACGCAGATGGTTGGCGGTATCGTGCTGCATCGCGGTGAAATATCGGAAATGCGCACCGGTGAAGGCAAAACGCTGGTGGCGACACTTGCAACCTATCTCAATGCGATCGAGGGCAAGGGCGTTCACGTCGTCACCGTAAATGACTATCTCGCTGGCCGTGATGCCGAATGGATGGGCCAGCTTTATCGCTGGCTTGGCCTCACCGTTGGTGTGATCATTCCCAATCTGGGTGAATTTGAGCGGCGCGAAGCCTACGCCGCAGACATCACATATGGCACCAATAACGAATTCGGGTTCGATTATCTGCGCGATAATATGAAGCATGACCGGAGCGGCATGGTCCAGCGTCCGTTCAATTTCGGTATCGTGGACGAGGTGGATTCGATCCTGATTGATGAGGCGCGGACTCCGCTGATTATCTCTGGCCCTACGGAAGACAAAACCGATCTTTACGTCTCGATTGACGCTGTTGTGAAAGAGCTGGATGAGAGCTTTTACGAGGCTGACGAGAAAACCAAAAACATCACTTGGACTGAAGATGGCACCGAACAGGTTGAACAGCTGCTGATTGACGCTGGCCTGCTGCAAACCGACAATCTCTATGATGTTGAAAACACTCAGGTGGTTCATCATCTCGATCAGGCGCTCAAAGCGAACAAGATGTTCAAGCGTGACACCGATTATATCGTCAAAGATGAGAAGGTCGTGATCATTGATGAATTTACTGGCCGGATGATGGATGGCCGCCGGTGGTCCAATGGTTTGCATCAGGCGGTAGAGGCGAAGGAAGGCGTCAAGATTGAGCCCGAAAACCAGACTATGGCCTCGATCACGTTCCAGAATTATTTCCGCATGTATCCTAAACTGTCAGGGATGACCGGTACCGCCGCCACCGAGGCGAGCGAGTTTTGGGATATTTACAAAATGAGCGTGGTCGAAATCCCGACCAACAAGCCGGTCCAGCGGATCGACGAGGATGACGAGTTCTACAAAAACACCGTAGATAAATTCAAGGCCATCGCCAAAGCCATCGCGGAAAAATCCGAAATTGGCCAGCCGACATTGGTGGGTACGGTTTCCATCGAGAAATCCGAATTGCTGTCCAAATTCCTCGATGATGAAGGCGTAAAGCACGAAGTTCTAAATGCGCGCCAGCATGACCGGGAGGCTTTGATTGTGGCGCAGGCTGGCCGATTGGGTGCCGTCACAATCGCCACCAATATGGCGGGTCGTGGTACCGA
This sequence comes from Pontixanthobacter sp., assembly GCF_049682855.1. NCBI lineage: Bacteria > Pseudomonadati > Pseudomonadota > Alphaproteobacteria > Sphingomonadales > Erythrobacteraceae > Pontixanthobacter > Pontixanthobacter sp. The sequence goes on along the minus strand of NZ_JBAUIK010000003.1, from coordinate 35,127 downwards.
TATCCAGCTCGGCGGAAACATAGAATTTCGTATCGAAACTGAATTGCAAGGCATGCCCGAAGGGCCGGACCGCGAAGCCGCGATTGCCAGGATTACCGAAGAGGTCTTGGCCGAGCGCGAAAAGGTGAAAGAGGCGGGCGGCCTGTTTGTTCTGGGCACAGAGCGTCATGAAAGCCGCCGGATCGATAACCAGCTGCGCGGCCGGTCGGGCCGCCAAGGTGATCCGGGGCTCAGCCGCTTCTACCTCTGCCTCGAAGATGATTTGCTGCGGATTTTCGGTCCGGATACCCTGTTCAGCCGAATGATGAATTCCAACCTTGAGGACGGCGAGGCTATTGGTTCCAAATGGCTGTCCAAAGCCATCGAAACCGCGCAGAAAAAAGTTGAAGCGCGCAATTACGATGTGCGTAAGCAAGTCGTTGAATATGATGACGTGATGAATGACCAGCGTACCGTTATTTATGAGCAACGCGCCGAAATCATGGATAGCGAAACGGTTGGCGATGTCGTTGTCGATATGCGGCATGATACGGTCAATGCGATGGTTGGCGAAGCGTGCCCGCCTGGCTCCTATCCCGAACAGTGGGATATTGACGGTTTGAAAGAGCGGCTGTCCGACCGCTTTGGCATCACGCCGCCACTTGGCGACTGGCTTAAGGAGGATACCGTCGAACCGGAATTGATCGAAGAGCGTATTCGCACGCAAGTCGATGACATTATGGAAAAGAAAATCGCCAATGCTGATCCGGCCATCTGGACGCGGGTAGAGAAAAGCATTCTCCTCGAACGCCTGGACCACCATTGGAAAGAACATCTGGCCACATTGGATGCATTGCGCCAGGTGGTCTTTCTCCGCGCTTATGCACAGAAACAGCCGATCAACGAATATAAGCAGGAAGCATTTGGATTGTTCGAGAAAATGCTCGACACGCTGCGTGAAGATATCAGCGGCATTTTAATCAAGAGCGAATTGCGGATGCAGCCACCGGTGCAGGATGCATTGCCTGACCTTCCCGATTTTCTCACCGGTCATATTGATCCGTTAACCGGGCTCGATAATTCCAATGACGGGGATGGATCGGAACGGCGCCCGGCCATGTTCGGATCGCTCGCAGGCAGCCCGCGCGCCGCAGTCGGGCCGGGCGGTGCGAATAAAGACAATCCGTATGCTGATATGGGCATCAGCCGGAACGCCCAGTGCCCTTGTGGGTCAGGCAATAAATATAAACACTGTCACGGTGCCGCGGCGTAAAGGCAATGTAAACTAAACTCTGTCGCAAAACCTTTATATCGGTTTACTATAGGCAAGATATATGGTGCACGACAGAAACTCGGAACGATTCGATATCAGTGTCAGGGGCCGGTACCGCACCGGCTCGGGCTTGGCGCGCGACGTGCCCATTTTGGAGATTTCTGAAACAGGGTGCCGGTTTTTCGACAAATTCGGCCGTCTTAAGAGCGGAGATGAAATCACGCTGAGGATTGGCACGATCGGTCCTGTCGTTGGTACCGTCCGCTGGAGCAGGGATCAGATTACCGGCATTGAGTTCGAGAAACCGATTTACGGTCCCGTGTTCGAACATATCCGCGATACGCTCGACGGATCATATTGAAAGGTTTGCTGCCATACACAGCCGCCTTTATCAAACCGGAATATATGGAGTTTTGAGTGGCTCCCCGAGTTGGATTCGAACCAACGACCAAGTGATTAACAGTCACCTACTCTACCGCTGAGCTATCGGGGAACAGCTCTCAAAAAACGACACCGCACTGCCGTCAGACCGCGCCTATATGGGCGCGCGAAATATTTGGCAACCCTCTGCGCACTATCACACCATGAATTGTTCAGCGACAATCCTTTCATCCAAAGAATGACCAGGATCAAATAGCAGTGTCAGTTCCCGGTCTCTGGCAATTTCCACCCGAACATCGGCAATATCGCGAACCTCCTTCTGATCAGCCACGGCAGCGACCGGGCGTTTGTCCGGCTCGTGCACTTTGAAACGCATGGTGGAACGATCAGGCAGGATAGCGCCGCGCCAGCGACGCGGTCGAAACGGGCTGATAGGGGTCAGAGCCAGCAGCTCTGAATCCAGCGGCAGGATCGGTCCATTGGCCGAAAGATTATAGGCTGTGGAGCCTGCAGGTGTGGCAACCAGAACGCCGTCACCGACAAGTTCTCGTATCCGTACCCGCTCATCGACGGACACCTCCATCTTAGCGGTCTGGCGTGTTTCGCGCAGCAAGGAGACTTCGTTGATGGCATATTCAACCTGCGACTTGCCATCCTGGGTCGTGGCTTCCATCCGCAGAGGCGAAATACCGATTGAGCGCGACCGGTTCACCTTTTCCAGCAGTTTAGCTTTCGCGCGGTAGCGATTCATCAGAAAGCCAACCGTTCCGCGATTGATACCATACGTGGGCAAGGTTTTGCCGCTGTCGAGCATGGCGTGAAGCGTTTGCAGCATAAACCCGTCGCCGCCCAGTACCACCAATGCGTCAGCCGCCTCCATCGCCACCCAGTCATGGCTACTGCGCAGTTCGGTTGCCGTTTCAACGGCTTGCGCGGTCGGCGATACGGCCAAAGCGAGCTTCTTGAAGCCGTGATTGCTGCTCACCACACTCTCCTGAAATTTCCTGCGAGCACGGTGCAGGCAAGATGGCTTCGCCTGGCGCTGCGCACGACAGGACGTCTTTATGGCGAGTTGTGCCATTTGGCAACGCGCCCAAAGTAACCGTACCTTACCGCTCTGCGCTGTTTACATCACGATCATGGCTTACACCGCGACCCGAACACGCCGCCGCGCCGACACACGACTGCGTGACAGTTTGACTGGTCTGGCGAACGCTGATGCAGCGCATGCTACTCTTGCAGAATGGCAAATGCGCGCAGGTGCCGAGGGCCGAACGGCGCCGGTGCATACCATGCTTATTGCATTGGGCCGGTTTGATACGGTAAATCTGGCATATGGTTCGGCCACTGGTGACGGCGCTCTGATCGCAGTCGCGAGACGCATCGTTCATTTTGCAGATGACGAATTTGATGCCGGTGACTGGATTGTCGCCCGGTTGAGTGGCGGCAAGTTTCTGCTGGCTGCCCATGAACCATGCAGCCGCGAGCGTTGGCAATGGCTGGCAGAGGCGCTGGCAGACGGTATCGCGCATCCTATCACCGGCCTGGATGCCGCAGGCGCGCTTCGCCTTTGGCCGCGATGTGCACTGATGCGTCCCGCGCCTGGCGAAGGGCCGAGCCTGATTTTTGACCGCCTCGCCGAAACCATAGAGGAAGCCCGCAACCTGAAGGGACGCCGGATTGTATGGGCCGATGGCGGTTTGACTATTCCGGGCCGCCGTAGCGCCGATGTCGAAGCTGACCTGCTCACCGCAATCGATCGCGAAGAGATTGAAGTGGTCTATCAACCACAATTCGCGTTGCAGGGCGGCTCCATATTGGGTGCAGAAGCACTTGCCCGGTGGCAACACCCGCAGCTGGGCAAAATCGGCGCAGCGCAGTTATTTGCAATAGCGGAACGAGTCGATCACGTGGCGCAGCTATCCCGGCATATAGCTGCGCGGGCATTCAAAGATGCCGCCAGCTGGCCAGCCTGCCAACGGTTGTCGATCAATATTACTCCGGCCGATTTGTCAGCGCAGAACTTCGTACCGGAATTTCTTGGTTTATTGGAGAAAACGGGATTTTCGCCCGAGCGTTTGACTGTTGAAATCACTGAACATGTTCTGCTGGCCGACCTGCAACAATGCGCTGCTGTATTGGGCCATCTGAAGCAGTTGGGAATTTCCATCGCGCTGGATGATTTCGGGGCTGGTTTCTGCAATTTCCGTTATCTGAAAATTCTGCCGATAGACACGATCAAGCTGGACAGGGCGATGGTTGAAGGGATTGCGACTGATGCAAGTGATCTGGCTGTGTTGCGAGCGATTATCGCAATGGCAGGGGCGCTGGATATGAGCGTCATGGTGGAGGGCGTTGAAACACAGGCACAGCATGATCTGGTCCGGCGCGAGGGATGTGATGGCTATCAAGGATTCTACGGTGCCGGGCCGCTCAATCACGCCGCATTCGTCAAATTGTCAGGCGCTTAGGTCCAGGCCTTAAGTTTTTGTTCCAGCATTGCGTGCGATGTTGCTAAGGCCCTTGGTCAATTGGAACAGTCCATTCAGCCGCGATTTTGGATCGCTCCATGCGCGGTTGATAACCAGCTTCATATCGGGCCGTAGTTTGGCCGTATCCTTCAACCGGTCTACATAAGCGACCAGGCCGGGTCCGTCTGCAAAATCATCATTGTGAAATGTCACCAGAGTGCCGCGCGCACCAACATCAATCTTGGCAATATTGGCGGCTATGGCCTGATGCTTGATTTCGATGAGGCGCACCAGATTGGCAGTCGCATCGGGTAACGGGCCAAACCGGTCGATCATCTCTGCTGCCATCGCTTCGATTTCCGCGCTGTCTTTCGCATCGTTCAAACGGCGATACAGCGCCATACGCACGGCAAGATCGGGGACGTAATCCTCCGGTATCATAATCGGCGCATCGACAGTAATCTGTGGGCTGACTTTCTCACGCTCTGGCGCAAGACCCAATTCGCCTGCTTTTGCGGCCAGGATCGCGTCTTCCAGCATGGACTGGTATAATTCAAAGCCGACCTCTCGGATATGCCCGGACTGCTCGTCTCCCAGCAGATTACCCGCGCCGCGAATGTCCAGATCATGGCTTGCCAGTTGGAAACCTGCGCCGAGGCTGTCGAGATCGCCAAGAACCTTGAGGCGTTTTTCGGCAATTTCGGACAGCTGCTGATCTTTCGGATGGGTGAGATAGGCATAGGCGCGCAATTTGGACCGGCCAACACGTCCGCGCAATTGATACAGCTGGGCCAGTCCAAACCGGTCTGCGCGGTGGATTATGATGGTGTTGGCGCTCGGAATATCCAGCCCGCTTTCAACAATTGTGGTTGAAAGCAATACTTCATATTTGCCTTCATAAAAGGCGCTCATCCGTTTTTCGACTTCAACAGGCGACATTTGCCCATGCGCGGAAATCGATTTGATTTCAGGGACATGTTTATGCAGCCATTCTTCGACATTTGCCATATCAGCGATACGCGGGACAACGATAAAGCTCTGCCCGCCGCGGTGGTGTTCGCGCAGCAGAGCTTCGCGCATGACCATTTCGTCCCACTCCATCACATAGGTGCGGACGGCAAGCCGATCGACCGGCGGTGTCTGAATAGTGGACAGCTCGCGCAGGCCAGACATCGCCATCTGCAGTGTACGCGGAATGGGCGTCGCTGTGAGCGTGAGCATATGCACATTGGCGCGCAGCTGCTTCAGCTTTTCCTTATGCGTGACGCCAAACCGCTGTTCTTCGTCCACGATGACCAGACCCAGATCCTTGAACTGGGTGCTTTGGGACAGTAGCGCATGGGTGCCGATAACAATGTCGATAGTGCCCGCTTCCAAACCTGCGCGAGTCTCGGCCATTTCCTTGGGCGGAACAAGGCGCGACAGCCGCCCGATTTTTAGCGGGAAATTGGTAAAGCGTTCGGTGAAGCCGGTAAAATGCTGGCGGGCCAGCAGCGTAGTCGGGGCAACTACCGCGACTTGCTGGCCGTTCATTGCGGCAACAAAAGCGGCGCGCAGAGCAACCTCTGTCTTGCCAAAGCCTACATCGCCGCAGACAAGCCGGTCCATCGGTCGCCCGCTTTCCAGATCGCGCAGAACATCGGCAATCGCGCGGTCCTGATCATCTGTTTCCTCCCACGGGAATTTATCGACGAACTGGTTGTAGGATGCCTCTTCAGCTTCCAGCACGGGCGCTTTTTTCAGGGCGCGTTCGGCGGCAACTTTCATCAATTCGCCCGCGATTGCCCGGATGCGCTCTTTCAGGCGCGATCGGCGCTTTTGCCATGCTTCGCCGCCAAGCCTGTCCAGCATCACGGCATCTTCAGACGAGCCATAGCGCGACAAAACATCAATATTCTCAACCGGAATAAACAGCTTGTCACCGCCCTTATATTCCAGCATCACACAGTCATGTTGGCTTTTGCCGACAGCGACCGGTTCCAGCCCGAGATATTTGCCGATACCGTGCTCTGTGTGCACCACCAGATCGCCGCGCCTCAGGGCGGCAAGCTCGGCCAGGAAGGCATCGGCGTCCTTCTTGCGTTTGTTGCGGCGTACCAGCCGGTCACCAAGAATATCCTGCTCGGTAATCAACTCCAATTCGTCATTGGCAAAGCCACTATCAAGCGGCAGGACCATTGCCGCAGGCTTGCCCCGGGCCGCCAGCCCCAAGGCTTCCTGCCAGCTATCGGCCAGTACAGTGTCCGCACCGGCTTCGCTCAGGATCGACGCAATGCGTGACCGGCTGCCTTCGGAATAGGTTGCCAGCAAAGGCTTCTTGCCGCTTTGGGCCAATGTCAGTAAATGCTGTGCGGCGGCTTCATACACATTGTCGCTGCGCGCGCGTTCGGGCGAGAAGTCTCTGGCAGACGTAAATCCGAAATCGACAGTTTTTCTGCTTTCCGGTTCGGCAAAAATACCGGTGCGGTGCATTGGCCAACCGGTGAGCTGAGTTTCGAACTCGTCGCGGCTGAGATAAAGCGCATCAGCGGGGAGCGGACGGTAGCTTCCCGCCGCTTGCCCGGCAGCTTTGATGCGGGCCTGATGATAGTCGGCTATATCGGCGAGGCGTTCATCCGCCGCCTGTACTGCACCGCTATCGATTACGATCTGGTCGTCACTGCCCAAATGATCAAACAGCGTGGTGATTTTTTCCTCAAATAGCGGCAGCCAGTGTTCCATACCCGCCAGCCTGCGTCCGTCGCTTACGGCCTGATATAATGGATCGCCAGTTGCTGCTGCCCCAAATAATTCACGGTACCTGCCGCGAAACCGCTTGATGCTGTCCTCATCCAGCAAGGCTTCGCTTGCGGGCAGCAGCAAATGCGAATTCACAATACCCGTGCTGGTCTGGGTGGATGGATCGAACAGGCGCAAGCTTTCCAGCTCATCGCCAAAGAAATCAAGCCTCAAACCGCCGTTGAGACCGGATGGATAAACATCGACGATGGACCCGCGCACGGCATATTCGCCCGCATCGACGACGGTATCGGCACGCGAATAGCCCTGGCGTTGGAGCAATGCGGACAGCGTATCGCGCCCGATCTGCGTACCGGGCTTAAACGCGCGTACGGATTCGCGGATCCGGAAGGGTGACAGGACCCGTTGCAGAACTGCATTGACAGTGGTGACCAGCAATTGCGACCCGCTTTTTCCCGCCTGCAATCTGTGCAGAGCGGCAAGGCGTCTTGCGCTGACTGACAAGGCAGGGCTGGCGCGGTCGTAAGGCAGGCAGTCCCATGCCGGAAATTCGAGCACTTCCAGCTCGGGCGCGAAGAATTCTGCGGCGTCGACCATCGCGCGCATTGCGGCATCATCTGCGGCGATGAATATTGCGCGGCCTTTGGCAGCGCGTGCCAGATCGGCCAGCACCAGGGGTTGTGCCCCGCGCGCCACGGAAGACAATGTCAGCGGCGCGGTTGCCGAAAGAATGCGGGTAAGATCAGCCATTTGGGATGTACGCTTTACAGGTCGCGGTAGTTCCGTGAGACGTCAGAGTTGCGGCGGCGATCAGCGCGGAATTTCCACGTAATCCAGCTTCTGCATCCGCTCCATCTGCGGGCCAGCATATTTCGGTGGCGTTGCCTGTGTTTTGAGCGCCCATGCCATGACGTCCACATCGTCTTCATCCAGCAGCGTTTCGAACCATTCCAGATCGCTTTCGGCCCAGCCTGCATGATAGCGGTCATAAAAACCGCCAATCATGTAATCGGCCTCGCGCGTGCCCCTGTGCCAGGCGCGGAATTTTGCGCGAGCGAAACGGGCGGAAAGGTCGGATGTTTGAGACATATTCGCGCGGGTAGGGCACTCGCCATTTGTGTGCAAGAAGCTATAAGCCATCACCATGCGGCCTGATATTCTCAATCCCCTGTTTATTGAAGTCTCTGCGCTGGACGGTGTCGGTCCCAAGATGCAGAAACCGCTTGAGAAACTGGGGCTGCGCCGCGTGCGTGATGTGGCCTATCATTTACCCGACCGGTTCGTGATGCGCCGCGCAGTGGGCAATCTGGATGAAGCGAGCGTGGGCGAGCACGTGATCGTGGCGCTCACCCCGACGCAGCACAAGGGGTCAAGCGGGCGCGGCCCGTACCGTGTGCTGGCGCAGGATGATGTCGGCAATATCTGTTCAGTCACTTACTTTGGCCGTGCATCCTATACGGCCAAGAAATTGCTTCCCGTGGGCGAAAAACGCTGGGTGGCCGGGCGTATTGATCAATACGGGCAAATGCTTCAGATAGTGCATCCCGATCATGTAATTGCCGAAAGTGCCGACACTTTTGCCCAGCTGTGTGAACCCGTCTACGCCCTGTCAGAGGGGCTCACCCAGCCGCGCATAACGGGGTTGATTGCGCAATCGCTGGACCGACTTCCCGAATTGCCCGAATGGATCGAAGCGGCTCAATTTGATGCAGAAAAATGGCCCGATTGGCGAGAAGCTCTGAAACTGGCGCATAAAAGCGGGCATGAATATGCGCGCGAGCGATTGGCCTATGATGAATTGCTCGCCAACAGTCTGGCACTGATGCTGGTACGCGCCGATAATCGCCAGCGCAAAGGACAGCGTCTGAATGGAGACGGCCATCTGCGTGACAGGCTGGAATTGCCCTATCGCCTAACCGGTGCGCAATCGCGATCAGTGGCCGAGATAGAGGGCGATATGATGCAGGACACGCCTATGCTGCGCTTGCTTCAGGGCGATGTCGGCGCGGGCAAGACGGTCGTTGCGCTCAACGCTATGCTGATCGCGGTGGAGGCGGGCAAGCAAGCGGCTCTGCTCGCGCCAACCGAAATTCTCGCGCGGCAGCATTTTGAAACTTTGCGCGCGATGGCACGGCCAACCGGGGTGGAAGTCGCGCTCCTGACCGGGCGCGATAAAGGCAAGGCGCGGGAATCCATCCTGATGGGTCTGCTGGATGGCAGTATCGATATGGTCATCGGCACCCACGCGATTTTTCAGGATAGCGTGGCGTATAAGGACCTTGGTCTGGTGGTGATTGACGAGCAGCACCGGTTCGGTGTCGCACAGCGGATTATGCTTACCGGTAAAGGCAAACAGACACCGCACACTTTGGCCATGACCGCAACGCCTATCCCTCGCACGCTGACGCTGGCTCAGTATGGCGAAATGGATGTTTCCCGCCTTGACGAGATGCCGCCGGGCCGCCAGCCAATCGATACGCGGGTGGTCGCGCAGGAACGCCTGGAAGACGTCTTGGCCGGGGTCGAGCGGCACATCACCAGCGGGCAGCAGACCTACTGGGTGTGCCCGATGGTCCGCGAGAACGAGAATGAGGATATTGCCGCAGCGGAAGCGCGCTACGCTAGCTTGAAAGAGCGGTTCGGCGAGAATGTCGTGCTGGTTCACGGGCAATTGAAGCCAGAGCTAAAAGACGCCGCTATGGAACGGTTCGCCAGCGGCAATGCCAAAGTGCTGGTGGCGACAACCGTGATAGAGGTTGGTGTTGATGTTCCTGCGGCGACACTGATGGTGATCGAACAGGCTGAGCGGTTCGGTCTGGCACAATTGCACCAGCTGCGCGGGCGGATCGGACGCGGATCGGAAAAATCGGTATGCTTGCTGCTGCGCGGCGGGGCCTTGTCGGAAACAGGACGCGAACGGCTCGCTCTGATGCGCGAAACGCAGGACGGTTTCCGGCTGGCAGAGGAAGATTTACGGCTGCGCGGCGGGGGCGAGCTTCTGGGGACACGCCAGTCAGGCGATGCCCCGTTCCGGATCGCAACCTTGGAACAGATAACGCGCCTGCTCCCAAAAGCGCATGCCGATGCAAAAATACTTATCGAACGCGACGGCGGCCTGTCGGGCAGACGCGGCGAGGCAGCACGTATATTGCTCTATCTGTTTGAACGCGATTGGGGTGTCCAGATGCTACGCGGCGGATAAAGTGCTCACCCGCCATATAGCCTACAAGACGTGCCCAGACTGAGACGGACTTAGAACGAGACGGGCCCAGAGAACGAGACGGGCCCAGAACGAGACGGGCCCAGAACGAGACGGGCTCAGAACGAGACTTGCGCGCCAATTAGGGCTACATCGGTTTTTGCATCACGCTCTGACCATGTGCTGCCGTCTGGAAAATTGCCGCCTGACAGGAAGTTGAGCGGTGCAAATCCATCAACATGGACATATTCTGCAAACAGATTGAGATTGTCTGCAGGGAACCATGACAGGCCGAGCACTGCCTGGTTCTGGCGTTCCCACGGGGCACCTTTTTCGCCGGCAATGAATTTTGAAAATTCGCCCGATAGAGCAAAATTACGTCCTTGTTTGGTCGAATTTTCAGGGCCAAAGGCATAGCGCGCACCAGCGGTGAAGGCTTCGGTTTTCTGCGCTTCGAAGATGCTGAGCGGATTGGTTGGAATGGGCACTGCTGATCCCGGCCAGACTTTGGTGGTCCGGGCAAATTCACCTATTACCTGCAGATCTCCATATTTCAGGCGGCCATAGGCCACCCATGCCGGGACATTGTCAGCACAGGGGTTGAAGTGAAATACCGGATAGCTCTGGCAATAGGGGCTACCGTGCTGGTAACTTGCGCCCGCCATGATCGTGTTGCCCTGACCCCCCAAAGCGAGTTCATAGCGCGCATCCACTGCAAAGTTGTTCAGTTTCGAGGGTACATTGGTCCCATTGACCGGCGTGTTGGCCGAACGGAATTGAGCGCCGCCCTGAATGGCCATCGCGCGGACATGCAGCCCGTCTTTCACGAAGCCTGCCTGTGCGCCGTAGGCGAGGCCGGCAAAGGCGTGCCAAGTGGTCGAATTGGTGAACGGGCTCACCGTATCATTCAGGCCGAACGGCGTATCCATCTTGCCGATCAGTGCATAGACGGGGCTCTTTTCAAGATTGCCGAGCATCACCCAGCCGCGGCGCAATTGGATCTGGTTACGGGTTAGCGCAGTGATCGTGCCGGCCCCGAAACTCTGCTGCGGATCGTATAGCAATTCGGCATAGGCCGTAACGTCCTGTGTCACACGAGCAGTCACTGCAATTTTGGCGTCGTGCAGCACGGCTTCCGTCACTGTGCTGCCAATCTGGTTGGCGCTGGTTGGATTGCGCATCAAATAGCCGAATTTGCTGGGCCTATTGCTGCGCTGGGCGGTGGCAATCGCGATGGTCGATCCCGAAACGGTTACCCGGTTATCCAGTAAGCCATCGGTGATTGCGGTCAATTGCAGCAGTGGTTTGGTGTTTGTGTCCTCCGCGTGATCAAGAACGCGGTAGGAATATTCGGGCGCGATACCGATCGTATCGGTGAAACCGCGCTTCTGGTCCGCGTCAGACATTTGCGCTGAGACCTGGGGCCGCGCGGCAACCATATCCATATTGTCCGAATTGATCACATGCGGATTTGACGTCGCCTGACCGGCAAGTGTTGGGGCCGCAGCGGGCTGCGCAATCGATCCGGCAGCATCCATTTGCTCCAGCCGCGCGGTCAATTCTTCATTGCTGCGTTCAAGACTGTCTATCCGTTCCTCCAATTGCGCGACCAAAGCGGCAATTTTATCAGCGTCAGTTTTATAAGCATCAGTCTGGGCGGCCACGGGTGTCGCCGCGCACAATAGCGCAATGCAGGACATTGAAATAAGAGTGCGGAAGTTCATCATAGTCCTCAAGCAGAAATGTATGACCATCTCTTATGAATACATGACTACCAAATGGTTAAGGCAAATGGTTAAGGCAAATGGTTAAGGTGGTCTGGTTTCACACCTCTGGACCTGACCGGCAGAGGGGCATAATGTAGAGTCAGAATAGCTTGCGGATTATGAGGTTCGATGATGAAGACTGTTTTGACGGCATTGGCCATTGTAATGGCCGCACCCGCGCTTGTGCCTGCATCTGCTGCGGCCACTCCTGCGGAGGATTACACGCAGATACGCGAAGCGGTGTGGCAATGGAGCCTGGATAACAGTCCCAGCCTGGCCACCAGCATCGGCGATCGCCGCGGTGATGGCAAGCTCGATGATCTATCGCTTGCCAGCTATGATCGGCAAATTGCTGAAACTAAAGAGTTTCTTTCTCAACTGGCAGCCATTGACGAGGCGGCTTTGCCACCCGATTTGCGGGTCGATTATGCAATCCTGAAAAGCAGTCTTGATGATAGCATCGAGGCCTCGGAGTTTGATCACACGCGCTATGTCATTTTTACCAATCGCGGCGGCTGGTTCTCCAGTTTCGCCTCTGCACCCAACCGCTCGCCATTTTTCACACAGGCTGATTACGAATCCTACGTGGCACGCCTCACCGCCTTTGCCGCGCTCAATGATCAAGGGATCACCCGTTCGAGAGAGGCGGTTGCGCGCGGGCTGACCCAGCCCTGTGAGCCCATGCTGGGTCTGGCGGGCCGGATTGAAACGCAATTATACGACACGGCTGAGGAATCGCCGTTCTGGGCCCCATTTACCGAGCGTCCGAGCGCGATTTCAGAGGCAGATTGGGCCGATCTGTCAGCCCGCGCCAAAACCGCGATCGAGCAATCCGTATATCGCGCTTATGAAAAGTTTTTGACGTTTTACACGCGTGAATATGAGCCCGAATGCCGCACTGGTGCACCGGGCGTTATGGCGACCCCTGATGGTGATGCCTATTACGCGCACCGCGTGAAAAGCTTCACCACAACTGATATGACCGCTGACGAGATCCATAAGCTTGGTCTGTCTGAAGTCGCGCGCATCCGAGCGGAGATGATCGAGGTCTCCAAACAAGCGGGCTTTGAAACGCGCGAAGCATTTATCGAACATTTGCGGACCGATCCGCAATATTACGCCAAAACGCCCGAAGAACTTGTGAGTGCAGCCAGTGCGCTGGCCAAGCACATTGATGGCTATATGCCCAAGCTGTTCGGCAGTTTGCCGCGGCAACCCTATACAGTACTGCCCATTCCAGCGGCGCAGGCCCCGGGCAACACCACGGCCTATTACGAGCCAGGATCGCTTCAGACAGGGCAAGCGGGCATTTACCGCATCAACACAACAGAATTGGACCAGCGCCCGCTGTGGGAATTGCCCGCTCTGGGTGTGCATGAAGCTGTGCCCGGACATCATCACCAGATCGCTCTACAGCAGGAACTGGACATCCACCCGCTCCGCCGCAACGGGACATTTTTCACTGCTTTCGTTGAAGGTTGGGGGCTGTATTCAGAGCGTCTGGGTATTGAGATGGGACTGTATGACACGCCCGCCAAGCAGATGGGCCGACTAAGTTATGAAATGTGGCGGGCAACGCGGCTGGTCGTCGATACGGGCATTCATTCAAAAGGCTGGTCAAAAGAACGTGCGGTGCAATTCATGCTGGACAATACCGCGCTTACACCCGGTAATATCGATGCTGAAGTGAACCGCTATATTACCTGGCCCGGACAGGCGCTCGCCTACAAGATTGGTGAGCTGAAAATCCGTGAGCTGCGCCAGCGGGCCAGTGATATTTTAGGTACGGATTTCGACTTGCGTGCTTTCCACGATGCGGTTCTTGAAAATGGAGCTGTTCCGCTCAGCGTTCTGGAAGCGCATATTGATCGTTGGATTGCTGATCAATCCAGCGATTAATTGACAATGCCGCCTATTTGTTCAGCGTTTCGAGCAGGATAGCCCGCACGGGCACTCTTGCTTTCAAGCGCGCGCAGAGCAGGGCGGTCCCGCTGACTTTGCGCTGCACAAACAGCGTTTCGGCGGGCGGCAAATGCCAGGCTTCGCGGTCTGCCGCGATCTGCAGGCCTTCATCGCGAAGCACCGAGACAAAGGCTCGGTCTCCGAAATCGAACAGACCCTCATTGCCCAATTCGTTGATAATGATGTCGGTCATATCCTCGACACTACTGCGATGCCGCTCTACGGCTGCCAGATTGACAAAGCCTGCCGCAAGAGAGGCTTCCAAAACTTTTGCGCGGTCCCGCTCCAGACCGGCGCTGAGGATATTGCGGTACGAGTTTTGTACCTCGGATGATATTGCACGTGTCGCCCCAAAATCGAGCAGAACAATGCTGTCGGTTTCTGCCTGATAACGAAAATTGGCGAAATTGGGATCGGTTTGCATGATACCAAATTCAAACAGCTCACGCGTGACCAAGCGGATGATCCGCTCGGATACTGCATCGCGCAATTTCTGATTGGCCGTTTCAAGGCTTTCTATAGCCACGCCGGGCTCAAAACTCATCGCCAGAACGCGGTCACCGGTGAGCTCGGTATCCAGCGTGGGGACGATGAATCCCGTCTCGTCGTTTAGCAGATTGGCATAGAGCTGCATTTGCTGGCCCTCCCGCTGATAGTCGGCCTCTTCGTGTAATTGCGCTTTGGCAGCTTCCAACAAAGGCGCAAAATCAAGCGTTTCGGGGATCATGTTGGATATGCGCAGCAGCGTTGCAACATTGTCCACATCGGCATCAATACTTTCCCTGACGCCGGGATATTGCACTTTGATGGCCAGCGTACGGCCGTCATGCGTGACCGCCTTGTGGACCTGCCCGATAGAAGCCGCAGCAATGGGGCGCACCTGAAATTCTGCGAAATTCTTGCGCCAGTCGTCACCCCATTCTGCGTTGAGCATTTGCTGTAACTGGCGCGGCGGCATAAAGTTCGCATTATCGCGCAGAGTGCCCAGGATTGTGGCGAGTTCCGGGGGCAGCATATCGCCCGCGTCCAATGAAATCATTTGGCCAAGCTTCATCGCCGCGCCGCGCAGATGGGAGAGGCGGTCAGCCAATCGCATCGCATTGCCCGGCGTTAGGATCATGTCCTGCAATTTTGGCAATTCGCCGCTCGCAAGCCGCCGCACGCCTTCCGCCATCATCCCGCCAGCGACACCGCTCGCCAGTCGCCCGAACCCGGTCAGCCGTGAAACACGCGTACTGGGAACCGCGCGGTGTCGGCCGGGTTTTGAAGTATCTGGCATAAATTTAGCAGCAGCCTGTTTTAAGCGGGCGGAAAAGCGTTGTGTATAGTGAATAACCCGGACAGACAGCGCACGTTCCGATATCCTTTGGGCCGGGTAAAAACTCTTGGTTTTGCCGGGCTTCTGCCGCAGTTAATCGCCTTGATCCTGATAGTAGATGGAGGAACGTGGAGCTGGATCGCGCTGGCAAGCAGCTTCGCCTATGCCGCATTGATATTCAGCTTTCTAGGCGGTGTCTGGTGGGGGCAGGCGCTCAGCAAGCCCGATGACGCACCCGGTTGGGCGTTCGCCGTCGCTGTTCTGCCCAGCCTGATTGCATTGGCGCTATTTCTGCCGTGGACCTTGGGCTGGCCCTGGCCGGGGCCGTCGCTGTTCTGGCTCGGGCTGCTGATCGCGGCGTCACCATGTATTGACCGCGCGCTGGCTTTGCAGGACGCGTCGTGGATGCGGCTGCGCTGGCTGCTATCGCTCGGCCTGGGCGGACTGACCCTCATTATAGGGTTGATTGATCTGGCGCAGCGCGGATAGGCAGAATGCGCTTAATAATCATACCCCGGATTGGCGCGATTTAGTTTGCGCATCAAACCGGGCCAGATCAGATTATCGCCAAATCCTGGAGCGAATGCGGGCTGGGTCTGCTGAAATACCCGGCGGCCCATATCCGAAGGTTCTTCATTTAATGCGTCCTTGCTTCCGACCGCCTGCGCCAAGATTTGCGTTTTGCAGGCATTTTCTAGGAAATACATCCGCAAAAACGCGATTGCGCAATTGGGCCCCATTGTCAGTGTACCATGATTGCGCAGCATCAGCAGGTTCTTATCGCCAATATCGGCAACCAGACGTTCCCGTTCGTCCAGATCGAGCGCAATGCCTTCATAATTGTGATAGGCAAGATCATCATGCACTTGCATCGAGAACTGCGAATAACGGCGTAACCCTTCTTTCTGAATAGAAACCGCTATGCCGTAAGGCGTGTGGACATGAATGACGCAGCCCGCATCATGCCGCGCGGAATGAACCGCGCTGTGGATCGTAAACCCTGCCGGATTGGTGAAATACGGAGTCTCTTGCTTGATCGCGCCATCAAGATCGATTTTCACCAGCGATGATGCGGTCATCTCGTCAAACATCACGCCGTAAGGGTTGATCAGAAACCGCTCCTCGCCATCTTCGTCAGGCAAGCGGGCGGAAATATGGGTAAATACCAGATCGGTCCAACCGTGTAAGGCGCACAGCCGGTATGTCGCCGCCAATTCCTTACGCAAGCCCCATTCTTCGTGAGAAACTTTCCCTTCGAGCCGGTCCACGGTGGATGGATCGGGAATGTTGAAACCTGCGGTCATGTTAGATGCGGCGTCGTTCTTCTGGGTAACTGCGTCCACGGTCTCTCTCCTGCGCGGCGGGCATTGCTCGCTTTGCATGGATTATGGCACAAAAACAGAAAATTGAAACTGCTTGTGTTTACCGCAGTGCAATGGCTTAGCCGAAAGGGTGACAAAAGGGCGCAATCGCCGCTAGGGCTGGTGCATGGCCAGTGTAGTCCAAACCGCCGATTCCCCTGTTCGCCATCCAGAATGGCAATATCTCGATCTGATGCGCAATATCTGGCAGCATGGCAGCGAACGCAGCGATCGCACGGGTGTAGGCACCCGGTCACTGTTCGGGACCATGCTGCGCTTTGATCTGAGCGGCGGCCTCATGCCTTTGCTAACCACGAAGCGGGTCTATTGGAAAACCGCTACCCGCGAGATGTTGTGGTTCCTGACCGGCGACACCAATATTCGCGAGCTGTGCCGCCAAAATGTGCAAATCTGGACGGATTGGCCGCTGGCCAGTTATCGCCGCGAAACGGGCGATGATATCTCGCGCGAAGAATTTTCTGCGCGGATTGTGGAGGACGATGCGTTTGCCGCGCGCTGGGGCGAATTGGGGCCGGTATACGGGAAACAATGGGTCGATTGGCCCACCTTTCAGGCGGCGGATGATGGTACGTACCGTAAGGGTACCGGCATCAATCAGGTCGCACAAACGGTGGAATCCTTGCGCAAAAACCCGGGCAGCAGACGGCACATCATCGAAGGCTGGAATGTGGCAGAGCTTGACCAGATGGCTTTGCCGCCCTGTCATAAAACATATCAATTCCACGTCGCCAATGGCAGGCTCAATTGCGCGCTGTATCAGCGCAGCTGCGATGTGGCGTTAGGGCTGCCGTTCAATCTGTGGTCGGGCGCATTGCTGCTGCGGATGATGGCGCAGCAAACTGGCCTTCAGCCCGGTGAATTTGTCTGGCTGGGCGGTGACACGCATCTCTATCTCAACCACACCGATTTGATTGAGCAGCAGTTGGCACGCGAGCCGCGCGGACAGCCAACTCTGGAAATTACCAGAAAGCCGTCATCGATCTTCGATTACGCAATCGATGATTTTGCCGTGCCCGATTACGCCCCGCAAGGCGTATTAAAAGCGCCGATTGCTGTATAAATAGCATCGCTTGACCTCGGTGCGCTTGTGAAATAAAATAACGCTGCAGCGTAAGATTGCGTCGCGTTAACGCATGTCATTTCTCGGGAGAGCAGGATTATGGCCAAGCAGCCCAGTGAAGCCGGCGGGAACAGCGCAAAAACGCCGAGCAACAAACCTGTGCTGTCTCTACACGTTCCGGAGCCCACTTACCGTCCCGGCGACCCGGTCGATTTCGCCCATATCCAGGTTCCTGATGCAGGCAAACAGTCACGGCCTGATGAAAACTGCGCTGCGATAGAGACATCGGCGCTGTGCTATGATCTGGTGCGCGTGCTGGGCGATGACCATCAGGCGCATGGTCCGTGGGACCCCAAGCTCAATCCCGATACGCTGCGCACGATGCTCGGCCATTTTGCAATGGTGCGCGCTTTTGATGAACGCATGTTCCGCGGACAGCGGCAGGGCAAAACCAGTTTTTACATGAAAAGCACGGGGGAGGAGGCGACTTCCATCTCTGCCGCGATGGCGTTGGCGAGCGATGATATGATCTTCCCGTCATACCGTCAGCAGGGCATTCTGATTACGCGTGGTTATCCGCTGATAGAGATGATCAACCAGATTTATTCCAACAAGGGCGATAAGCTGAAAGGCCGCCAATTGCCGATAATGTATTCGAGCAAGGAGCACAGCTTTTTCTCCATCAGCGGTAATTTGGCGACGCAGACACCGCAAGCGGTCGGGTGGGCAATGGCCAGCGCAATCAAGGGCGACAGCCGGATTGCGGCGACCTGGGTCGGCGAGGGCTCGACTGCAGAGGGCGATTTCCATTCCGCATGCACTTTTGCCGCTGTCTATAACGCGCCGGTTATCTTGAATGTGGTCAATAACCAATGGGCGATATCCAGCTTTTCGGGTTTTGCTGGGGCAGAACGGACAACTTTTGCGGCGAGGGCGCTGGGTTATGGCATTGCGGGCATCCGGGTCGACGGCAACGATCCGCTCGCTGTGTATGCCGCCGAAAAATGGGCAGCGGACCGTGCCCGCGCCAATGGCGGGCCGACTTTAATCGAGCATTTTACCTACCGCGCGGAAGGACATTCTACATCGGATGATCCAAGTGGCTATCGTTCTGCGCAGGAGCGGGAGGAATGGCCGCTGGGCGATCCCGTAACACGGCTCAAAAAACACTTGATCGCGCTTGGAGAATGGGACGAAGAGCGCCATGCAGCGATGGATCTGGATTGTGCTGAGACCGTAAAAGCGGCCACAAAACTGGCCGAGAAGAACGGTATTCTGGGGCACGGTCTCCACCACCCCTTCGCGACCATGTTCGAAGATGTGTTTGAAGACTTGCCCTGGCATCTTAAAGAGCAAAGCGAGCAGGCTATCCGGGAGCGGGAAACAAAATTTCCCGAAGGGAGGCCTGGAACATGAGCGCAGAAGCCAAATCCGCCGACGCTGTACCTACAGGCACGGATCGGCGCCTCAACATGATTGAGGCTATTAACGAGGCGCTCGACCTGAAAATGGCGGAAGACCCAGACATTATCGTCATGGGTGAGGACGTTGGATATTTCGGCGGTGTGTTCCGCGCTACCGCTGGGTTGCAAGACAAACATGGCAAGAACCGTGTCTTTGACACACCAATTTCTGAATGCGGTATTATTGGGGCCGCTGTGGGAATGGGGGCATATGGTCTGCGGCCCGTGCCCGAGATCCAGTTCGCCGATTATATTTATCCCGGGCTAGATCAACTTATCTCCGAAGCCGCACGGCTTAGATACCGTTCTGCGGGCGAGTTTATTGCGCCGCTCACCGTGCGGTCCCCATTTGGCGGAGGAATTTTTGGCGGGCAAACCCACAGCCAAAGCCCGGAGGCATTGTTCGCGCATGTCGCAGGCCTCAAAACAGTCATTCCGGCAACCCCCCATGATGCCAAAGGTTTGCTGATTTCCGCAATCGAGGATAATGATCCCGTCATCTTCTTTGAACCCAAGCGGATCTATAACGCGCCGTTCACAGGCTATTACGACAAGCCGGTTGAGCCCTGGAAGACCCACCGTGACAGTATGGTGCCCGAAGGTCTCTACCGCGTACCTCTGGGCAAGGCCCGTATCGCGAGGGCCGGTGAGGAGCTCACCATTCTCGCCTATGGTACGATGGTTCATGTGGCTGAGGCAGTGTGCCGGGAGAAGGGCATTGATGCCGAGATACTCGACCTTAGAACAATCGTTCCGCTGGATATTGAAGCCATAGAGGCATCCGTGAAAAAGACCGGCAAGTGTCTTGTTGTTCATGAGGCGACGCGTACATCCGGTTTTGGTGCTGAATTATCCGCGTTGGTGACAGAGCGTTGTTTTTATCATCTGGAAGCCCCGGTTGAGCGGGTGACCGGTTTTGATACGCCCTATCCGCATAGTCTTGAATGGGCATATTTCCCGGGTCCGATCAGGATTGGCGAAGCACTCGATACATTATTGGAAGCCTGAACCATGAGCCGTTTCATATTTGATATGCCCGATATTGGCGAAGGGATCGCTGAGGCAGAAATAGTATCCTGGCACGTGGCGGTGGGTGATACCGTGTCCGAAGATCAGGAAATCGTCGATATGATGACCGACAAGGCCACGGTCCCGATGGAGAGTCCGGTCAACGGCACGGTCATCGAAGTGGCCGGCGCCGAAGGCGACATGGTTGCTATCGGGTCTATGTTGGTCGTGGTCGAGGTGGATGGTGACGTGTCGCAGGAAGCCATAGAACAGAACGAGGCCGCCGCTGAACTCGCGCCCGAACTGGCCGATGCACAGGAGGAAAAAGCCGCTAACATATCCGCTCAACCTGCAGATGAAAATTCTGTGACGGAAGTCGCTCCTGCACCGCCGCGAAATGATGCGGTGACGCCGGATGCTGGAGCTAGAAAAGTTCTTGCCAGCCCGGCAGTGCGCCAACGGGCAAAAGAACTGGGAGTTGATCTGGCCGAGGTCAAGCCCGCCGGTGAAGGGCGCGTCAGGCATTCAGATTTGGATGCGTTTCTCACCTATAATGCGGGTGGCGGATTTGCGGCAGCAGCGCGCACGCGGGACGATGAAGTGGTGAAGGTAATCGGCCTGCGCAAACGCATCGCGCAGAATATGGCGGCGTCGAAACGCAATATTCCGCATTTTTCCTATGTTGAAGAAGTCGATGTGACCGAGCTTGAGGTCATGCGGGCTGATCTCAACGCGCACCGCGGCGAGAAGCCCAAACTCACAATGATGCCGCTTTTGATTACGGCCATTTGCAAGCTCATTCCGCAATTTCCGATGATCAATGCGCGCTTTGATGACGAGGCAGGTGTCGTGACCCGTCATGGGGCGGTCCATTTGGGTATGGCGACGCAGACCGATGGCGGCCTGATGGTGCCTGTAATACGCGACGCGCAGACATTGAATGTCTGGCAATTGGCGCGTGCCATTGGGCGGTTGGCCAGTGCTGCGCGCGATGGCTCTGCCAAATCGGAGGAGCTGTCAGGCTCCACGCTTACACTTACATCGCTGGGCCCGCTGGGCGGGGTTGCGACCACGCCAGTGATAAACCGCCCCGAAGTGGCAATTATAGGACCCAACCGAATTATCGAACGGCCGATGTTTGTCGCCGACGGTATTGGCGGTGAAAGGATCGAGAAACGCAAGCTGATGAATATTTCGATCAGCTGCGATCACCGTGTGGTCGATGGGTATGACGCAGCAAGCTTTATCCAGGAATTCAAGAAACTGATCGAAACACCGGTTCTTCTGTTGTCTGATTAGAGGCAAAATCTAACGGACAATTGCGCTATATGTTATCTTACCAGACCCGCGCGCAGCGGTGTTTGCAGCTATTCGCCAGCGTAAATGGGTAACATCCTCGGCAGAGGCGCGGCGCGTCTGCGTGCCGTCCTTGACAGTCAGATCGGCCAAGCGTGCCCAGTTTTTTCCACCATCGATCGAAACGACTTGCCGGTCTGATGCACTGGCTTTGAAAGACAAATGCTTGGGTATTGGACTGGACACAGTAAATGCATTGCGGCTCTGATCTGCCTGCCATGATACCATCAGGATGACTGTATCACCGCTGCGTAGTATCGTCGCGGGCACGACAGACCGGGTTTCGCCATTATCCGATAAGCGCTCCACATAGGCCGCGCGGGACAGGCTTACCTGTGCATGCAAAGCCGCGCCGCTGGCAAGAGCGCAACCCAATATCCCCGTCATTACTGCTGTGCGCATGGCGTGCCCCGCATCCTCAAAAATTCGAATGTCGGTTTGGCAGGGAAGCACGAAAATATGGTTAATGCGGTTTCAACCAGCGGACATGACTGGCAGCTGCGGCTATTGCAAAGTGACCCTCCCGATATTGCATGGATTTTGGTGTTTTTGTGCGTTGACAGCCAAAAGAAGCTGCCCTAACTGCGCCTCTCCCAAGCGGTGCTTGCCCAGATATGCGGGTGTAGCTCAGTTGGTTAGAGCGCCGGCCTGTCACGCCGGAGGTCGCGAGTTCAAGTCTCGTCACTCGCGCCACTTGGGAGCCTCAGGATAGTGCGGATAATGCGGTGCGCGAACGTTTTGCGCAATCAGCCCGGCTGTCTTAAACTTTTCCGCTCAGCGCCATTTGCCTGTTTCCATCCAGCTCAAGAAACGGCGAAGCGGCAGCAGCCAGATCAGGCCGAAAAATAGATATACAGCTGTCTGGGCCAGCGTGTGCCAACCGCTGACAATCTCTGGCACGTAGCGGGCGATTACGACGGCGTAGACCGTCAGGCCTAACAGCAATCCCAAAATGCCAAGCGGTATCCGTCCGGTGGGCTCTTCACGCATTAGAATGGTCCATATAAACGTGTGGGGGTGACGATGGCGGTCATCGGCTGATCATGCGCCTCAACCGGCAGATCACTGACCAACTGACAATCCCAACCCATTCCAATCGCGATTGTTCCGGGATGCGCCGCCAGCCACCGGTCGTAATGGCCGCCGCCTTGGCCCAGCCGCGCGCCATTTTCAGTGAACCCTAAAAGCGGAACGAACACGACGTCCGGCACCAGAGCGGGTTCTTGTATAATGGGCTGGTCGATTGCGAATGGCCCACTCTCCAAATCGGCTTCGTCAAATGGATCAGAATGTTCGGCGAAACCCATCGCAGCATTTTTATTCGCGAACACGGGCAAGGCGATTGTATGTCCGGCCTCAAAAAAGTGCTTTGCATAACCGGATGAAGGCGCTTCAAAAGCACCGGCGTGGTAAAGGCCGATGATAGCGCGTTGTGGGATGCACTGCAGCAGCGGGCGGGGCGGGCTTTTAAACAGCAGGCTGCGTATCTGATCGGGCACGGCCAGGGCATGGTCCCGCCGCCGCGCGCGCAATTCCTGTCTAAGCGCGGCTTTGTTATCCATTGCGCAATTTCTTTCAGTGATAAGGGTGGCGGGACCGCTGCGGGCCGGTTGCCGGGAAATCCGCCGACGCCTCAACGTCAGGTGGGCGCCGTATGCATCAAGGCCCCGTGCGAAACGTTACCTTGGGCAGGGACAGCTCCCTTGGATTGCTTATAGCCTCAGGGATGTTCTGCAGCTCGTACCAAGCAGCCCCGCCACATCCTATTTAGGGGCCTCTGGTCAAAGTCTCAAGCCGTCAAAATTCTCAACCGGCGGGATCGTCGTGGCCGGATCATTGCGCCTCAAGCTTGTCCGCACAATTTTCAAGCAAATCGGCAAAGCGTTCCAGCGCAGGCGCCAGCTCCGGATCAATTTCGCCGCCTTTGGCAGTTGCAGCGGCCGCAGACGAGACCGCCGCAATTCTTGCGTTGGCTTCATCGATCAACCGGTTGGCATTTTCCAGCAGCTTGTTTTTGTTTTCGATCTGGCTGGCCAAACTATCGCGTTCACGTTCAAGTTCTGCAATCCTTGATGTTGCTGCGGCTTTTTCATCTATCAAGGCCTGCGCCTCGTCACGCCGTTCCTGCAATTCCGCCCGCATGGAGTCGACTTCGGCGGAATGATGTTGCTGCGCCGATTGCAATCCGTTCAGCTCGCTTTCCAGCTCGGCCACTTTCGTTTCCAACTGGTCGCGTTTGCCAAGAGCCAGGGCAGCCGCGCGTTTTTCCTGGCTCAATGCGGCGTGTTCGGCCTGATGGCGTGCGGTATCCTGAGCGGCGGTCGCTTTTGTCTCATGCAATTCATCCGCGAGAAATAATGCCCCGAACAATAGCCGCTGTATCTCGCTCGTCGTGACGCCATCACCGAGCGAGCGAATTTTTGCGTCGATCGACTGGCCAAGCTGAGCCACGTGGCCTTCTTCACCCGGAGCGCAGGCAACCGCATAGTCCTTGCCCCCGATGTGCAGAATGACTTCATTCATTCGCCGATCTCCGCAATAAGAGAATCGATGTCGTTCAATGCTGTGCTGGCGGCGTCGCGCAATGCCTCATGCTTTACCACCAAGGCAGAAACCGATTGCGGCGTGGGTGACGGATTATTCGCAACTTCGGCAATGCGGGCCAATGCTGCCTCTATTCGATTTACGGCTGTTTCGATGCGCTCTTCACTCATAATATTTATTTACCAATATTGTATTGCAGTGCAAAGGGTTGGATTGGCCTGTTGATAATTGACATGGTTTTGTGTGGGCACAAGAGTCAGTGGACCGTCGGCACGCCTGTCCTTGACCCCCACCGGCGCATCCGCGATGGCACTTTCACCGCGCGACTCGTAGCCGTGCAGAATATCCAATTGCCCTGAAAAGGAGCGCCCAGAATGAGCCTCGATCCGTCCCGTCTGGCACCAATGGCCAATGCTATTCGTGCTTTATCAATGGATGCGGTCCAAGCCGCCAATTCGGGGCACCCTGGCATGCCGATGGGCATGGCTGACGTTGCAACCGTGCTGTGGTCCAAATATCTCAAATTCGATCCTGGTGCGCCCGATTGGCCCGACCGCGACCGGTTTGTTCTATCGGCAGGTCACGGATCTATGTTGATCTATGCATTGCTGCATCTTTCGGGATATGCCGCGCCGACAATGGATGACATTGCCAATTTTCGCCAGATTGACCGGCCCTGCGCGGGGCACCCGGAAAATTTCCTGCTGGACGGTGTGGAATGTACCACCGGGCCGCTCGGTCAAGGCGTGGCGATGGCGGTGGGTATGGCCATTGCGGAGCGTCAGCTAAATGCTCATTTCGGTGATGATCTGGTGAACCACCGGACCTGGGCCGTCGCTGGTGACGGATGTCTGATGGAAGGCATCAACCACGAGGCTATTGGTTTGGCCGGTCATTTGAAACTGGGCCATCTCACGGTATTGTGGGACGACAATAATATCACCATCGACGGTTCGGCTGATCTTTCCACCAGCGAAGACGTCAAGGCCCGCCATGTGTCTGCGGGCTGGCATGTCGTAAGCTGTGATGGCCATGATACCGATGCTATCAGCCGCGCGATAGAGGAAGCAATGGCGGATGATCGCCCTTCGCTCATCGCATGCAAAACCATTATCGGCAAAGGCGCGCCGAACAAGCAGGGCACCTCTGCCACGCACGGCGCACCGCTTGGGCCAGACGAGATTGCTGCGGCGCGCAAAATGTTGGGCTGGGATCATGAACCATTTGTGGTCCCTGATGATATCATCGCCGATTGGCACGGCACCGGCCAGCGCGGCGCAGAGGCCCATAGCGCATGGAAATCGCGGTTTGAAAATTCTGCAAGGATGGCGGAATTTGAAACGCGGATGGGCGATCCGGGCGACCGGGCAGGGCGCGCGATCGAGGATCATATTCGCAGCCTTGCCGCAGATCCTCAAAAAGTCGCAACTCGCAAAGCGTCTGAAATGGCGCTTGGTCCGCTGACCGCCGCATTGCCGCAAATGATCGGTGGCAGTGCTGATCTGACCGGCTCCAACAATACCAAAACGCCGAGCACTGTGCCGTTCAGCGCAGACGATTATTCGGGACGTTACATCTATTACGGCATCCGCGAATTTGGCATGGCAGCCGCCATGAACGGAATGGCGTTGCATGGCGGAATAATCCCTTATGGCGGCACTTTTTTAATCTTCAGCGATTATTGCCGGAATGCCATCCGTCTGTCAGCTTTGCAGGAAACTCGCGCTATTTATGTCATGACCCATGACAGCATCGGGTTGGGTGAAGACGGACCCACTCATCAACCGGTCGAACAGGTGATGAGCCTGCGGCTTGTGCCAAACCTCAATGTCTATCGCCCATGCGACGCGATAGAAACTGCCGAGTGCTGGGCGCTATCCTTGCAAATGCCTGCCACACCTTCGGTTCTTGCGCTGTCGCGTCAGGGCCTTCCGCAAATGCGCGGCGAAGGTGATGCTGAATGGACCAGTGCCAGTAACCGCAGCGCACGCGGTGCCTACCGTCTGA
This sequence comes from Pontixanthobacter sp., assembly GCF_049682855.1. Lineage (NCBI taxonomy): Bacteria > Pseudomonadati > Pseudomonadota > Alphaproteobacteria > Sphingomonadales > Erythrobacteraceae > Pontixanthobacter > Pontixanthobacter sp. The sequence goes on along the minus strand of NZ_JBAUIK010000003.1, from coordinate 9,219 downwards.
GCGTTGCATCCGCAGGGCGCAAAGTTGTGCTGGTTGCAACAGGCTCAGAAGTGCATCTTGCCGCTGACGTCGCCGCTGTTTTGGAGCAGCAAGGTGTTGGCGCTGATGTGGTGTCCATGCCCTGCGCTGAACTGTTCGATGCGCAGGATGCTGAATACAGAGCGGACATTCTTCCAGCAGATGTGCTGAAAGTCTCGATTGAAGCGGGCAGTACGCGGGGCTGGGAACGCTATACCGGTACGGAAGGTATCAATATCGGTCTTGACCGATTTGGAGCATCGGCGCCGGCGGGTGATCTGTTTTCCAAATTCGGGTTCACGGCGGACGCAATTGTCCCAAAAATTATCAACAAGCTCAACAGCTAAGCAGGAGTTTTCATCATGGCGACTAAAGTTGCAATCAACGGTTTTGGGCGTATCGGCCGCTTGGTGGCGCGTGCAATTCTGGAACGGAGTGATCATGATCTTGATCTGGTGGCGATCAATGATCTGGCCGATGCAAAAGCGAATGCGCTTTTGTTTCAATTTGATTCCACGCATGGCCGATTTCCCGGTGAAGTGAGCGCTGATAGCAGCAGCATCACTGTAAATGGCAAGAAAATTGCCGTCACGTCAGAGCGTGATCCGGGCAATCTGCCGCACGGTGAAATGGGCGTTGATATTGTGCTGGAATGCACCGGATTTTTCCAGTCGCATGAAGATGCGGCGCCGCATCTGAAAGCGGGCGCACAACGTGTACTGATATCGGCCCCTGCAAAGAATGTCACCGCAACGATCGTATATGGCGTGAACCATAGCATTCTGACATCGGATGACGTGATCGTTTCCAATGCAAGCTGCACCACAAATTGCCTTTCGCCAGTGGCCAAGGTTCTGAATGATCTGGTCGGTATTGAGCGCGGGTTCATGACTACGATCCACAGTTACACCAATGATCAGCGCATGCTCGACCAGATGCATGGCGACATGCGCCGGGCCCGTGGCGGCGCGCAGAATATGATCCCGACCACTACCGGGGCGGCGCGCGCTGTTGGTCTGGTTCTGCCGGAACTCGCCGGAAAGCTGGATGGGAGCTCTGTCCGCGTGCCGACACCCAATGTCAGTCTGGTCGATCTGGTATTCACGCCTGGCCGCGACACAACTGCCGAAGAGCTGAATGCCGCACTGAAAGAGGCTGCTGATGGCCCTATGAAGGGCGTGCTCGATTATACCGATCAGCCTCTCGTCAGCAGTGATTTCAACCACTATCCGGCCAGCTCCACGATCGACAGTCTTGAAACATCGGTGATGGAAGGCAAATTGTGCCGCGTTGTCAGCTGGTATGATAATGAATGGGGCTTCTCCAACCGGATGATCGATACCGCCGGTGTCATGGCGAAATTCCTGTGATCGCGGAGATCGGACAGTAGGCGGATATGGCTTCTTTCAAAACTCTCGATGATCTGGGCGATATTGCCGGCAAAGTTGCGCTGGTCCGTGTTGATCTGAATATGCCGATGGATGGCGGTGCGGTGACCGATACCACCCGTGTCGAGGCTGCCAAACCGACCATTATGGAGCTGGCGAAGGCAGGCGCGAAAGTGCTGTTACTGGCGCATTTTGGCCGGCCCAAGGGCCAGCGAAATTCGACCATGTCGGTCAGTATGACACTGGACGCAGTCGAGCAAGTGCTGGGCCGTGAAGTTATGTTCATCCCGGAAGTCCACGGTCCGGTGGTGGAGCAATCGGTTGGCATCTTACGCAACGGCGATATTGGTTTGTTGGAAAATACGCGCTTCTGGGCCGGTGAAGAAGCCAACGATCCGCAGTTTGCCGCCGATATTGCTGCCAATGGCGATTTCTACGTCAATGATGCCTTTTCCGCCGCGCACCGTGCGCATGCCAGTACGGAGGGCCTGGCCAGGATACTCCCGTCTTTTGCGGGCCGGGCGATGGAGAAGGAACTGGTTGCCCTAGCATCGGCTTTGGACAATCCGCAGCAACCGGTGGCAGCCGTAGTTGGCGGCGCGAAAGTTTCCTCCAAGCTCGCCGTTCTTGAAAATCTGGTGGCTAGGGTCCAGCATCTGATCATCGGCGGCGGCATGGCCAATACGTTCTTGGCGGCACGCGGGATCGATGTTGGCAAATCTTTGTGTGAGCATGATCTGACCGGCACCGCCAATGCGATTATGGACAAGGCCGATCAGGCGGGCTGCACCCTCCACCTGCCTTATGATGTCGTGGTATCGAAAGAATTTGCCGCCAATCCTGCTAGTTTGCGTGTGTGCAATGTCCATGAAGTGGCAGCGGACGAGATGATACTCGACGTGGGACCACAGGCAGTCGAGGCATTGGGCGATGTGTTCAAAACCTGCAAAACGCTGGTGTGGAACGGCCCGATGGGCGCATTTGAAACCGAGCCGTTTGATGAAGCGACTGTTGCCTTGGCCAAGACCGCAGCGGCGCTGAGTATCGGCGAATCGCTGATATCCGTGGCGGGTGGGGGCGATACCGTTGCGGCGCTCAATCATGCCGGTGTGGCGAGTGATTTCACCTATATTTCAACCGCTGGCGGTGCGTTTCTCGAATGGATGGAAGGCAAGGATCTTCCCGGTGTGACGGCGCTGAAAGCCGCAAATTAGGACGTTTGGTGGCTAAAACGCGCCGATTATTTGCGACGCCGTTCGTCGTTGATGAGCTGGCCAGTGCGGAGGGCCTTCAGGCTTTGCGTGCCATCATCACGGCGCAGCAGGCGGACGATTCTGCCGGGGTGCAAATTTCCAATATCAATGGATGGCATTCCAATACGCGGATGGTGGAATGGGGCGGTGAGGTTGCCCGCGCATTGGCATATAAGGCCATGCAAATGGCCGATGCACAGACGGTTGACATTCGCTCGCCGCAAGCAAGCCGCTTTGGTTGGATTCCCGAAATGTGGGCCAATGTCAGCAGTAAAGGCAGCGCCAACCAATATCATACCCACCCCGGTTCCTATTGGTCAGCTGTTGCCTATGTTGATGATGGGTATGAGGGGGATGATGATCCCGCTCTTGGCGGTGAACTGCAATTGCTTGACCCGCGCATGCCGATGATCCGGATGACGGCACCAGACCTGCGTATTGCGGACGCGGGCGGCGCAGCTGAACCGAATGAAATAGCGATCCGGCCAAAAACTGGTATGATCGTATTGTTCCCAAGCTGGCTGCACCATGCGGTCCGCCCATTCAGCGGGCCAGGCACGCGCATTTCAGTTGCCATGAATCTGGTTCCTGCATTGAATGCGCCTGAGTAATTTACCCGATGCTATCCTTATCTATTTAGCTGTTTGAGAGGGTTACAGCCTACAGCCCAGCGCGCAGTTGCACAGCCTATTGCCGCCGGTTAAAGGCCTCCGGAAAATGTCATGCATTCCTATTCAACGGCGGTCCGCAGCCGGCACTATACAGCAGGATTATGAGTTATGAACCACGATGAAATGACCGCTCGGATTGCCAAGGGCCAAGGGTTTATCGCAGCTTTGGATCAGAGCGGCGGCTCAACCCCCAAAGCTTTGCGCGCATACGGCATCAGCGATGATGAGTGGGACGGTGATGATGCAATGTTTGCCAAAATTCATGATATGCGCAGCCGCGTGATTACCGCACCGAGTTTTTCCAGCGGCAAAGTGATTGGCGCAATCCTGTTTGAGAAAACGATGGACAGTGATGTGGATGGCAAGCCGACGCCGGATGCATTGAAGGCGCGCGGCGTCGTGCCGTTCCTGAAAGTCGATAAAGGGCTGGAAGACGAGACTGACGGCGTCCAGATGATGAAGCCCAATCCCGGGCTTGATGCTTTACTCCAAAAAGGCAAGAACAAGGGTGTTTTCGGGACGAAAATGCGCTCGGTCATTAACAGCGCGAATGCGGCCGGTATTGCGGCCAACGTTGCGCAGCAATTTGCGGTTGGCCAGCAGATCCTAGGTCACGGCTTAATGCCGATTTTGGAGCCTGAGGTTTCCATCGGTGCGCCCGATCGAGCAGACGCCGAGGACATCGTGCTGGCAGAGATACTGAAAGGTCTGGACGCGCTGCCAGATGGCGCGCAGGTGATGCTCAAGCTCACACTTCCGGTAAAATCAAACCTGTATAAGCCGCTCGTCGATCACCCCAAAACGCTGGGCGTCGTTGCGCTTTCCGGCGGGTTCTGCCGCGAAGATGCGTGTGAGCACCTGGCAGAAAATACCGGAATGATTGCGAGCTTTAGCCGAGCTCTGCTCGAAGAGCTTCGCGCCGATATGACGGATGAACAATTCGATGCAGCACTGGGCGAGGCGATCAACCACATCCACCGCGCATCTATTGCTGGCTGACGCTCGGCACGGGACTTGTTGCGCCAGCCATGCACGGTTAAGCACAAGGCATGACCAACCGTATTCCTGCCTGCCAGCTCTATCTGATATCTCCACCGGACGTCGGAAGTGACTTCGCTGCACGCCTGAACCGCGCATTGGGCGCAGGACCGGTGGCTGCCTTTCAGTTCCGTGTGAAAGATATTGAACAGCATGAGGCGGCCAAACTGGCTGCGCCTCTGCAAGAGATATGCGCGGCGCATGATGTGGCCTTCATCGTCAATGATGATGCCGGCTTGGCGCAGCGGCTTGGTGCAGACGGTGTGCATCTGGGGCAGTCAGACGGCTCGCCGAAGGATGTACGGGACACTATTGGTGCTGATATGCAGATTGGGGTGACGTGTCATAATAGCCGCCATCTGGCGATGGAAGCGGGCGAGCAGGGCGCAGATTATGTTGCCTTCGGTGCTTTCTTTCCCAGCACTACCAAACAATCAGATCATACGGCAGACGTGAGCTTGATCGAGTTTTGGAGCGACTTGTTCGAGATACCGTCGGTGGCAATTGGCGGTATCACGCCTGATAATTGTCAGCCATTGATAGAAGCTGGCGCAGATTTCTTGGCTGTATCCGGCGCGGTCTGGAACGGTGACGAGGTGGCCGTGATCAAAGCATTCGGAAATGCTTTGGCAAAATTCAAGCGCGTGCGAAAACCCGGCTAGAGGCTGCCTGCGCGGCGGATGCACCGAACACGGCTTAGATTTCCCTTGTTATCAATCCAGCGCAGGGTTTGACTGCCGGTTTTCTGAAAGCGCATCCCGTTCATTGGTCCGCGGGTAAACACGATATTGGAACCGGTCATCAGATAGGTACCTGATCCGGCTTCGGTGTGATATGTTGAGGCATTGTCGATCGTGAAATTCTTGCCCGGCAATGCAATCCATGCCGCCGCTGCGGCATCGCCGGGAATACTGCAGATATATTCACCATGCGGCAGAGTACCCAATTTACCATAGCTACCATCCGCATAGGCCGGTGCGGTGAACGGCAGCATCAGCGCAAGAGAAGCAATATATTTCCAGATCATGGTACATTGATAGCGTCCCATACGGCTATTTACCAGCGACCTTGCCCGCAGACATCTGCTCGGCTAAAGGCCCGACCTACACGGGCGATCTTCGCCCGCCGATCCCTATAAAGGTTTGTTCTGTCATGAAGATCAGCGGCGTGGACATTCGTCCCGGCAATATCATTGAATATGAAGGCGGCATTTGGAAAGTTGCCAAAATTCAGCACACCCAGCCGGGCAAGGGCGGGGCCTATATGCAGGTTGAGATGAAGAATTTGCAGGATGGCCGCAAAACCAACGTCCGTTTTCGTAGCGCGGACACAGTCGTACGCGTCCGCCTTGATACTAAAGAATTTCAGTATCTCTATGAAGATGGCGAACTGCTCGTTTTTATGGACGGCGATACATATGAGCAGATCAACCTTGAATCCGACCTTCTCGGAGATGCAAAAGAGTTTTTGCAGGACGGCATGCAGGTGACGTTGGAATTGTGGGAAGAAAAGCCCATCAGCGTGGCACTGCCCGATCAGATCGAGGCGGAAATTGTCGAGGCTGATGCGGTGGTTAAAGGTCAGACGGCCTCTTCCAGCTATAAGCCGGCGGTGTTGGATAATGGCGTTCGCATCATGGTGCCCCCGCATATTGGCGCCGGTACGCGCGTCATCGTCGATGTGTATGAGCGCACCTATGTCGGCAAGGTCAGCTAATCCGGCATGGCTGCTGTATCCGGCATAATCCGCGTTATGGAACGCGCCGCGCGTAAGGCCGGGCACCGTCTGCGCCGTGACTTTGGCGAGGTTGAGCATTTGCAAGTTAGCCGCAAGGGTCCGGCGGATTTCGTGTCCAAGGCGGATATGCGGTCAGAACGCACCTTGTATGACGAGCTGCTCGCGGCCCGCCCCGAATGGGGTTTTGTCCTGGAGGAAGCTGGCGTAATCGAGGGTTCGCCCGACATGCCGCGCTGGATCATTGACCCGCTTGATGGGACCAGCAACTTTCTCCACGGAATTCCGCATTTCGCAATCTCTATTGCGGCACAGGAACCCAAACTGGGTGGTCAGGGATGGGGCGATGTGTTTGCCGCAGTCATCTATAATCCGGTCACAGACGAGACATATTGGGCGGAGAAAAATCGCGGTGCGTGGCTGCATGATGGCCGTCTGCGCGTCTCTGCACGGCGTAACCTGTCAGACGCATTGATTTCCACCGGCATCCCGTTTCAGGGCCACGGTGACTTCGCCCAATGGACCAGAATATTTGGCGCGATCGGACCGCAAGTTGCCGGCATCCGCCGCAATGGCGCGGCATCGCTGGATCTCGCATGGCTTGCCGCCGGCCGGTATGACGGCTTTTGGGAAAGCGGCCTGAATGATTGGGATACGGCAGCGGGCTGTTTGTTGATTCGCGAAGCAGGCGGGTTTGTGAGCGATTATCGTGGGCGGTCTGAACCGATCCATTCAAAACAGATCCTCGCTGCCAATGATGCTCTGCATTCGAAAATGCACAAGTTATTGGCCGGAGCGATCAAAGCGAAAGCGTGATAAAGCGGAAATGGGTGCTTGAAGCGGGCATGATCGCTCGCTAAGTGCTCTCCCGCAGCCCGGGATGCCCCTGTGGTGGAATTGGTAGACGCGCCGCACTCAAAATTGCATTCTACCTTAAAAAATTAGCTAAAAACCCTTAAATACCAACAGTTTGAGCAAAGACGAGACTTCCAAAAAGACTTACACATGTCTTACACATTTTGGAGTTTCGTTATGAAAGCTGAAAGCTACGCTCTGATGGATGGCGCGCTTCACGTTTATCGGCGTGAGAATAGCCGCTTCTGGCAATGCTCGACTTATCTTGGCAGCCGCAATCATCGGCAGACAACCAAAGAGACCAACCTTGCCGCCGCGAAGGATTTTGCACGCGACTGGTATATGGAACGATGTGTAGAGGATCGCCAGCGTAGACGCGGAGCGCTTGCCTTGTTGTCAAATCCTCTCCAGCCGCAAATCATCGAACCTGCACCCGGACTTGGCCAAGCGACCGATGGCCGCCTGCGCCGAACGCCAACTGGTCCCAGTTTCGAGGATGCCGCAAAAGCATTTCTCGATGAGTTCGAGGTTATCACGCAGGGCGAACGCAATGAGGGTTATGTGGAATCGAAGTCGATTCACGTCCGCGTCCACCTCTTGCCATTCTTTGGCGATACCGCGCTCAAAGACATTAATGCGGGCAAGGTGCAAGACTATCGTGTCCATCGCCAGACTTCCCGCCTTGATGCAAAAACCGGTAAGCCAAAGAAACCGGCTCGCGCGACACTACATGGCGAAATCGTTACGCTCCGTCAGGTATTGAAAACCGCCAATCGCAAGGGCTGGATTTCCGCAATCCCGGATATGTCAGCTCCATATAAGACATCGGGCAAACTGGAGCATCGTGCCTGGTTTTCGCCCGAGGAATATAAACTGCTTTACGAAGCCACGCGCGAGCGGGCCAAAAACCCGCCCAAGCCGCGCTGGCGCGAAGTGTGCGAGACTTTTCACGATTACGTGCTTTTCATGGGCAATACCGGACTTCGTCCCGATGAATCGGCGCGGATTGAATTGCGCGACGTCAAGATCGTCGATGATGAATCAACCGGCGAACGTATATTGGAGATTGAAGTGCGCGGGAAGCGGGGCGTGGGTTTCTGCAAATCGATGCCCGGCGCTATCTTGCCGTTCGAGCGCGTTCGTGATCGCAAGCAGCTTAAACCAACAGACCCGATATTCGGGAAAACGCCGCGTGAGTTAATGAATACCGTCCTTAACGAACTCAATCTGAAATTCGACCGCGATGGGCATGTCCGCACCTGTTACAGTTTGCGGCATACCTATATCTGCCTGCGATTGCTCGAAGGCGCGGATATTTATCAGGTCGCCAAGAACTGCCGGACCAGTGTCGAAATGATCGAGAAATATTACGGGCGGCATTTGAAAAACAACATTGATGCTTCGGCAGTCAATGTTCGCAGAGCGCGCCTTAAGCCAGTTGCCACCTCAAAGAAGTCTCTGAAGCCAAAGATATAATATGGGTTCTTGATGTTTTTCGTTGCGTCTCGTGACGACCGCGTTATATGGCTCTCCCAACGCGGGCGTGGTGGAATTGGTAGACGCGCGGGATTCAAAATCCCGTTCCGCAAGGAGTGTGGGTTCGATTCCCACCGCCCGCACCATCTAAATTAGCAGGCTCTGATAAACCCACCGCACGGTGGGTAGGAGCCTGCATTAGCGGAACGCTCGGGGACGCACGTCCCGCGCTCCGCTTTCGCGAAATGACAATCGAACGGTATTGTCATGTTGGCCTCAGAAATCCCGGACGGGATTTGGCCATCGGCTAAACGCAACACAATGCAAGTCGGCGTGACCGCCGTGCAATCCATTACCGCTAAACGATGTCAGGAACTCGGTGACAATCTAATCACCTTGCGTTAGTCATTGACGATCTAAGGTGGCAACTTTGCGCCACCCGGAAATCACTGATTGAAGGCATCGTCAAAGATGCGGGAAAATACTGTCGAATGAATGCCGTAGAAATTGAAGAAGCAATATCGGAACTCGCAAGTCAGCCCTTTGACAAGAGCGAATTCGCGTTTCAATTTCTTGCCGCATTTGGGAACAAGACCACCACAATAAAGCGACTACGCGCTGCCGGTGGCTCCAATGCCTCCGACATTCCTGGCGGTATTCTCCAACGCAACAACATTCACATGGCAACATGCGCAGCCGGCGACGTGGATGCGACGTTGAAGGCTTTGCGCGACAGCCCGAAAACAACATCGGCCAAAGCCAAATTCATCCTCGCCACCGACGGCG